>CAXTSH010000107.1:5477-10405 GCA_964246925.1 uncultured Acetobacteraceae bacterium
ATGACAAGGTTTCTTCTCCCGCTGTCTGCAGGCGCCATAGCTTCCCGCTGGGTCGTTCTCGAAGCGTGATAAGCAGCAAGGTCAGGTACCGTCGCGTGCCAGCCGGGGAAGAAAAGCTCGCGGCGGACAAGCTCGTCGGCGCTTCGCGGTCACGGCGCACAAGCAGGCGATGGCCGAGGAAATGCGCAGCGTTCGGAACAGGGCGAAGCTCGCCAGGCCGGTCAGGATTGCAGGGCGATCTTCAGCAGCAGGACGCCGTCGGCGGCATGGAGGAGGAGAACGAAGGGCAGGAACAGGGCGGAGTTCTGCATTTCCGCCGCAGCGGCATACCGATGCCGCTGTATGGGTTCCACCAAGGGATGATGCCATGCAGCCAGTCGCTGGCGGCGAGATGGCCCAGCGCCTCGGTGGTGACGCCGGCGTTGCCGTCGGCCCAACCAGGGTAGCCGGGGACGAGGAGGTCACCGCCGGGTGGATGAAAGGCGAGGCCGGACCACCAGAGGATCGGGTCGGCGCTCAGCCATGGAGACAGCACCGGCAGATGGATCAGCAGGGGCAGGAGGAGGATGACACAGAGAGGCAGCGACCTGCGAACGGCCCGATTGGGGATCAGCATCGATTCGATCAGGGTCCTTGCACGGCGGCCCTGTCAGCAGCCGCGCGCGGCCGTTAGGGGAGTGGACCGGTGGCAACAGGCGGGACGAAGCGTCGTTGCAAGTCCGGTGCTCCCGATTTGCCGACCGGGAGAAAGTTTTCGGCAAGCAATTCCGTACTCAAACAGAGGTGACACCTGGTGGCGACCTACGCTGCACAGGGTCGTCCATCAGACGTAATATCGTAGAACGATGCCATCGGTGAGGATCGCGACGGAGAGCGCGGGAAACGCGAGCAGAAGAGCATTTGTTGCGGTCAGAAGCAGGCGGGGCAGACGGATGACAGGGAGCACGGCGGCAATCAGCATGGCCAGCGGGATGAAGTAGCGGCCCTGGATGCCGTTGACACGGTCGGCGTCGAGAGTGTCCCAGCTCGCATACTCGAAGATGAAAAGGGTCAGCGACGACGCGAGCAAGGCTCCGAAGACGAGAGCGCGGGCGGCAGGCAGGAAGGTGGGCGTCGATCGTGTGCACGCGGTCACGAGCGCCACGGCGAGCACGACCTTGGCAGTTGTGTAGTAGGACGATGGCAGTCTGAGGTCGGTCCAGCCCAGCAGGCCGATGAACTCGTCGATGAACGGCAGGCCGGTCAGGCCTTGGTGGGCGTAGGTGTTGCGGACCAGCATCGACCATCGGCCGGGGTGGGTCAGCAGGTGCAGGAGCTGCGTCGAGGGATTTACCCCAGCGGCGACGTGGGCGTTGATCGCGGTGAACGTGACCATCGTACCGCTCCAGGCCAGAGCAGGGGCGACGACAAGGGTTGTCGCCCCGATGCGTTGCCGAGCGGTGAGACTAGGCAGGAGCAGCGGGATGATGGCGATCGGTGCGTAGGGCGGGCGCGCCATGATGATGAGATCGAGGCTGATGCAAAGCAGGAGCAGCCACCTGGACCAGCCGGGGTCTCGGCCGAGGCGGACGAGGCAGGTCATCGACAGGGCGGCGGCGGCAAACATCAGGCCGTCCTGGGACACGGACGCGAACTGCGTGAGCGCCATCGGCAGGCAGAGCATCGTGAATAGCCACGGCGCCGCAGCGCCCGCGGCTGCAATCGAGGCGGTCGCGACACCGACGCAAGCCAGACCGGTGAGGAGCCTGGACAAGATCAGCGTGTTGACGACCGTCTCGTGGAGCGCCCATCCGATCCGCATGCCGAGCGCTGCAGGCAGATAAAAGAACGGTGGGTAGATCGCAGTGTTGTCGAACGTGAGATGGATGCGGCGGCCCCAGTGCACGGCTCTGGCTGCCTGCAGCATGGCTCCCGTGACCTTGCGCTCCGGGTGGAAACGGACAGTTCCTATGATGCTGTCGGTCATGTCGGTTCCGATATCGACTTTGCCGCCCGACGTGTCCGGACCGGCGTAACGCGTCGCCATGATCGCACCGGTGGCGACGAGGTTCGCGCGATTGTAGTGATTGAACTCGTCCGGGTTTTCGAACGGCGGGACCAGGATCGCACACAGGAGGATCGCGACAGTCGCGTAGACGACGAAGACGAGCGCGAAAAGGTGGCCTGCGCAAAGGCTACGCACTTGTTTCTTCTATTGTCTGACCCGGAACGTGAGGAGCCACGTGCGTCCGCTCGTCGACAGAACTTGGATACGGTGACGTGCTGGCATTCAACTTGTCATCGCCTCAGGCGTGCAGCTTCCATAATCCGTCGTCGGATAAGTGGGAGAGGTGTCTGGTTGCGCTGGCTTGGCGGTGATCGTGATGGTTTCCAAAGGCGAGCCTTTGGCGGGGTTCGGGGTCATGCCGGAGGCGTGCTGACGCACGACGCCCCGAACTTGCTTCGCTTACAGGTCGCGGGCGATTTCGGGGGAACGGAGGAGGTCGTCGATGTGTGTCGCGTAATCGATCGCGGTGTCGGGCTGGAACGACAGGTCCGGCACCTGACGCAGACGCAGCGATCTGGCCATCTGGCCGCGCAGGTAGGGGATCGCGCGCTTGAGGTTGGGCAGGAGTTCGGTCACGTCGCCGCGTCCGAGACGGGAGACGAAGGCGGTGGCGCGCTTGAGGTCGGGGCCGATGCGGACTTCGGCAACCGTGAGGTGGGCGGCGGCGAGATCCGGATCGCGGAACTCGGCGCGCGCGAAGATGTCCGCCAGCACGTGGCGGATCTCCTCGGCGACGCGGAGCTGGCGCTGTGTCGGGGCGTCTGCGGCCGGCTTCATCAGGCCGGAACGAGCTCCATCTCGTAGCACTCGACCTGGTCGCCTTCGCGAAGATCGTTGAAGCCGGCGAAGGAGAGGCCGCACTCGTAGCCGCGGGCGACCTCGCGGACGTCGTCCTTGAAGCGCTTGAGCTGGCTGAGTTCGCCCTGGTGGACTACCACGCCCTCGCGCAGCAGGCGGACGCCGCAGCCGCGCTTGACCAGGCCCTCGGTGATCATGCAGCCGGCCACCTTGCCGGTTTTGGTGATGTCGAAGACCTTGCGGATCTCGGCGTAGCCGAGGAAGCGCTCGCGATGCTTGGGGGCGATCTTGCCGCGTACGAGCTGCTCGATGTCGTCGGCAACCTGGTAGATGATGGAGTAGTAGCGAATGTCCACGCCGTCGCGCTGGGCCAGTTCGCGCGCCTGGCTGGTGGCGCGGACGTTGAAGGCGACGATGACGGCGTCGGAGGCTTTGGCGAGCTGCACGTCCGACTCGGTGATCTGGCCCACGGTTGCGCCCAGCACGCGGACCTTGACCTCTTCGTGCTCCAGCTTCTGCACGGTGGACTGGATCGCCTGGGCGCTGCCCTGGACGTCCGACTTGATGAGAAGGGCGACCTCTTTCTGGGCGCCGGCCTGGATGCGGGCGAGCATCTGGTCGAGCGTGCCGCGGGCGGCGGTGGCGCCGGCAGCGTTGCGGTCGCGGACCTTGCGCTGGCGGAACTCGGAGATTTCGCGCGCGCGGCTTTCATTCTCGACGGCGACGAACGGCTCTCCGGCGTCGGGAACGCCGGAGAGGCCGAGCAGCTCGACCGGAGTCGACGGGCCGGCCTCCTTGATCTGGTTGGCCTTGTCGTCGAGCATGGCGCGGACGCGGCCCCACTCGGCGCCGGCGACGACGATCTCGCCGGATTTGAGGGTGCCGCGCTGGACCAGGACGGTGGCGACGGGACCGCGGCCGCGGTCAAGGCGGCTCTCGATGACGGAGCCCTCGGCGGCGCGGTCGGGATTGGCGCGCAAATCGAGGATTTCGGCCTGCAACAGGATGGCTTCGGTGAGCTTGTCGAGGCCGGTGCGCTCCTTGGCCGAGATCTCGACGTCCTGGGTTTCACCGCCGAGTTCCTCGACGACGACCTCGTGCTGCAGGAGTTCCTGTCGGACGCGGTTGGGGTTGGCCCCGGGGAGGTCGCACTTGTTGATGGCGACGACGATGGGGGCGTTGGCGGCGCGGGCGTGGCGGATCGCCTCGACCGTCTGCGGCATGACGCCGTCGTTGGCGGCGACGACGAGGACGACGAGGTCGGTGACCGAGGCGCCGCGCGAGCGCATGGCGGTAAAGGCCTCGTGGCCCGGGGTGTCGATGAAGGTGATGCGTTCGCCGGTCGGCATCGTCACCTGGTAGGCGCCGATATGCTGGGTGATGCCGCCGGCCTCGCCGGAGGCGACGTCGGCGGAGCGCAGCGCGTCGAGCAGGCTGGTCTTGCCGTGGTCGACATGGCCCATGACGGTGACGACGGGCGGGCGGCTCTCGAGGTCGGTGTCGGCGTCGACGGTGCCCTCGATGCCGAGCTCGACGTCGCTCTCGGACACGCGGCGGACGCGATGGCCGAACTCCTGGATGATGAGTTCGGCGGTGTCGGCGTCGAGCGTCTGGGTGACGGTCGCCATGACGCCCATGCGCATAAGGGATTTCACCACGTCGGCGGTGCGGGTCGCCATGCGGTTGGCGAGTTCCTGGACGGTGATCGCCTCGGGCAGGATGACGTCGCGCACGTGGCGGACGCCGTCGGCGCGCAGTCGTTCCAGTTCGGCCTGACGGCGTTCGCGCTCGCGTTGCCGGCGGACGGACGCGAGCGAGCGGGTCTTCTCGTCCTCGCCCTCGATGGCGGCCTGGACGTCGATGCGGCCGCCGCGCCGCGGGTCGAGCCCGATGCCCTTCTTGGGAAGCGTGACCTGTGGGCGCTTGACCGGAAGCGGAGCGCCGCCGGCGCGTCGAATGGCGCCGCTGCCGGGACGGCGGACGCCTTCGTCCTCGTCGGTGCGGGCGCGCAGCCGAAGCGTCTCCGCACTCTGCGGCGGAGCGGCGGGAGCGGGACGGGGTGTCTGCCGGCGCGGCTCCTCGA
>CAXTSH010000108.1:0-435 GCA_964246925.1 uncultured Acetobacteraceae bacterium
AAGCTCTATCGGTGGGAGTTCGAGCGACACGGTCAGGAACTCTCGGTCGAGATCTCCGGCAGGCTGACGCTCGACCACGCGGAGCTGATGACCGAAGCCGCCGCCCAGGGTTCAGGCATCGCCTACGTGTCGAACCGATCGTTCCAGCCCTATCTTGAACGCGGCGCGCTCGTCACCGTGCTCGACGATTGGTGTCCGCCGATCCCCGGCCTCTGCCTCTATTATCCCGGCCACCGCCATGTGCCGCCCGGACTGAGAGCGTTCATCGCCATCCTCAAGGAGACCGCGTGCGCGGCGCCCCCGAGTGCGGGCACGCGCCCTGGGACGGCGGCATCATGAGACATGGGCAGGGCCACGGTTGTTTTGCTGGGGGGGGGGGGGGCCCCCCCCCCCCCCCCGCGGGGGGTGGGGGGTGAATCCCCCCCGGGCCCCCCC
>CAXTSH010000108.1:445-10168 GCA_964246925.1 uncultured Acetobacteraceae bacterium
GGGGGTTGGTGGGAATCATTCCACGGGGGCGGCGCCTGGTTGGTTGGGGGGGGGCCCCCCCCCCCCCACCCCGCCAAAGGCTAGCCTTTGGAAATCATCCCCAGGATGCCCACGCCCAGCAGGCCCATCACGACCGTGAACACCGCAATCCAGAACCGCATCCGCAACGCGAGCGACCTGCCTTCGCGGTCGACCCGTTCCATCAGTTCGGTCCGGGCGCGCTTCACGCGCTCGGCAAGCGAGCCCTTGCCGTCGATCACGTCGTCGGCCTCTCCGGCCATTGCCGGCCGCAGCGCCTCCAGCGCCCGGGCGTTCCCGCCCGTTGCCAGTGCCTGGTCGAGGGCCGCCTCCTCGCGCAGGCCGCGCTGGTAGGGCAGGGCGGTCGCATACGTCGCGAACACGCCCACCAATCCGACGATCGCGAACGCCATCGCCAGGAAGCCGCTCCACGTCCCCCAATTGGCCGGCATCCGGCGCAAGGTTGACACCGACCACCCCACCCTCTATCCCGCGCCCTCTTCTCGGCTCCCGGTGCCGGATCAGCAAGGTCGTGTCATGAAGGTCCGCAACTCTCTCAAGACGGCCAAGATACGCGACAAGAACTGTCGCGTCGTCCGCCGTCACGGCCGGGTCTACGTCATCAACAAGAAGAACCCGCGCATGAAGGCGCGCCAGGGCTGAGATCGGGGCGTTGCCCCAAACCCCACCAAAGGCGGTCGCCTTTGGAAACCTTTACTTTCAACGGCCTCTGAGCTTTCGCGCGGCCATTCTCGCCGCGCTGCTGCCGATCGGGGCGGTATCCGCCCACGCCCAGGAAAGCCTCCAGTCCCTCCTCGCCGAGCTCGCCCAGGCCAGGACACGCGGCCAGGCCGCCTCGCTTGAGCAGCGCATCGAAGCGGCCGAGGAGACGCCGATCTCGCCCACCGCGCGCGTCCTCGTCGAAGGCGGCAACGCCGCCCTGGTGTCCGGCAAGGCCGGCCGCGCGGTCGAGGACCTCGACAGCGCCATCGACCTGCAGCCGGAACTCGGCATCCTGTGGCGCGAGCGTGCCGTGATGCGGCTGCATTCCGGCGACACCGCCGGCACCATCGCCGATCTCGGGCAGGCAATCGACCGCGACCCGCACGATTTCCAGGCCTGGTCGATCCTGTCCGAAATCACCGAGTCGAAAGGCGACGCGACTGCCGCCTACGCCGCCTGGCAGAAGGTCCTCGCGATCGACCCGCAGGCCGCAGACGCCGCCAAGCGCCTCGATCTCCTCAAGCGCAAGGCCCTGGGCGAGCCCGCCTAGAGCACGATCGAGTCAGGTTGAGTTAACCTGACCCGATCAACGTGCTCGCACAAACAGCGCCGCCCGCGCCTCGTCAACCGTCAGCCGTCCTCGCATCGCCTCCGACAGCCGCGCCATCTGTGCGTCGCGCGCGCATCCGACCGCGGCCACCACCGCACCGCCCTTGACCAGGAACGCGACGAAGTCGAGCGCCTCGAGGTCTCCGTCGATCACCTCCTGGTCCCACTCGGACGCGTGGCCGAGAACGTCGATCCGCACCCCGTGCTGCGCCGTCCAGAAGAACGGCACCCCGGCGAACACCGCGCCGTCGCCGAGCATGTTGCGCGCCGCCAGCCAGCCATGCTGTTGCGCCAACCGCCAGTGCTCGATCCGCACCGCGTCGCCGCGATACGGAAACCGCGCGATGTCGCCCGCCGCAAACAGCCCCGGCGCCGCCCAGAGCGAACCGTCGACAACGATGCCATCGTCGATCTCGACGCCTCCAACGAATCCCGCGTTCGGCGACACGCCTGTCCCGAGCACGACCAGATCGCAATCGAGCGGGACCTCGTCCTCCAGCACCGCCCGCTCGACCCTGCCGTCGCCTTCAAACCGGGCGATCCTGCCCGATCGGAACACCACGCCCTTCGACCTGTGCAGCGCCTGCAGCCGCCGCGCGACCTGCTCGCCGAGCACGTTGGCCAGCGGCGTCGCACCGGACGAGACCACGGTCACCGCGACGCCCCGCTCGCGCAGCCCCGACGCGACCTCCAGGCCGATGAACCCGGCGCCGAGAATGACCGCATGTCGCGCCCGCTCGATGCTGCCCACCAGGGCTGCCGCATCGGCGACGCTGCGCAGCACGTGCACGCCGCCCAGCTCCTCGCCGCCGACCCCGGGCCGCTTCGGCACGCCCCCGGTTGCGACCAGCGCCTGGTCGTATCCGACCACCTGCCCGTCGCCGAGATGGATCTCGCGACGGACGGCATCGAGCCGGGCGACCTCGCCCGCGACACGCTCCGCCCCGGCCGGCCAGTCCTCCAGCACGGGTTTCGCCTCCGCTGGCATCGTCCCGCCGATCACCATCTTGCTGAGCACCGTCCGATCATACGGCGGCTCCGTCTCCGGCCCGATCACCACCACCCGGCCGGCATGCCCACGCAACCGCAGCAGGGCGAGCGCTCCGGACGCCGCCGCCCCGGTTCCCACGATCGCGATCGTTCCGGCCGAGCCGCGCGGGGTTTGCTTAGGCTCGTCCGCCTCGAGACGGCCGTCGACGACCACCACCCCGTCCTCGACCCGCACGGCATAGCGCGCGAGGGGAGCCAGCGCTGGCGGCTCCAGCAGCGATCCATCGGCCACCGCAAACGCCGCCTTGTGCCAGGGACAGATCAGCCGCCCCTCGCACACGGCACCCTTCTCAAGCGGCGCCCCCGCATGCGGACAGCGGCCGGCGAGCGCCGTCACCACGCTGCCCTGCCTGATCAACACGACCGGGCTCTCGCCCAGCTCGATCTTGTGTGGCTCACTCTCGCGCAGCGCGTCGAGCGGCACCCTGACCGGATCCATGTCGCCCATCCCTTCCGCGTTCAACGATCGGTCAAACGCAGCTCGATCCGCCGGTTCCGTGCGTAGGCGGCCGGCGTGTCGGCGGTATCGAGCGGCTGATACTCGCCGAATCCCGCCGCGGCGAGATGGTTGGCTGCAATGCCGTCCGAAATCAGCAGCCGAACGACGCTGATCGCGCGCGCCGCCGACAATTGCCAGTTCAGATCATCGTTGCCGCCCTTCGGCCGCTGCCTGTCGGCATGGCCGTCGACCCGAAGCACCCAGGGCAGGTCGGCCGGGATCTTCGGGATGATCTGCTTGAACGTCGCCGCCAGCTTGCCGATTTCGTCCACGCCGTCGGGCGACAAGGCCGCACTTCCGACCGGGAACAGCACCTCGCTCTGGAACACGAACCGGTCGCCCACGACCGCGATCCCCTTCTGACCTGCCAGCACCTGGCTCAGTCGCCCGAAGAACTCGCTCCGATAGCGCTTGAGCTCCTCGACCCGGTCGGCGAGTGCCAGGTTCAGCTTCCGATCCAGGTCGCTGATCTGCACATCCCGCGCCTTGAGCTGCGTCTGCGAGAGGTCGAGCGCCGACGCGATGGCCGACAATTGCTGCCGCAGTGCGGTCAGTTGTGCGTTGAGCAGCGCCACGCTGGATGCCTGGCTCGCCGAGAGCGTCGTCTCGCTGGCAAGCTGCCGCTCCCTGACCGCCAGATTGGCGGTCAGCCGCACTGAGGAAGCCTGCAAAGCCGTCTCGCGCGTGTGCTCGAGCGACAGCATCTGCGACAGCGCGGCGACCTGTTCGGACAGCCGCTCCAGCGCCTTCTGCCGCCCGCTCAGCGCAACGGACAGAAACGCCTGCCCCAATACGAACACCAGCAGCACAAAGATGATGACCAGCAACAGCGTCGACAGCGCGTCCCCACCCCCGGCCCCCCCCGCCCCCCCGGCCCCCCCGCCCCGCCGCGGGTTCCGGGCCATGGGGGGGGGGGGGGGGGCCCCCCCCCCCGCGGGGCGTGGGGCAGAGCCCCATCAAAGCGCCGCCCCCCGAGGTGCAGCCGCCCCGATGGTCCGGGCCAGCACACGCAGCTCCTGCTTGAGTTCGGCCGTGCTCTGCTCACGCCCGTGCTCGGTCTCGCTCAGCAGCCGGGTCAGGAGTTGCTCGATCCCACGCAGATGCGCCCGCTGCAGATCGTCGTCCTGCGCATCCGCGAGCCGGTGCAGCGCCAACTGGTTGGCCCGTATCATGTCCGACAGCCCGCCCATGTGTCCGGCGAGCTGGATGAGCGCCTGTCCCACCTGCGTCCGGTTGTCCTCGCTGCGCGTGATCAGCGCATGCAGTTGTTCGAGACTTTCCGCCGTCTGTTCCAGCAGCCCCTGCACATAGGCTGGCACCGCCATCTCCCCATCATGGCCCGCCGTCCCCGTCCCGAACCGGGTGATTCCGGCCAGCCACTCCTCGAGCTCGTTGAAGAACCGGTTCTGCGCCTGCCCGGCGGTCAGATCGAGGAACCCGAGCACCAGCGCGCCCGCCAGCCCAAACATCGATCCCGAGAACGCCGTCCCCATCCCGTGCAGCGGCCGCGCCAGGCCTCGCTTGAGCTGATCGAACATCGCCGGCGCGTCGCCATTGCCGAGCGACATCGAGGCGATCACGTCGCCCACCGATCCCACCGTCAGGATCAGCCCGTAGAACGTCCCCAGCAGCCCGAGAAAGATCAGCAGTCCGGTCATGTAGCGTGACAGCTCGCGGCTCTCGTCGAGCCGTGACGCCAGACTGTCCAGCAGCGACCGCGTCGCCGGCGTCGACAGCACCAGCCGCTGCTCGCGGTCGCGCGCGGCCAGCATCGACGCCATCGGCGCCAGCAGTTTCGGCGCCCGCGGCGGCGCCAGGCCGGCGCGTGGCTGACGCAGCGTCTCGACCCAGCGCACCTCCGGGCTGAGCCGGACCACCTGCACGAAGTTCCAGATGATCCCGAGCGCCAGCACCGACAGGATCAGCCCGTTCAGCAGACGGTTGTTGCCGAACGCGCCCACCAGCACCGGCGACAGGAACCATGCCACCACCGCGACCGCGAGCAGGAACAGCAGCATACGGACCACGTAGCTGGTCGGACGCGTCATTGGCCTGCCGCCTTCACCGGCGCCGCCGCGGCAGGTGCTGCCGCGGTGTCGTGCACGGTGATGTCCAACCGGTCCGGCGGGCCGCTCGGCTCCGGGTCGGATGCCGGCGCCGGTGTCGCGCCAAGCGCACGCGCGTAGATGCGGGTCGACGAGATCCCGTCATTGATCAGCACGGCACGCGCGACCAGTGCCCGCTCCAGCGACAGCCGGCGCGGCGACGACGGATCGTCCGCGCTCCCCGCTGCATACGCGTCGATGTCGGTCACCGCCGTCGGCTCCGCCTTCAGTCTGGCGGAGATGGCGTGCAAGGCCGCATCGGTGTCGGCATTCACGCCGGCGCTGGCCGGCCCGAAGGTGATCCGCGTGCCATCGCGGATCGTGCTCGCCGCTCCCGCTGCGTGGGCGTCGACCGGCACGGCCGGCGGCGGCGGCGGCGGATGCAGGGCCACGTGAATCGCCGGCGGCGCGATGATCGGCGGCGGTGGCGGCCGCGGCGGCACCGTCGGCGGCTTGCCGATCCGCGCCGCCGTGCCGCTCGTCGGCTGCGAATGCAGCGGCGCATGCCTCGTCGTATGCCTGACCACGTGAGCCGGTCGCGCATGCGGGTGCGGCCTCGCCGCCGGCCCCAGCGTGTCCAAGGCCTTCTGGTTGGTGCTCGCCTGGCCCAGCGCCGCGACCGGGACCAGTGCGCCCAGCGCCAACACGATGATCGCCGCCCGGCCCGAGCGGATCATCTCAGGAGGCGCCGCTTCGCAGCCCGCTCGCGACCATCTCCCGCAGCGGCGCGTGCAGATGCGCATTACCGGCCACGACGTCGAGCGCGATCTCGAGCGCCGGCGGCTCGCGCCCGTCGGGGTCGGTCGCAAAGCCGCCCGCTTCCCGCACGATCAACATGCCCGCGCAAGCGTCCCACGCCTTCACGCCGACCTCCCAGTAACCGTCGAACCGCCCTGCCGCCGTCCAGGCCAGATCGAGTGCCGCCGCCCCGAACCGGCGTATTCCGGCAACCTGCGGCATCATCACCGACATTGTGCGCGCGAACGCCATCCGCTGTCGCGTGTCCGAAACCCCGAACGGGATGCCGGTCGCGAACACCGCCTGTTCGATCTCGCGGCGTCCGGACACGCGCAGCCGCCGGTCGTTGAGCCAGGCGCCGCCACCCTTCTCGGCCCAGAACATCTCGTTGTTGACCGGATTGTAGATCATCCCTGCCGCGATCTCGACCGCGCCGTCCGGCAAACGCCGCTGCAGGCCGATGCTGACCGCCCAGTGCGGCATCCCGTGCAGGAAGTTCGTCGTGCCGTCGAGCGGGTCGACCACCCAGCGCCAGGTCCAGTTGTCGCCGCCCGACGCCCCGCTTTCCTCCATCAGGAACCCGTATCCGGGCCGCGCGCGCGCCAGCTCTTCGCGCAGCGTCGCTTCCGAACGCAAATCCGCCTGGCTGACGAAATCCGACGGTCCCTTGACGCTGACCTGCAGGCTCTCGACCTCGCTGAAATCCCGCAGCAGCCGCTTGGCCGCCTTGTGTGCGGCAGCCTGCATGACGCTCATGTGCGGCGTCAGGCGCTGCGCCATCAGCCCTTCGCGCGCTCGACGTAGCTCGCGTCCTCGGTCCGCACCACGATCCGCTCGCCGGTCTCGATGAACGGAGGCACCTGCGTCTTGACCCCGTTGGACAGCAGCGCAGGCTTGTAGGACGAGGTCGCCGTCTGCCCCTTTGTCACCGGATCGGCCTCGACGATCTCGAGCGTCACCGTCGCCGGCAGCTCGATGCCGACCGGATCGCCTTCGACCAGCTTGACGTTGACCGTCATGTTGTCCTGCAGGAACGGCCGCTGCTCGCCGAGGATGACCGCCGGGATCATCGCCTGCTCGAACGTCTCCGGATCCATCAGCACCAGATTGTCGCCGTCGGTGTAGGAGTAGGTGTATTCCTTTTCTTCGGTCATCAGCCGCTCGACGGTGTCGGCGGTCCGCCAGCGCTCGTTGGTCTTGTTGCCGCCCTTGAGGTCGCGCATCTCGACCTGAATGAACGCGCCGCCCTTGCCCGGCGTGATGATCTGCTGCTTGAGAACCGTCCAGCGTCGTCCCTCATGTTCGATGACCTGGCCGGCCCTGATGAGGTTCGCCTGTTGTTTCATGCACCGTCCGGAGGTTTTGCGTTTTTCGGGGAGGGCGGGTTCCTAGCCCACCGTGTTGCGAGCGGCAAGCGAGTGCCGCCCGCCCCAGGGGTCGCGCACCGTTCCCGTCGAGGGATCGAGATAGTCGGGCCCGATCGGCACCTTGCCGTGGCCGCCCTCGATGTCGAGCACGTAGTCTGGCCATGCATCCCCCGGCACCCGCCCACGCAAACTCTCGAGCAGCGCCCGTCCCTCCTCGATCGGCACATGGAACCGTGCCGTCCCCGGCGCCCGGTCGAGCTGATGCAGGCTTGCCGGCACCACCCGCGCCCGCAGCAGCGCGCGCAGCAGTGCCTCCAGCCGCTCCGGCGTGTCGTTCACGCCCCTCAGCAGCACCGACTGCGACAGCACCGGGATCCCGGCAACGAGCAACCGGCGTACCGCCCCGGCCGCCTGCTCGGTGATCTCGGCGGCCGCATTGGCGTGCAGCATCACCCGCAATCCTTTTGCCGTCTGCAACGCTGCCAGCAACTCCCCGTCGATCCGCGCCGGATCGGCCACCGGCACGCGCGTGTGGATGCGAATGGTTTCGATCTGCGGCATCGCCGACAGCCGCCCCACGATGTGCCCGAGCCGGCCCGCCGACAGGATCAGCGGATCGCCCCCGGTCAGAATCACCTCGCGCAGACCGGCTTCGGCCTCGATCCAGTCGAGTGCCTCCCCGAGCGCCACCTCCGACAGCATTCCCCCATCCGGCCCCACATGCGCGCGCCGAAAACAGAACCGGCAGTAGACGGGACAGACCAGCAACGGCTTGAGCAGCGCCCGGTCCGGGTAACGCCGCACCACGCCCGCGACCGGGCTCCACTTCTCGTCACCCGTCGGGTCGGCGGTCTCGTTGGCCGCCACGACCAGCTCGTCGGGATGCGGGATCACCTGCCGTCCCACCGGATCGTCCGGATCGGTGATCAGGGCCGCGAACGCCGGCGGTATGGCGATCGCATACGCACGCCCGACCGCCTCGAGCGAAGCAAGGTCGGCACGCGGCGCGAACCCGGCCTCGACCACCAAAGCCGCATTCCTGATCGTCCGCATCGCGGCGGTGTAGAAGTCTGCGACCCTCTGGGCAAACGCGATGCCGATGCTTCCGACCTGGCACCCTGAACGCTTCGCCGCCAGGTCCGCTTCCTTGCGCCGGCGCGTGCGACTGACCCGCGCCACCCGCGCCTTCTTCGAGGCCAGGGGCTTTCTGGAAGTCGAGACGCCCTACGCCGTCATCGCTCCCGGCGAGGAGGTTCATCTCCGCGCGTGGCGCACCGGACGCGAGAACCCGGACGGCAGCCGCGACCCGCTCTGGCTCAACACCAGTCCCGAGTTCGCGATGAAATGTCTCCTCGCCGCCGGCGCCGGTCCGATCTTCCAGCTCGCCCGGGTGTGGCGAAACGGCGAGGCCGGTCCGCTGCACGCGCCCGAATTCACGATGCTCGAATGGTATTCGCCGGGCCAGACCCTGGCAGGCCTCATGGACCAGACCGCGCAACTGCTATGCGCCGTGCTGCCGCCGACAGTGACCTGCCGTGGCGTCACCACGACGCTCGCCGGATGCTTCGAACGTCTGACGGTCGCCGAGGCCTTCGCCCGGCACGCCGGTTGCGACGTCCTCGAGGACCTCGACGACGCGGCCTCACTCGCGGGCCGCGCCGGCGCTCGCCTGCGTGCGCACGAGACCTGGGAGGATCTGTTCTTCCGCCTCCTGCTCGAGCGTATCGAGCCTCATCTCGGCCGCGAACGCCCGACGTTTCTGACCCATTGGCCCGCCCCGCTCGCAGCCCTGGCGAGACGCGACCCGAACGACCCGCGCGTGGCGCTGCGCTTCGAATTGTTCGTCTGCGGCATCGAGCTCGCCAACGCGTTCGAGGAACTCACCGATCCCGTCGAGCAGCGCGCGCGCTTCACCGCCGACCGTGCACGCCGGATCGCGGCGAGTCCCGACCAGGATTGGCCGCTCGACGAGAGCTTCCTCGCCGCCCTGGCCGGGGTGCCGCCGTCGTCGGGTGCGGCGCTCGGTTTCGACAGGCTTGCGATGCTTGCCGCGGGCGCCAATTTTCTGTCCGATGTAAGATGGATGGATTGACAGGCCAAACCGAAGTCCAGCATGCGCCCGCTTCGCCTCATGTCGGTTCTGACCGCAGCCACTGTTCTTGCCGGCTGCGAAGTCCCGTCACCCGCCCAGCGAGCGCGGTTGAACGGCTTTATCGGACATCCGGAAATCGACCTCCTTCGCAGCTACGGCGTGCCGACGCGCACCTACACCGCCCAGGGTCATGATTTCCTTGCCTACGAAACAGCGTATTCGACCTTCGATCCGGGCTTCGGCCCTTGGGGCGGCTTCGGCCCGTTCGGCGGCTTCGGCTATGGCGGGTTCGGCTACGGGGGCTTCGGTTATGGCGGCTTCGGTTTCGGCGGCATCCCGCCCTCCTACGACACCTACGCCTGTGCGACGACCTTTGAAGTCACCGGCGGTCGCGTGGCCGCCTGGACACTTCGCGGCGACGGCTGCTGAGCCCGCCTTGCCGGCTGCCTGACGACACCGTATCGAAGCTCTCTTGCCGGGGGTTGTCGATGATCCGTTCGTCTCGCGCGCAGTCGTGCCTGG
>CAXTSH010000109.1:0-1770 GCA_964246925.1 uncultured Acetobacteraceae bacterium
CGATAATGGATCGGGTCCCAGAAGTTTTGCCGTGAACGATCAACGTCGTTGTCCAACGCGAAATCCATCACCTTCGCATTCGGCACCTTCTCGGCGGCAATCACGGCATCCCGCTTGCACGTCTCCCACGATGCCCGCACCTGGCTGCCCGGCTCGCCCATCGTCTCCACCGTGATCGGCGGGAAGAACAGGATTTTCACCGCTGTCGCCGGCAAGCCATCCAGCAGCGACGGCAATAGCTCGACATACGGCAGCTCGATCGACCCAACGGCAGGCGCCCGGCTCACCTCGCCCCAGCTACGGAACAAGGCATCCACCTTGCGGCGGTCGTAGTCCGAGTCGGGCGGCAGGAAATCCGTGTAGCCGTCGTTCCCGTAATGGGACCGCTTGATCCCGATCGCGGCCGCAAATTGGTTCGCCGCCTCCTGCAACGCATACAGATTGAAAACCCGCAGATACCCCAACCATGTCGACCGACCATACATCCACGCCGGAAAGGCCCGCCCGGTCAGACGCGGGCTGTCCGGTCCCGCCAGGCACCACGCCGCGTCGAGCCCGACGATCACCGCACGCGCCCTGGGATGCGTGCGCTCGAACAACGCCAGGATCTGACCCTGTTCCCACGGTGTGGCCGCATTCATCGACAGATTGGCGAAATGCGCCCCAAACGGGCCATCCAGCACCGCCGGCCGCAGCAGCCGGCTCGTCGACGTGCCTACAATCACCGCATCGAACTTCGGATCGATCGCCAGCGCCGGAAACGAGAATCGCGCATTCGTCGAGATCGGCACCCGTGCAAACGGGAGATGCAGCGGCAGCATTCCCCAGGGATCGACCAGCACGATGAACAGGTAGACCGCGACCGCCGGAACGCAGGCCGCCAACAGCAGCGTCCCGACGAACCGACGCCACGACCGCTCAGAACTGGAAATAGATGAACTCATTCGGGATGCGGCCACCAACCAGCAGCAGCAACGCCGCCAACGCCACACCCGCCGGAATCGCCACCCATCGCCGGGGCATTAGACGCTGCAAAGCAAACTCCTGGCTCGTTGGCCCGATCACGGCCACGCCGGCGGCGATCCCGACCACGACCGCGTTGCGCACATGCACGTGACCGAACCCTTCCGCACCCGCCATCGCGCCCAGCACCCGCCAGGCGGTCCCGAAGTCGGGCGACCGGAACAGCACCCAGCCGCACACAACGAACAGCATCGTCAGCAACCAACCGGCCGCGCGCGGACAGCGCCATCCCAACCTGCCCCAGAGATGGTTCCACGCGAGCCCCGCACCATGCCAGCCGCCCCATGCGACGAAGGTCCACGCGGCACCATGCCACAGACCGCCGATCAGCATGGTGGCCAGCAGGTTGCCCACCATCCGCGGCTCCGAACACCGGTTGCCCCCGAGGGGGATGTAGACATAGTCACGCAGGAACCGTGACAGCGTCAGGTGCCAGCGCCGCCAGAAATCCCGCACCGACACCGCCCGATACGGAGCATCGAAATTCATCGGCAGCCGCAGCCCGAACATCAACGCCAGGCCGATGGCCATGTCCGAATAGCCGGAAAAGTCGAAATAGATCTGCAGCGCGTAGCAGAGCGCCGCCGCCCATCCGCCTGCCGCCCCGATCGCGTGCCCCGACGCGGCGAGTGCGAACAAGGCATCCGGATTGACCGAGATCGTGTCGGCCAACGCCGCCTTCTTCGTCAGACCGATGATGAACAGCATCGCGCCGCGCGAAAGGTTCTCCATCGTATCCGGCGCAGG
>CAXTSH010000109.1:1870-9646 GCA_964246925.1 uncultured Acetobacteraceae bacterium
AAGTTCGCATATTTGAACACCCCCAGCACGAGCAGGTTGAGCGCCACACCCAGTGACAGCAGCCATCGCAATCCGCTCCGGCCGTAACCATGCGCCAACAACCAGTTCGCCAGCGTCAGCCCGAACAGCAACGGCAGGAATCGCCAGTTCCACGCGGCGTAGAACGCGAACGACGCCCCGATCAGCACCAACTGACGTGCCGCCCGCACCGACCCGAACGCGTAGTAGGCCGCCAGCACAGGCGGCAGGAACACCAGCAGGAAGAGCTGCGAGTTGAACAGCATCCTTTACTGATGCCGGAACGTGACCACCAGCACGTCGCGCCACGCCGGCTTCGACGGATCGACCGGCGCGATCCCGGTCACGCCATGATACACCCGCCCATCATCCACGAACGCCGAGTCCAGGGGCTGCGTCAGGGTGAACGATCCGAGCGGCCTGCGATCGTCGCCCAGGATGGTCGTCTCGCCAGACAACACGTTCTCGCGCGCCACCAGCAGGACCAGCACCCAGTCGACACCGTCCCGGTGCATCCCTTCCGGTGTCGGCTGTCCCGTCATTTCGGCCTTCGCCTCGATGCGGAACTGGTGCAGTTCGACATGCGAGACCTCCGGCACCTGTCCCGCCGGCGTCACCGCCTCGAACAGGCGCCGCGATGCGTCCAGGATCGCCCGCAGCGTCGGGTGCGAGGCGACGCGTTCCTCCATTGGCGCAAACCAGCGCGCGACACCACCGTTGAGCGCATTGAAATCCCGGCTCTGGTAATGTGGCTGGTTGGGCTTGCGCGTGAACCCGCGTCCATCCGCCGCGAACGCCGCATGACGCCGACGCCGGTAACGCCCGCCATCGGCCATGTAGAGATCGGGCCCGAGATCGTTCCAGCTCGCAGCAAACGCGGCCCAGTCGGCAAGGGCCGCCTCTCCCAACACCGCCCGCATCGTCGCGGCCGGCGTAAAAGCGAACCCCTCCGCACCCAGCCCGGCGGCCGACGCCTCCAGCACGTCGATCACTGCGAATGGCCCAGTGCCGCCGTCGGCGGGCTGTCCGTCACGGTCGTCGGTCCATCCTCGTCGTGGGCGATCTCCTTGCGCGCATGCGTCTCCACCGCCGCGCGCACCACCGTCACCGCCTGCGCCGGCATCGCCAACCTGATACCCTGCTCGTCGAATGCGATCTTCATCCGCCGATTGAACTCACGCTGCACACCATAGCGCTGCTTGTCGGTGCACGCGATCTGACCCACCAGCGTCACCGCCTGACTGGTCACCTTGTCCACGCCCCAATACTGCAGGTCGCTCAGTATGCCATCCTTGTAGTCCGGATCGTCTCGCAGCGTCAGCGCCACCTCTTTCAGCACTTCGCCTGCATGGTCGGCATCCTCGGCCGGGTCGATGTCGACGCTGACCGCCGCGTTCCCCAGCCCGCGGTTCGTGTTCGTCACCGTGGTCACCGAGGAGAACGGGATGATGTGCACCGACCCGTCTCCCGCCCGCAGCCGGATCGTCCGGATCGACAGATGCTCGACCGCTCCCGACAGGCCGCCCGCCGTCACCTGGTCGCCCACCTGCATCGTGTTCTCCAGCAGCAGGAAGATACCGGTGATGAAGTCCTGCACCAGCTTCTGCGACCCGAACCCGATTGCCACCCCCACGATGCCGGCACCCCCCAGCAGCGGCGCGATGTTGACCCCGATCTCCGACAGCACCGTCAGCGCGATGATCGTCACCAGCGCGATCGACAGGATGATCCGCAGGATCGGCAACAACGTGCGCACCCGCGCAACCCTTGCCACGCCGCCGACAGGGTCGCGCTGCAACCGGTCGACATGCCGGTCCATCGCAATGTTCGCCGCCTCCCAGATCAGCACGCCGACCGCAAGCGACACCAGCACGCTCACCAGCGCCGAGAACAGCCGGTCGCCCAACTCGCCGCGATTGAACCAGGAGACCGCGTCGACCCCCCAGACCTCCAGCAGCACGATCGCCATCAGCCCGAACACCGCGACCGTCACCAGACGCCGCAGCACCGGATAGTAGCGCTCCGCACGCGGCCGCATCCATGGGTAGCGACCCGTCCGGGCATCATCGAACCGCAGCCCCCGCGCCAGCGCGCCGAGCAGCGCGATCGCCACCAGCCGCGCCGCGATCACCACCAGCACCGTCTTGCAACTGATCGTCCAGAGCTGCGTGAAACCGTTCTTGATCTGCAGCGCCCAGACCAGCCAGAACGCGTAGTTGAACACGACCGCGTAGATCCACCAGCGGTTCGCGAGTGTGGCCATGACCCGCCGCAACGCCCCCCTGACCCGGCGCGGCGGATGCAGCCGGCGCGCGACGTCACGGCGGCTCTGCACGATCAGGCACGCCAGCAGCGTGTGCTCGAGCAGCATCAGCACCTTCTGCAGCGCCAGCGCCGCGAACGGCGACAAGCCCAGCGTCTGCATCACCAGGATCGAGGAGAACCCCCAGGCGCCCACCAGCAGCATGGCCCGCACCCAGAACGTCACCAGTCCGGCGACCCGATCGCTCACCAGCACCAGCCGAAGCGAAGGCGCGCTCGGTGCGAACAGGGTGTGAACCAGCGCGATCCCCACACCCGCGACGATGAAGCAGCGCAGTGCTGTCGACACCACGAGCTGGCTCTCGGGATTGCCCACGAAGCCGACCACTTCAAGCACAAACGCCACCGTCGCGAACCCAAGCACCGGGCCGAACTCGAGCACCAGGTGCGCGAACGCGAACGGCAGCCGTCTCAGTGCGTGCAGCAGCTTGCGGAAGCTGACGCTGTGCCGCCGGCGCGCGACCTCTTCGTCCTCCTCGCCGGTCACCTCGGCCGGGTCCGCGTCGGCGTCCGGCTGTGCGACGCCGTTCGGCGCCACGCCGGCTGACCAGCGTGCGAGGACGCCGATCGGCCGCGCCAGCAGCCGATTGATCGCGAACACCGTCAGCAACGCCGCCCCCAGCACCACCGCCAGGCGGCCGAGCGCGCCGAGCACCTCGCCGAGCCGCACCGGATCACCCGTGATCGACCGGAACCAGGGCCCGACATCCCGGAAATCGTGCATCGCGTGCTCGAAGTCGCCGGCCTGTCGAGTCAGCGCAGTACCGAGCGAGCCTGCCTCGATCAGCACCTCGGCGCCCAGACTGTTGGGCGCCAGGCCCGCCGCCGCAGCCGCCTTGGCCGCAGTCGTCGACGGCCTCAACGCCTTGGCCAGGTTGGTCAGCGTGGTCACGAACGCGGCCCGCTTCTTCGGATCGTTCAGCACCCCGAGCAGTTGCTGCGCGTCGGCCGGCGTCAGGCTCGATGCGGCCGCATTGGCGGCGGCCTGTGTCGACGCCGTCGCGGCGCTCGCCGGAGAGGCCGCCAACCACGTCCCGAGCAGAAGGCAGCCGATGAGAAAGCGTGGCAACGACGTCATCGGGCGCGTTTTGTCACCCCATCGAGGCCCGATGATAGGGGGAGAAGGGTGAAGAACTCGTATTCTTGCCCACTTCCTGCCTGATGCGCGCGTTCCTCACCCTCCTGATGGTCCTCGCCATGCTGGGCGTGGTCGTCGTCCTGGCGTTTGGGATTGTCGGCCTGGTGCGCGGCAAGGGCGCCGATCCACGCCGTCAGAACGCGCTGATGCGCTGGCGCATCCTGCTTCAGGCCGCGGCCATCGGCCTGTTCCTGCTGATCCTCAGCCTGTTCCGGAGCTGACCTTTTTTGTAGGCTCAGACATGTGACCCTGCGAGATCGCCCGCCGTGACCGGCTTCGGCGCCTCCCTGATCCGCACCGTCATCATCAACAAACCCGCCGCCAGCATCGATCCCGACAGGAACAGCGCGAACCCGACGAATCCCCCGGTCAGATCCTGCAGATAGCCGCTCACGTAGGGGCCGAGAAATCCGCCCAGGTTGCCGAGCGCGTTGATCAATCCCATCGCCCCACCCACGATCACCGGCGGCAACGTGCGTGAGGCCGCCGCCCAGAACGGCCCGTCATACGAGAGCGCCCCGCCCATCGCCAGGCAGATGAACAGCAACGACAGCCACAGGATCGCGTGCCCGATCAGGACGGATGCCATCAGGCTCGCCGACGCGAGCAGCATCGGCAGCAGCACATGTCTCGGATATTTCCCGCTCCGGTCCGCCAGCACCCCGTTCAGCGACATCATCCCGATGGCACACAGATAGGGCAGCATCGCGATCAGCCCGACCGCGCCGAAGCCCGCTCTGGTCAGGCTCTTGATCAGCGTCGGCAGCCATTGATTGAGACCGTAGAAACCGACCTGGATCATGAAATACACGCCGATCAGCAGCCAGACCGCCGGCGTCCTGAAGATCTGGGAGAACGGCGCGCTCTTCGGCTCGTTCTCGTGGTCGCGCGCGATCGAAGTCTCGATGTATTCGCGTTCCGCCGCCGAGCACCAGTTCGCCTGCCGCGGCCTGTCTTTGACGAACAACAGCCACAGCGGCAGTGCGATCAGGAACGGCAGCGCACCCTCGACATAGAACAGGACGCGCCAGCTCGCGACCGAGACGATCCAGCCCGACAGCGGCTGCGTGATGATCGACGCGATCGCCAGGTTGGCCATCCAGAAGCTGTACGCCCGCGCGCGCTCCCGCACCGGAAACCAGTGGCTGAGCAGGACCAGAATGGCCGGCCAGATCCCGCCCTCGGCAACGCCGAGCACGAAGCGGGCAACGAGGAGCTGCCTGAAGCTCTCCACCGCTCCGCAGGCGATCGCGGCCATCCCCCACAGTACGATCATGCAGGTGATGAACTTCTTGGCACTCCAATGTTCCGCCAGCCAGCCGCCAGGGATCTGCAGCAGGATGTAACCGACGAAGAAGATCCCGCTGGCGGTTCCCTGCAGCGCCTTGTTGACATGAAAGTCGTGACCGATGCCGGCGAACGCGTAGCTGATGTTCGAGCGATCCATGAACGAGATGACGTAGATCGCCATCGCGACCGGTATCAGGCGCAGCCACCGTGTTCGTCCGACGTCTGGTGTATCGAGCGCTGAATAGTCCTGGTCCACGGAAGATCCTCCGGCGCCGCTCTTCAAGGAGCTTGTGTGTAGCGGCTGATACCCCAACCGATCGGCTTGCGTCGATTGCCGGGATGTTCGACGCCCGGTCCCCAGATCACGTGATAGGTGTCGAGGCAACGCCCCGACCGTTGCAGCCGGACGAACAGCGACGCCAGCAAGGCCCACCAGGCGCCCAGCAGCACCGGCATCCAGCGCGGCGCGTCGGCCAGCACCAGACCGAGCCCGCTGCCCACGACCACCAGCGGGATCGCGAGCCACCCCAGCGTCTTGTGCACCATCTCGAAGGCGACCCGCCGTCTCGTCATGTCGTAATGGTCGCCGCGCAGGCTCGGCGAGGTCGGGCCGCCCTTGGTCCCACGCAGCAGGCCGCCCGCGATCTGGATCCACCCGATCGCAAGCAGGCTCCAGCCGACCCGGTGATGCAGGACGGCAAGCGCCGTCACCTCGTGCGCCCGTCCGAGCGCCATCACGATCCCGAGCGTCACCACGCCGACGCCGGTGCATTGCATCGCCACATGCGTGCGCCACCACAGCTTGGGATCCAGCACCATCGGTCGGTCACGCGGCCGAACCTTGAAGAACCGCGCGATCAGCATGCCGGCGGGCAGCAACACGCTCCAGCCCAGCACCATCAGCCGTCCATGCCAGGCGGCCCAGGGCGCGATGGCGTGCTCGGTTGTCCCCGATATCGAGGTCAGCAGCCAGGAGATGATCCGGTCGTTCACGTTCTCCACCGCCTCGCCCCGGCGAACCCGCCCGTTTCCCGCACGCTACTGCCCTGCCTTCGGAATGCCCACCGACTGCCCCGTGTCAGGACGAGCGCCCGCCCATGCAACCCTTGATCGAAGACTACGCCATGATCGGCGACGGCGAGACCTGTGCCCTCGTCTCCCGCGCCGGTTCGATCGACTTCCTCTGCTGGCCGCGCTTCGACGGCGATGCCTGCTTTGCCGCCCTGCTCGGCGATGAAAGCAACGGACGCTGGTCGATCAACCCCGACCTCGCCCATCCACGCATCGCCCGCCGCTACGACGGCGACACGCTCATCCTGCAGACCGACTTCCGTCACGACGACGGCATGGTCCGCGTCACCGACTTCATGCCCATCCGAGGACGTATCTCGTCGATCATTCGGATCGTCGAGGGCCTTGCCGGAACGTTGCGTATGCGTTTCGCCCTCTCACTCCGCTTCGACTACGGCACCATGCGCCCCTGGGCCAGGACCGACGACCGCGGCCTGATCGCCGAGCTCGGTCCGGCCCGTGTCGTTCTCGACAGTCCCGTCCCGCTGGTCCTGCACCATGACACGGCGCACGCCGTCTTTGACATCAACGAAGGCCAGTCGCTCGCCTTCGTCCTGTCCTACGCCGATGCCACCGACGCCATGCCGCCCAGGCTCGATGCCGCCGAGCGCCTCGAAGGAACCCGGACCTATTGGGCCGACTGGATCGCCCGCTTCGACAAGCCCTGCATCCGTCCCGAAGCAGTCAGGCGCTCCCTGATCACGCTCAAGGCCCTGATCCACCAGCGCACGGGCGGCCTCGTCGCCGCCGCGACCTTCGGTCTTCCCGAGATGCCCGGCGGCAGCATGAACTGGGACTACCGTTTCACCTGGCTGCGGGACGCCACCTTCACCCTCTCGGCGCTGCTCAACGCCGGCTACAAGGAGGAGGCAACCGCCTGGCGCGACTGGATCGCGCGCGCCGTCGGCGGGGACCCGACCAGGCTGCAGATCGTCTACCGTCTCGACGGCCAGCGGAGCCTGCGCGAATACGAGGCGAGCCAGTTCTCCGGTTACGACGGAGCCAGGCCCGTCCTGATCGGCAACAAGGCCGCCGACCAGGTCCAGCTCGACGTTTACGGCGAGCTGCTCAACGCCATGCATGTCGGCGAGCGCGGCGGCATCGAGCGCAGCGCCCGCAGCCTGCAAGCTGAACGCATGCTCGTCGAGTATCTCGACCGCATCTGGAACCAGCCCGGCGCCGACATCTGGGAATCTCGTGATGATCCACAGCGCTATACCTACAGCCAGGCCATGGCATGGGTCGGCATCAACCAGTTCCTCACATCCGACCGTACCCGCGAGACCCTCGACGAGACCATGTTCAAGCGCCTGTCTGCCACCCGCGACGTCATTCACCAGACGGTCTGCAGCAAGGGCTACGACGAAACGCGCGGTCATTTCGTCCAGGCCTACGGCAACGCCGATCTCGATGCCTCGCTCCTGCTGCTGCCGCTCGTCAAGTTCCTGCCTGTCACCGACCCGCGCATCACCGGCACGATCGCCGCCATCGAGCGGCACCTCGTCGAGGGCGGCTTCGTCCGCCGCAAGGTCGCTATCGATGATGCGAACGAGGAGGGCGCCTTCCTTGCCTGTTCCTGCTGGCTCGCCGACTGCTATTACCTACAAGGACATCATGAGAAGGCCCGTGAGATGCTGGACCGGGTCATCGACGTCTCCAACGACGTCGGCCTGCTCGCCGAGGAGTACCACGTCCCGACCCGCCGCCTGATCGGCAACATGCCCCAGGCCTTGAGCCATCTCGCAGTCGTCAACAGTGCGCTGCTGCAATCGGGACCGGTGCTGCAGAGAGGTTCGTAAGCAGGGGCATCGTGCGTCAGCACGCCTTCCGGCGTGACGCCCCTGACCCCGCCCAAGGCTCGCCTTTGGAAACCACGATTTAAACGCCCAGCCGCTTCGCCACCTGATGGACCACCGCAACGGCGCCGAGCGCCGCCG
>CAXTSH010000110.1:0-9513 GCA_964246925.1 uncultured Acetobacteraceae bacterium
CACCCGGCTGGTGTTCAACCCCACCATGCCTCCCGTTACCGCCCTCTGCATCGCCGGCTACCGCTCGCTCCGCGACCTCCGGCTCGAACTCGGCACGCTGACGGTCGTCACCGGAGCCAACGGCAGCGGCAAGTCCAGCCTCTATCGCGCGCTCCGGCTTCTCGCCGACGTGGCAGGCGGTCGCGCGATTCAGTCCCTCGCGTATGAAGGCGGCCTCTCCTCGGTGCTGTGGGCCGGCCCGGAGGCCTTCTCCCGCGCCATGAAGGACGGCACGCAACCGATCCAGCCAGTCGTTCGCCGCAACCCGGTCAGCCTCAAGCTCGGCTTCTCCTCCGCCGATGGCGGTTACGCCATCGACCTCGGCCTGCCCTCACCCGTGCCACGGTCCCGCTTCGGCCGCGATCCCGAGATCAAGGCAGAAAGCCTCTGGACCGGAACCACCTGGCGTCGCGCGAGCGCGTTCGCCGAACGGCACGGTCCCTCGGTCCAAATCCGCGACGGCAAAGGATCGTGGCGGCAAGCCGCCGACGGTCTGGCGCCGTACGACAGCATGCTGACGCATTGCGCCAGCGGTGACGCCGTCGAACTGCTCCAGCTCCGGCAAGCCCTCGGCAACTGGCGCTTCTACGATCATTTCCGCACCGATCCCGACGCACCCGCCCGTCGCCGCCAGGTCGGCACCCGAACGCCCGCCCTCGCCGGCGACGGAGCCGATCTCGCGGCCGCGATTGCCACTATCCAGGAGGTGGGAGCCGGCGAGGAGCTCGCGGCCGCGGTCGAAGACGCCTTTCCCGGTGCTTCGGTGACCGTACGCGACAGCGACGGCCTCTTCGAGGTCGAGATGCACCAGCGCGGGTTGCTGCGTCCGCTGCGAACCTCCGAACTCTCGGACGGCACGCTGCGCTACCTGCTGCTGATCGCCGCCCTGCTGACGCCGAGGCCACCACCGCTGATGATCTTCAACGAGCCCGAGACGAGTCTTCACCCCGACCTGCTCGCACCGCTCGGCCGTCTGCTCGCCCGAACCGCGATCCGGTCGCAGATCGTCGTCGTGTCGCACGCGCAACCGCTCGTCACGACGCTGATCGAGGCCGAGGCGGAGATTGTCGTCCTGGCCAAGGAACTCGGCGAAACGGTCCCGATCGCCCACCGCGCTCCGCCCTGGACCTGGCCCGCACGATGAACACCGGCCTATCCGCTTGCACGGCCCTGAAGACACCTCGATCGTCCCGGCATGCCAACGTCCGATCCCGATCTCTCCACCGACGAGCTTCGCCGCTTCATGCAGGCCGAATGGGGAGACATGTCCGAGCGCGCAGCACCGCTCGCCGATACCGAACGTGCCGCCAGGCTCTACGGCGTGGTTCGCGATCCCTATCATCGCCTCGCGTTCACCGGCCGCCCGACCGTCGAGCTCATGCACATCTGCGCGCACGGCCTTCTCGAGCAGGGCCAGTGGGACAAGGCGTTCCGCGTGATCTCCCGCATCGAACGCATCGAGTCCCAGCACGACCAGAAGCGGGCCCAGCTTCTCGCCGCCATTCAGGCTTTTGGTGGGCCGGCCGAGGCCGAAGCGCCAATCCCGGTCCCGCAGGCGACCGAACCCGATCTCACTGCTCTTTCCGACCGCGAACTCGGTCGGCGGCTGAAGGCCGAGCGCCGCCGCCGTCTGACCCGTCTAGGCAAGCCTGCCCGGCCCGGCCCGCACCCGGCCGCCGAGCCGGCACCCCCGGCGCGTCAGGTTGCCAACGGCCACGCGGCCCGTCTCCCGTTCACGTAAACCCGGGGCCTTGAGCCCCGCCGAACCCGTCCCGCCAATCCCAGCGCCTGCCACCTTGCCAGCTCGATCGGACCTCTCGCGGCTCCGCCGGCGAGCCCATCTGCATGCCCGGAACCTCTTGCGATTGCACACAAGCTCAGCGTGGAATATCTCGAAAAAAAGTCAGGCGGCCCAGGCCACGATCGCCGACCCGACCTCGCGCAGCACTGCCTCCTGAGCCCCCAGTTCCATTCCCGGCGCGTCATGGTAAGTCGCCATCATCAGTGGCGCGCGACCCGGCCGATGCACGATCGCATAGTCGTTGCACTCGCCATCGCCCGTCCCCGTCCTGTCGCCCGCCACCCATGACGGCGGAAACGACGCCCGCAATCGCGCCGCGCCGAGCTGGCCTGCCACCATCCAGCCTTCGAGCCGCGCGCGCGACGCCGGGCTCAGTGCATCACCGAGCAGGATCGTCCGCGCAGTGCCCGCGATGGCCCGCGGCGTCGTGGTATCCAGAGCCCCGGAACGCAGTCCGGCGGCAAGTTCATACCGATCGAACCGCGTGATCGGATCGCCCAGGCCGCGCACATAGGCCGTCAACGCCGCCGGACCGCCGACCCGGGCGAGCAGCAGGTTGGCCGCCCCATTGTCGCTGAACAGCAGGATGGCCGACGTCAGGGCTCCCACCGCAAGCGCGCCCTCCCGAACATGCGCGCTCGTGATCGGCGAGTGACCCAGGAGGTCCCTCTCGCCATACCGCACCAGGCTTGCGAGATCGTCGCGACCGGCATCGACGCGCGACAGCACCATCGCCGCGAGCACACCCTTGAAGGTGCTGCACAGCAGAAAACGCTCGTCCGCGCGATGCGCCAGCGTTCGTCCCGATCCTGTATCGATAACGAACACGCCAAGCCGCCCGCCCCGCCGTCGCTCGATCGCGGCGATCGCCTCCGTGGTGACCGGCGCGGGAACGGCGGCCACGCCGAGCAGGGCGGACACCCCGATGATCAACCGGCGGCGCCTCAAGGCTCGACTACTCAAGTCGACGCCCCTCGCTGGCGCCTCGGGCCACATAATGCAGAAAAGGCAGCCACCGGCTCGATGCGACGTCCTCGTTGGCACGGCAATAGGCTCCGGCCTTGAACCGCACAGGACGCGCACCCTCGACCGCTCGCACCCAGACCGCATCGTCCGGAGCGCCGCGTGGCGCGAGCACCGGCGAACCCAGCCGCTCGCTGTGGATCCCGAACGCGTCGAGCAGGTTGCCCAAGCCCTGGAACACGACCCGCATCCCGCTTTCGTCGGCCGGATCAGCGCCGAAACGCAGACAGGTGACCGGCGTCTCGAACCGCTTCGACATGGTGGAGACGCAATCCAGCCGATCCAGCATGTCCGCCGGCAACACGCAGAACCGGACCGGTGCGACCGTGAACTCGTTGCGCGCACCATCGACGCTTGCCAGCGCAGGCGACGGTTCAAGCGCCAGTGTCTGGCCGCGCGCCAGGTCCAGCGCCGCATGGACCCGATCCCGGCGACAGGAGACGCCGTCCGCCGTGTAGACGGCGAGGAACTCCTCGCACGTCAACGGGATCGCAAAATCGATCGCTGCTTCATCCGCCCGCCAACTTTTCATGACGATCTTGGCCTGTTCGCACCCCGTCTCGGAGCCTTGCCCGCGCCGGACGTCGACCCCGGCTCGCTGCGCCCCAAGCAGCAGCTTCGCCGTCGCCGCATCGGTCGAGCTGTCGAACACCGTCAGGTTCTCCAAACCGAACAGATGGGCGTGGTGGCGCAGCCAAGCCTGCAACAACAACGGCTCGGCGCACTCCGTCAACACACAACGCACGCGAGCCACCCCGCATTCCCCCGTCTGGACGGATCCGTCATCGCATGCGACGACGACCACGCCAAAACCAGGAGACCTCGTTGCGCCGATCGCTCCTGCTTGCAGCAGCACCTCTCCTGTTGGCCGCTTCCGGCCAACACCCGCTGCATCGCTTCACCCTCGTCGCCATCTCGCCCGATGGTCAGGCGATCGCCTCGATCGAGAACGACGACGTGCCCTACGACGGCGACGCTCCGCTCGAGCGCCTGCTGATACGCGACCTCCACGGCGCTGTCCGCGCCGTCAACCCGGTCGGCGACGGCCGCCCGACCTCCCCGGTCTGGAACACGGATGGCTCGCGCCTCGCCTTTCTCCTCGAGCAACCCGGCGGACAGACCTCGATCGAGACCGTCGGGCGCAACGGCGGCCGTGCCTCGGTGCTGCTCTCATTCGACGGCCCGCTCGATACGCTCCGTTTCGGCCCCGCGGACCGGCTCGCCGTGCTGGCGACCGCGAACGCGCACAAGCGCGTCGGCGCGACGGCGGCCGCGGCCCGATTGGCCGGCGAGGTCGGGACCGAGATCGACGAGCAGCGCGTCGCACTGGTCGAGCACGGAGCACTGCGCTTCGTCTCGCCTGCCGACCTCTACGTCTATGAATACGCCTGGCGGCCGGACGGTCGCGGCTTTGTCGGCACCGCCGCGACCGGCAACGGCGACAGCGACTGGTGGGTCGCCAAGCTGTACGCCTTCGACGATGCCGGCGCCCCCCGAGTCCTGTTTTCACCCGCGCCACGCGAACAGCTTGCCAATCCCGTCGTGTCACCCGACGGCAGGACATTGAATTTCATCGGCGGCTGGATGAGCGATTTCGGCTCGACCGGCGGCGATGTCTACGCGCTCTCGATCGACCAGCCGGGCACCCCCCTAGACCTCACCGCCGGCACCCGCGCGACATTCACTTCGCTCGACTGGAACTGCCGGGACGGGCTGACCGCAGTGTCACTCTCGGGGGACCGCACGATCGTCTCCGCCCTAGGCTCCCAAGGCGCCCAACAACTCTGGTCAGGGCACGCGGCACTCGGCGCGGGTGGCTGGAACCTCGGTCTGGCCTGCGCCGGAGGCCACACCGCCGCGATCCGCGAAAACTTCACCAGCCCGCCCGAAATCGTGTCCGGACCGATCGCCGGCTGGCAGGCATTGACGCATGTCAACGAAGGTCTGGTGCCGCCGGCGACCGCCCGCTCGATCCACTGGACCAGCGACAATCTCCAGGTCCAAGGCTGGCTGCTGCAGCCACCGGGCGACCCCGGCCAGCACCGTCCGTTGATCGTCGACGTGCACGGAGGCCCGCAGGCGGCGGCGACCCCAGAATATCCCCGCCGTGGCCTGGTGCGCGACCTGCTCGCCGCCGGCTACGACGTCCTGATGCCCAATTATCGCGGCAGCTTCGGCCAGGGCGAGGCTTTCGCTTCCGCCAGCATCCAGGATCTCGGCGGCGGCGACTGGCGCGACGTGCTGAGTGGCGTGGATGCGGCCGAACGCGCGGTTCCGATCGACGACCATCGCATCGGCATCGAGGGCGGAAGCTACGGCGGCTACATGGCGATGTGGGCCGTCACCCAGACCCATCGTTTCCGCGCCGCCGCCGCCGACGCTGGCGTCTCCGACTGGCTCTCGATCGAGGGTGAAGCGCCGCAGGCCGGTTCCGACGAAGTCAGCTTTGGGGGATCGGTCTACGACGATGACAGACCCTATCTTCGCGCGTCCCCGATTACCCACATGCGCGGCGTCCAGACCCCGACGCTGGTCACCGTCGGCGACCGCGACGTCGAGTGCCCGATGCCGCAAAGCCAGGAGTTCTACATGGCGTTGACCGCGCTCGACGTGCCGACCAGCTTCGTCGTCTACAAGGACGAAGGCCACGAGATCATCAAGGAAGCCGATCGTGCCGACCTGCGCCATCGACAGCTTGCCTGGTTCCGGCGGTGGTTCAGGACAGGCGCTCCGGCCCCTGACCCCGGCCGGGGCTAGCCCCGGCCCTCTCTACAAACCTTCTCCGTCGGCGCCGCTGCCCGAGCCGGTGATGCCGCTGCGGGACGGGGCCGCACTGTGCGGCTGCACAGTCCGCGTCATCCGCTCGACTTCTTCGTCGGCCTCGTCGGGCGTTTGCCCCGGATCACCGAGCCGTTCCAATTGCTCGCGTACCTGCTCGTCCTCCGCCGTCAGCGGCACCGGCTCGATGGGCGCCACGCCAGGCGGCACCGCGTCACCGGGATCACGTTCGCTGCTCATTGGCTTTCCTCCAAAGCCTGGTCAAAGCCTCGGACGCCGGCGGGTTCCGGCCGAATTGACGCCGCTCGGACGCGAACCCTAGGCTTCTCAACCGGCAAAGACCGGCGGCAAGCAGCGAGGGAACACGATGTCCAGATCAGACATGCGGCGAGTGATGTTGGCCTTCGCAATGTCCTTGTGCCCACTGACCGCCCACGCCGACCAGAACGTCGGCTACAGCGTGGCGACGCTGGCGAACCCGTTCTTCCAGGGCATGACCCGAGGCGTGAAGGACGGGATCGCCAAATACCCCGACCTGCACCTCATCAACACCAGCGCCAACGGCGATGCCAATACGCAGGCCAACCAGGTGCTCGACCTCATCAACCAGCATGTCGCGGCACTGATCCTCAATCCGATCAGCGCCGACGCCATCGTCCCCGTCGTCAGGCAGGCCAACAAGCGCGGCATCCCGGTCTTCACGCTGGACCGCGGTGCGGCCTGCGGCGATTGCCAGGTCAACTTCCTCGAAACCGACAACGAGGCACTCGGTCGTGAAGGTGCCGACTTCATCGCGCTCCAGCTCAAGGCGAAATACGGCTCGATCAAAGGCAACGTCGTCGACCTCGAAGGCCTGCTCGGCACCACCGCCGGCGACGAACGCGAGCACGGCTTCGCGGCCGAATTCGCGACGCTGTCGAAAGCCAATCCCGGCCTCAAGCTGGTCGCCCGGCAGGCCGCCGACTTCGACGCCGGCAAGGCCTTCAACATCATGACCCAACTGCTCGCGGCCAACAGCCGGATCGACGCCGTCTTCAACGGCAACGACGACAACGCCGTCGGCGCACTCCGCGCGATCAAGCAGGCCAACCGCTTCGCGCCGATCGGCCAGCCAAACCATATCGTCATCATCGGCATCGACGGCACCGAGCAGGCGCTCAATGCCATCCGCAACGGTCAGATGGACGCGACCATCTCGCAGAACCCGCTGACCATGGCAGCGAAGTCCGTGAGCTATGTCGAACAGTATCTGCATGGCGACAGAAACATCCCCCGCCACCAGTTCTGGCCGCATCTGCTGTTGACCAAGCAGAACATCGACAGCGCCGAGGCGAAATCCTACGGCCTCTGGGGCGACGACGTGACGCGCTGAGCCCGCCCCATGCTGCTGGCCATGAACGGCATCGGCAAGAGTTTCCCCGGCGTACGGGCCTTGGTCGACATTGACGTCGCACTCGACCGCGGCGAGGTTCTCGGCATCGTGGGCGAGAATGGGGCCGGAAAATCCACGCTGATCAAGGTCCTTGCCGGCGCCATCCGTCCCGATGCCGGCGATATCCTGCTGGAAGGCAAGCCGTTCGCGCCGCGCGGTCCGCGCGACGCGCTCGATGCCGGCATCGTGGTCATCCACCAGGAGCTCAGCCTGGTTCCCGACCGGTCGGTTGCCGAAAATCTCTTCCTCGGCAACCTGCCGCGCCGGCTGGGGCTGGTCCGCAAGGCCGCACTCGAACGCGACGCCGCCGTGCTCCTCGAACGGGTCGGCCTGCGGATCGCGCCCGCCACCCCGGTTCGTCGTCTCGGCATCGCGCAGCAGCAGCTCGTGGAGATTGCGCGCGCCCTGTCGCACGCCGCGCGGGTCATCGTCATGGACGAACCGACGGCCACTCTGACCACGACCGAGCAGCGCACGCTGTTCGGCACCATTGCCGAGCTCAAGCGCCAAGGCGTCGGCATCGTGTTCATCTCGCACCATCTCGAGGAAGTCTTCGAGGTTTGCGACCGCGTGCTGGTGATGCGTGACGGACGCACGGTCGCCACGCGCGCCACCTCGGATTGGACCGAGGACACACTAATCCAGGCCATGGTGAACCGCCCCATCGAGGCGATGTTCGCCAGCCGCGATGCCACGATCGGCAAACCCAAGCTGCAGATCTCCGGCCTGTCCTCGCCCGGACGGTTCCGGGACGTTTCGCTGGAGGTCCGTGCCGGCGAGGTCGTCGGCATCGGCGGCCTGATTGGCGCCGGCCGCACCGAACTGCTCAAATCGATCTACGGCGCCCTCCCATCAACCGGCGAGATCAGGGTGAACGGCGCCCGCGTTCGCCCCACATCTCCGCGTCAGGCGATCGCCGCCAGCCTCGCCCTGGTGCCGGAAGACCGCAAAGGTGAAGGTCTCGTCCTGCCATTCTCGGTCAGGCGCAACGTGGCGATGTCCACGCTCGCGAGCCTGTCGGCGTTCCGCACGTTTCTGAGCACCGACCGGACGAGCGCGCTGGCGCGCCGGTCGGTGGCCGAGCTCCGCATTCGCACGCCCGGCATTGAAGTCGCGGCCCAGAGTCTTTCCGGCGGCAACCAGCAGAAAGTAGTTCTGGCGCGCGCGCTCAGCACCGAGCCTGGTGTGTTCCTGCTCGACGAACCCACCCGCGGCATCGACGTCGGCGCCAAGGTCGAGGTGTATCGCCTGATCGGCGATCTCGCCCGCCGCGGCGGCGCCGTCCTGGTGGTCTCGTCGGACATGCTCGAGCTTCTTGGTCTTTGCGACCGGATCGTGGTCATGCGAGCGGGGCGGCTGGCCGGCACGCTCGACCGCCCCGAGTTCAGCCAGGAACGCGTCATGGCGCTTGCCGCACTCGCATGAGCACGGCGGTCAGCGACGACGCGGCGGAGCACGGCACCAGCGGCCTGGCCAGGATCGGCAGCGCGATCAACGAACTGACCATCGTCGTCGCTTTCGTCGTGATCTCCGCCTATCTCGCCGCGACCACGCCGACGTTCCTGACCACCGCCAACGTGCTGTCGATCCTGCTCGCGACCTCGCTGATCGGCCTGGTCGCGGTCGGCGAGACGTTCGTCATCGTCACCAGCGGCATCGATCTCTCGGTCGGTTCGGTCGTGGCCTTCACCGGCGTGATGGCCGGCCTTGCTCTGCAGGCGCACTGGTCGGTCCCGATTGCCGTCCTGGTCGGCATCGGCACCGGCATCGTCTGCGGCACCTTCAACGCGCTCGCGATCACGGTTCTCGGCATGGCCCCGTTCATCGTCACCCTCGCGCTTCTCGCCATGGCGCGCGGCCTCGCCTTCATCGTCACCGGCGGCAACACGGTCTTCGGGTTCCCGGACGGTTTCGACAACATCGGCGGCGGCAATCTCGGTCCGCTGCCGATCGCCGCAATCATCACGCTGAGCACCTTCCTGGTCGCCTGGATCGTCCTGTCGCGCACGGTCTTCGGTGCGGAGATCTACGCGGTGGGAGGCAACCGCGAAGCCGCCCGCCTCGCCGGCATCCCGGTCGGCCGGACCACCGGCGCCGTCTACGTCATCAGCGGCGCGCTGGCCGGGCTCGGCGGCGTGGTGCTCGCCGGCCGCCTCGATTCCGCGCAGCCGATCGCCGCCGAGGGTCTCGAACTGAATGCCATCGCGGCGGTGGTCATCGGGGGTGCCAGCCTGTTCGGCGGCAAGGGTTCGATGCTCGGCACCCTGCTCGGCGTGCTGATCATCGGCCTCATCAACAACGGGCTCACGCTCAAGAACGTCCAGCCGTTCTGGGTGCAGTTCATCCAGGGCGCTGTGATCTTCGGCGCCGTGCTGATCGACAGCCTGAACCAGAAGCGCCGGGCACGCGCCTGAAGCGACGGCTGGCTGGGGGACCTGGA
>CAXTSH010000111.1:0-1371 GCA_964246925.1 uncultured Acetobacteraceae bacterium
CTCGTGTAGATCTCGCCGAGGAACAACCAGCTCCCGTGCGCTCGGGACACCAGGTTGGTGTGCTTGCCCTGCCAGCCGAGACCCGCACTCTCCGCGAGCGGCTTTTCCATGACCGGCGCGGTATCAACGAAGACCTTGACCCGCGCCGCGCCGACGCGCGCGACGATCGCCCCGGCAAGTTGCTTGAGCATGCCTTTGACGACGTCGTGGTAGTCGCGCCCCTGGGCATAGACCGAGATCGCGCCACGATCGCGCTGGGCCAGGATCGCCAGCGGGTCGTGCGCCGGCGCGTAGGACAGCCCGAGCGAGATCACGCTCACCGCGTCGGGCCACAGCGCCCGAGGCGCTGCCCGTTCGTCCGTCCGCCGCTCCATCCAGTCCATCTCGCCGTGCCGGCCGGCGGCCAGGAACTCCGCCAGACGCACCCGCGCGGTTTCGCTCAGTTCCGCGGGCGCGAAGCCGACCGCGTCGAACCCGATCGCCAGCGCGCGCGCGCGTATGAAATCCTCGATTCTATCCACGGCCGCGATAGCCAGGCACGTCCTGCGTCGGGATCCAGACGCCGTCGGGCGGCGCGCCGGTCTGCCAGAACACGTCGATCGGCATGCCGCCGCGCGGAAACCAGTATGCCCCGATCCGCAGCCAGCGCGGTGCCAGCGTCTCGACCAGGCGGAGCGCAATCGAGACCGAGCAGTCCTCATGAAACGCGCCGTGGTTGCGAAAGCTGGTCAGGTAGAGCTTGAGCGACTTGCTCTCGACGATGAACCCGTCAGGCACGTAGTCGATCACCAGATGGGCGAAGTCCGGCTGTCCCGTGATCGGACAGAGCGACGTGAACTCGGGCGCCGTGAACCGTGCCACGTACAACCGGCCGGGATGCGGGTTGCGCACCCGTTCCAGCACCGCCACGTCCGGACTGGCGGGCGCGCCCACAGGACGTCCGAGTTGCGTCAGTTCGTCGCTCATCACCGATCTCCCTCGTGCCAGCCGGCCCGCAACGACCTCGCATGATCGGCGAGCGAGCCGGCCAGGATCGCGTCCCGCATCCCTGCCATCAGCCGCGCGTAGTAAGTCAGGTTGTGCCACGTCAGCAGCATCGGCCCGAGCATCTCGCCGGTCCGGAACAGGTGGTGCAGATAGGCCCGCGTGTGGCGCGAGCAAGCCGGGCACGGACAACCCGCCTCCAGCGGCCCGTCCGCGGACGCATGCCGCGCATTGCGCAGGTTGAGCGTCCCTTGCGGCACATAGGCACGCGCTGTCCGCCCTGCCCGCGTCGGGAGCACGCAATCGAACATGTCGACACCCCGCATCACCGCGCCGAGCAGATCGTCCGGCGAGCCGACACCCATCAGATAGCGCGGCCTGTCCGCC
>CAXTSH010000111.1:1471-9441 GCA_964246925.1 uncultured Acetobacteraceae bacterium
TCGTCGATCGTCCGCATCGCCGCCAGCGACATGACCTGGTAGCCGCCGCTGTCGGTCAGGATCGGTCCGTTCCAATCCATGAAGCGGTGCAGGCCGCCCATCGAGGCAATCAGGTCCGCTCCTGGCCGCAGCATCAGATGATACGTGTTGGCAAGCACGATCGAGGCCCCCGTCGCCCGCACCGCGTCGGCCGTCATCGCCTTGACGGTTGCGGCCGTGCCCACCGGCATGAATACCGGTGTCTTGACTTGGCCGCGGGCGGTCGAGAGCGTCCCCGCGCGCGCCGCCCCGTCGGAGCGCTGCGCACGCCAGCCAAACGCGCTCACGAGCCGCGCTCCAGCAGGCAGGCATCGCCGTACGAGTAGAAGCGATACCCCGAACCGATCGCGTGCGCATAGGCATGCTTCATCTGCTCGATGCCGGCAAACGCGCACACCAGCATGAAAAGCGTCGACCGCGGCAGGTGAAAATTGGTCATCAGCATGTCGACGACCTGGAACTGGTGCCCAGGAAGGATGAACAGCGACGTCTCGCCTGCGAACGCCGCCACCCGGCCGTCGCCTGAAGCGGCCGTCTCGAGCAGGCGCAGCGTCGTGGTGCCGACCGCGACCACCCTGCCGCCGCGGCGCCTGGTCGCCTCGACCGCCTCGACCACCGTCTCACCCACCGCACCGCGCTCGGCATGGATCCGGTGCGCGGCGACGTCGTCGTCCCGCATCGGCAGGAACGTACCCGCACCGACATGCAGCGTCACCGCGCAGCGTCGCACCCCTCGCGCCTCCAGCGAGGCCATCAGCGACGGCGTGAAATGCAGCCCCGCGGTGGGTGCCGCCACCGCGCCATCATGACGCGCGAACGCCGTCTGGTAGTCGGCCGCGTCCGCTGCCGTCGGGCCGTCCGGGCGCTCGATGTAGGGTGGCAGCGCCAGCCGGCCCGCCTCGGCGAGGGCCGCGTCAAACGCGCTGGCCTCGCGGTCGAAGCGGACGACGGCGATACCCTGCTCCACCCGCACGATCTCCGCCCGCATCGCCGTCCCGTCGATGGCCAGAACGTCGGACGCAAGCAGCCGCCGCGCGTTGCGCACCAGCGCCCGCCAGGTGCCATCGCCGAGCGGTCTGTCCAGCGTCAACCCGATCCGGGCGCCGCCCTCCCGCATCGCCGCGAGCTGTGCCGGGATGACCCTGGTGTCGTTGACCACCAGCAGGTCGCCGGGCGCCAGCAACGCCGGCAGGTCGCGCACGATGCGGTCGGATCCCGCCCCGTGCGGCACCAGCAGACGCGCCGCGTCGCGCGGACGGGCGGGAGACTGCGCGACCAGCTCCGGCGGCAGCCTGAAGTCGAAATCCGAGACCCGCATCGGGCTTCCTCTAGCCCGGCAGCACTGTCGAAGCGACCGTCAGCGTCGCGAAACCTTTCGTCCCGGCCCGGCGAAAACCCTGCAGTCGCGTCGGGAGAACGCCCATGACCCTCACCATCCGGCGCCTGCCCACGCAGGATCTGCTCGGCGCGCTCGCCGACGGCTGGGCCGACTTCCGCGCCGCACCGACGCAGCTCTTCTTCCTCTGCATCCTCTACCCGGTCGCAGCCCTGGTGTTCGGGCGCCTTGCGACCGGCGACGGGCTGTTCCCGCTGCTCTACCCGGTCGCATCCGGCTTCGCGCTGATCGGGCCGCTGTCGGCGGTCGGCCTCTACGAGATCAGCAGGCGGCGCGAACAGCAGCTCGACGCCAACTGGCGGCACGTGTTCGATGTCGTTCGCGAACCCGGTTTCGCCTCCGTCGCCCTGCTCGGCGCGGGTCTCGTCATGCTGTTCCTGGCCTGGGTCGCACTGGTGTTCTCGATCCCGATGGCACTGGATCGCGCGGTCCTGCCGGTCGAGGCGGTCAGGACCTCACTGTCGGCCGTCACCACAATCTGCGCGTCATGGTCCTCTGGGGCGTCATCGTGGGCGTGCTGCTCCTCCTCGGCTCCATCCCCGCCTTCATCGGCCTGGCCATCGTGATGCCGGTCCTTGGTCATGCCACCTGGCATCTCTACCGTCGCGCCATCGGGTCGAATGTCGGGGTTCCACCCCGAACCCCGCCAAAGGCTGGCCTTTGGAAACCATCCTACGCCCGGATCAGCGTTCCCGGCCCCGCATCGGTGAACAACTCCAGCAGGCACGCGTGCGGTACCCGCCCGTCGAGGATCACGGCGGCCGACGCGCCCGCCGCAAGCGCCGCGAGACAGGTCTCCACCTTGGGAATCATGCCGTCCGAGATCATGCCGCTCTCGATGCCGGCTCGTGCCTGTTCGACGCTGAGCTCCGTGATCAACTGCCTGTCGTGGTCGAGCACGCCCGCTACGTCGGTCAGCATCAGCAGCCTTGTCGCCCCCAATGCCCCGGCGATCGCGCCGGCGACGGTGTCGGCGTTGATGTTGTAGGTCTGCCCGTCGCTGCCGTAACCAACGGGCGCGATGACCGGGATCAGGCCCGAGCCGGTCAGCGCGTGAACGACGCGTGTGTCCACCCGCTCGACCTCGCCCACGAAGCCGAGGTCGAGCGCCCCTTCGATGTGGCTGTCAGGATCTCGCGTCGTCCGCTGCAGCTTGCGCGCGCGGATCAGGCCGCCATCCTTGCCGCAGATCCCCACCGCCATCGCGCCGGCGCGGTTGATCAGGCCCGCAACCTGTTTGTTGACGGTGCCGGCAAGCACCATCTCGACGACCTCGACCATGGCGGCGTCGGTCACCCGCAACCCGTCGATGAAGCTGCTCTGAACCCCGAGACGCTTGAGCATCCCGTCGATCTGCGGGCCGCCGCCGTGGACGACGACCGGGTTGACGCCGACCTGCTTGAGCAACGCGACGTCATGACCGAAGGCTTCGGAAAGCGGACCCGAGCCCATCGCATGGCCGCCATACTTCACCACGATGGTGTCGCCCGCATAGCGCTGCAGATAGGGCAGCGCCCGGGCCAGGATGTCGGCCTGCTGACGGGCGACCGCGAGCCTCTCCTCGCTCATGCTCATCGTGCGTCCGCCCCGGCCGAAGCGAGCGCCAGGGTGGCGAGCGAGGCACGCAGTTCCGGGATGCCCGCACCGGTCTCGGCGCTGGTGGCCGCGATGTCCGGAAACGCCGCAGGGTGCTCGCGGGCCAGCGCGCGCAGCTCGGCCTCGCGGGCGTGGAGCCTGGTCTCGCCGACGGCGTCGATCTTGGTCAGCACCAGCATGAAGGTCACCGCGGCATGGTCGAGCAGATCCATCACCGTGCGGTCGCTTGCCTTGAGCTCGACGCGCGCATCAAGCAGGAGCACGACCCGCGCCAACGATGGACGGCCGCGCAGGTAGTCGAGCATCAGCCCCTGCCAGTCGCGCTTGATGGCATGTCCCGCCTGCGCATAGCCGTAGCCGGGCATGTCGACGACCGTGAGCCGGTCGGCGAGGGCAAAGAAGTTGAGCTGCCGCGTGCGTCCGGGCGTGTTGGAAGCGCGAGCGAGCGCGCGGCGGCCGGTCAGCGCATTGATGAGCGAGGATTTGCCCACGTTCGAGCGGCCCGCGAAAGCGATCTCCGGCAGGCGCTCATCCGGAAGCTGGTCGAGCCGCTGGGCGCCGTGAAAGAAGCTCGCCTCGCGCGCGAACAGCAGACGCCCTGCCTCGAGCAGGGCCGGCGCATCGACGGTCAGGTGCGCACAGCCTTGGGCTGGCGTTCCCGCAGGCTGGTGTGGCGCATGATGAACCATTGCTGGGCGACCGTGAGCAGGTTGTTCCAGCAGTAATAGATCACCAGGCCGGCAGGGAAACGCGCCATCATGAAGGTGAAGATGATCGGCATCATCTGAAAGATGCGCTGCTGGGCCGGGTCCGGCGGCGGCGGGTTGAGCCGTTGCTGAAGGAACATCGTGCCCATCAGGATCAGTGGCCACACGCCGAGCTGGAGGTAGGGCGTGAGGTGGCCCGGATCGAACGGCAGCAGACCGAACAGGTTGAACACCGTCGTGGGATCGGGCGCCGACAGGTCGTGGATCCAGCCGAAGAACGGCGCGTGCCGCATCTCGATGGTGACGTAGAGAACCTTGTAGAGACAGAAGAACACCGGGATCTGGATCAGCATCGGCAGGCAGCCGCCCGCCGGGTTGACGCCCTCGGACTTGTAGAGCGCCATGGTCTCGCGCTGCATGCCGGCGGCGTCGTCCTTGAATCGCTCGCGGATCGATTGCATCCGCGGCGCCAGCAGCTTCATCTTGCTCATCGACCGGTAGGCCTTGGTCGCCAGCGGGAAGAACAGCGCCTTGACGAACAGCGTGAACACCAGGATGGCGAGGCCGAAATTGCCGATCTGATTGCTGAGCCAGTCCAGCATGAAAAAGATCGGCTTGGTCAAAAAATAGAAGTAGCCGAAATCGACCGCCTTGTCGAAACTCGGTATGTGCAGGTCGCGCATATAGGCGTCGAGCAGGTGCACTTCCTTGGCACCCGCAAAAACGTGGCTGCCGACGGCGGCATCGCCTCCTGGCGGAACGGTGACGGCGTCGCGGCCGAGCGTGTCCACCTGATAGGTGCCGGCCGCGTCCGCCCCCGTCCCCGGGACGTAACGGTAGGATGCGGTGACGGCCTCGTTCTGTGCCGGAATGACGGCCGACAGCCAGTATTTGTCGGTGATGCCGGCCCAGCCGCCGGTGGATGGCTGCGTCATCGCCACACCGCCGTTCTTCTCGCTGTCCGTGACGGTCGCCTTGTAGCCCAGCTCATGCAGCCGTCCGTCCAGGATGCCGATCGGCCCTTCGTGGATCAGGTAGGTTCCGACGACGACGGGCGTGTAGCCGCGCGAGACGCGGGCCCATGGATAAAGCTGCACCGGCTGGGTGCCCGCATTGTGCACGGTCTGCTGGACGGTAAACATGTAGTTGCCGTCGATGGAAATCCGGATCGCAAATGTCAGGCCGGCGCCGTTGTCCCACGTCAGCGTCGCGGGGCTGCCGGGCGCGATGCTGTGCGCGTCCGTGTGCCAGAGCGTGTTGCTGTCCGGAACCCGCAGGCCGGAAGCGGCGGCCCAGCCGAGCTGCACCAGATTGGGCTGCGGGTCTCGTTGCGGTTCAAGGACGCGAACCAGCGGACTGCTCGGCGAGACGCTTTCGTGGTAGTCGCGCAGCACCAGGTCGTCGAGCCGCGCGCCCACCAGGTCGATGCTGCCGGACACCCGCGGCGCCTCGATAGGCAGGCGCGGTGCGTTCGCAGGTGCGGCGATGGCCGTGGGCTGAGTACCGGGGCCGGCGACGTCGCCGGTCGCTGGTGGCGTCAGCCCGGGAGGCGTCGCGCGCGTGGTGACCGCGGCCTTTGGCGGCGCCTGCGGATGCGGTGCCGGCACCAGAAACTGGAACACCGCCAGGATCGCCATCGAGAGCGCGATGGCAAGCAGCAGTCGTTTCTGCTCCATCAGCCGGCCCCCGGACCGTCCGGCTGCGGCACCGGGTCATGTCCGCCGGGGCACCAGGGATGGCAGCGGAGGATTCGGCCGGCTGCCAGCAGCCCGCCGCGCGCGGGACCGTGTTGCTCGAGCGCCTCGATGGCGTAATCGCTGCACGACGGCGCGAACCGGCAATTCGGGCCGAGCACCGGGCGTGCCAGCCACTGCCAGGCACGAATGGGCAGCACCAGAACGGCCACCAACCTCATCGGGCCGGTCCGCGGGCGCCGGTCCTGGCCAGTGCCCGTTCCAGATCGTCCAGCAGGGCGGCGAACGGACGCGCGATCGTCCCTTCCCGGCCGATCAGCACCAGGTCGCAGCCCCACACCGGCCGTTCGCTCAGCACCGCGCGCGCCGCCTCGCGCAGCCGGCGGCGAACGCGGTTGCGCACCACCGCGTTGCCGACCCGCTTGGTCACCGTGAAACCCAGGCGCACGGACGAGGACGGATCGTCGTGGGCGAGCGCCTGCAGCACCACTCCCGGCATCGCCGCCTTCCGGCCCTTGGCAGCGGCGCGCAGGAAATCGGCGCGCCGCTTGAGACGCGACGGCGCTGCCACGACCTGTTCCGAACTAGGCCGAGAGCCGCTTGCGGCCCTTGGCACGACGGTTGGCCAGAACCTTGCGGCCGCCGGCGGTCGCCATGCGGGCCCGAAATCCATGGCGCCGCTTGCGGACCAGCTTGGACGGTTGATAGGTGCGCTTCACGGGTGCGCCCTCCGGGCAGGGGTCATGTCCAAGGATCGGACGGGGAGGATGCGCGCGCGAACTTTCGCCGCGGATCCGTCAGGGCGCGGCTTATAGGCGGCGGCTGCTTGAGGGTCAATCATGCGGAACCAACATGCGGGAGATGTAGTCCCGGGGGCGGGGGCCTTGGATCGTATGGCAGGCGGACTGAGCGGCGGACCAGCCCAGCCGGCGCCCGGATGGCGCAGGCGGGCAGCACTCGGCCTCGGCGTCGCCATCGTCGCGATCCTGGTCTGGTCGGTCCTGTTCCTGGCAGGCGCGCCAGGCAGTTTCGCGATGCTCGTCGCTTCCCTGCTGTCCGGGCTCGCGGCGACGCTCGCCTCCCAACCTGTCACGCCGTCGCCGCCAGCTTCCGTCGAGCCGGCTCTGCCGGCCGAAAGTCTCCGCCGGCTCCGGCACGATCTGCGCGGCATCCTGTCGCCGGCGCTGATGACGGCTGACCGGCTCCTGATGACGACGCAGGATCCTGTCGCCAAGCGCGCCGCCGAGACGATGGTCGAGACCATCGAACGCGCGGAGAAGCGGCTCGCGGGATAGGCCTCGGGTCTCTGAGGCTGTTGATCTACCGCCGAGATAGGCCAGGGCTTCGCCGCGGCGCGCGCGACCAGGTCGAACTGCGTCCGGTCTCGATTGATGAGCTGATCGGTGCGGATCACCTGGCGCGACGGGTCTGGCGTCTGGTCGGCAGTTTCGATCTCGCGCCCTTGCTCGCGCGGATCGTGGCGCGCCACCAAGGCCGGTCGCTGATCGGCCATCGGCGAAAGCCCTGAACACGGGGTTTGGGGCCGCCGGCCCCAACGGGTCCAGGGCAGCGCCCTGGCCTTCCGCGTTCCAAGCCTCTCTGCCCCTGGATCCCGTCGTGCGTCAGCACGCCAGAGGCGTGACGGCCGGCGGCCCCAGACCCGCCCTAATGAGGCTCCTTCCCAGCTCCGATCGGCATCGGCACCCAGCGCGTGCCGTCCTGGTCCTGCAGCAGGATCAGCACGTCGGTGCGGTGCCCCTGCCGCGCCTTGGCGATCAGCGCCTGAACCTGGTCGGGACTGGTGGCGTCGTCCTGCTGCACCTCAAGCAGGATGTTGCCCGGCTTGACGCCACGATCCGCGGCCGGACCCGTCCTGCCGACCGAGACCACCACGAGACCCTTCTGGCCATCCGGGATCTGGTATTTCTGGCGCAGTGCATCGTCGATCGGCGCGAGCGACAGACCAAGGCCCGTGATCGCCTCGCCGATGTCGGCCTTCGGTTTGGGCGGCGCCAGCCTGGCCGCCGGCTTGGCCGCCTCGTCGTCCGGAAGCTCTGCCACGACCAGCATGACCGTCTGCTTCCTGCCGTCGCGCCAGACCACAACAGGGACTCGTTGATCGATCGGCGTCTCGGCGACCACCCGCGGCAGCGTGCGCATCTCGTGCACGGGCTCGCCGTTGAACGACAGGATGACGTCGCCGTTGCGCAGGCGCGCGTTGGCGGCCGGCCCCTTCTGGTCGACGCCGGCCACCAGCGCGCCGTCGGCCGGCTTGAGATTGAGACTTTCCGCGATGTCAGGCGTGACCACCTGAACGCGCACGCCGATCCAGCCCCGCCTCGTGTGGCCGTATTGATGGAGCTGGTCCACCACCAGCCTGGCCTCGTTGGACGGGATCGAGAAGCCGATGCCGATCGAGCCGCCCGACGGCGAATAGATCGCCGTATTGATGCCGATCACGTGGCCCTCGAGATCGAACAGCGGACCGCCCGAGTTGCCGCGGTTGATCGGCGCGTCGGTCTGGATGAAGTCGTCGTA
>CAXTSH010000112.1:0-1543 GCA_964246925.1 uncultured Acetobacteraceae bacterium
CAAACAGCGGAACGCGACGCAACGGCTGCAGCAGCGTGCCATCGGCGCCCTGCCCGGACAGGCCGCCCAGCGGCCCGACCCGCGTCGCGATGCCGTCCTCGTCAGGGGTAGGATACAGATCGTCCCAGTAACGCTCGACGAGGCCGCCGATCAGCGACGCGCCGGCCGCCAGACCCGCGAGACCCGCCGTCCTGACCAGCGCCTCCGTCAGCCATGCCGCGATCTCAAGATCCTTGGATTGGCCCGCGAGGGCCTGGGAGGCGAGGTCCTGCACGAGGCGCCATTGCGCCGGCATCGTGGCGTCGACCGCGGTTTCCGCCTGCCGCTCTGCGTCGCGTGCTTCCGCCCGCGCGTCACGCAGTCTGAAGTAGAGGCTTTTCGGCGAGAAATCCTCGCGCAGATCGACGCCCGCCGGCCCGTCGGCCGAGACCGGCGTGAGCAGGGCCTCGACGTCGAGCGCTTCGGGTCGGAGGGCTGCCATGTCGCAAGTCCATCGGGCGTCTTTACGGGACGGTTATATCACATTAGGTTTGCGAAACGGCAACCGCGGAAAAAGACCGCCATGGCGACGATCGATCTCACGTTGCTCTTCGGGCGGCTGAACGATCTGTGCCGACGTGCGTTGGAGGCCGCCGCGGGCGCCACTCTGTCCCGATCCCACTACAACGTCGAAATCGAGCACGTGCTGCTGGCACTGCTCGATCGCGCCGACAGCGACTTCAATGCCATCCTCCGACACTGGGAAATCGACGCGTCGCGCCTGACAACCGATCTCGGCCGAGCGCTGGACGGCATGAAGACCGGCAACGCAAGGGCGCCGAGCCTCTCTCCCGACGTCGAGGACATGGTCAAGCAGGCTTGGCTGCTGGCGTCCATCGAGCACAAGGCGACCCGCATCCGCTCGGGTCATCTGCTGTGGGCCTTGCTCGCGAGCGCCGCGCTGGCGCGGCGAGCCCGCGAGGCGTCCGGGCATCTCACCCGCATCCAGCCGGACCTCCTCAAGCGCGACTTCGGCAACATCTGCGGCAAGACGGCGGAAGCCAGGGACGCGACGGCCGCGGCCGGCTCGGAAGCTTCCATGGGCGGCACGGGCTCGTTGCCGGGCAGCTCGGCAGCGCTCGATCAGTTCACCATCGACCTCACCGCGCAGGCGCGAGCCGGCCGGATCGACCCGATCGTCGGTCGCGATCCCGAAATCCGGCAGATGATCGACATCCTGACCCGCCGGCGCCAGAACAATCCGATCCTCACCGGCGAGGCCGGCGTCGGCAAGACGGCCGTCGTCGAAGGGCTCGCGTTGCGGATCGCGACGGCCGACGTGCCGCAGGCGCTGCGCGACGTGACGCTGCGCACGCTCGACCTCGGACTGCTGCAGGCCGGCGCAGGAGTGAAGGGCGAGTTCGAGAACCGGCTTCGATCGGTCATCGACGAGACCAAGGCGAGCGTCAAGCCGATCATCCTGTTCATCGACGAGGCCCACACGCTGATCGGCGCCGGCGGCGCCGCCCGCCCGCACGCCGCCCCCCACCTGCTCACGCCCGCC
>CAXTSH010000112.1:1553-9414 GCA_964246925.1 uncultured Acetobacteraceae bacterium
CCCGCCCCCACCGGTTGGCGGCGGGGGGCGGCCCCCGCCGGCCAGAACGACGCCGCCAACCTGCTCAAGCCGGCGCTCGCGCGCGGTGAACTTCGCACGATCGCCGCGACCACCTGGGCGGAATACAAGAAGTATTTCGAGAAAGACGCGGCACTCACCAGGCGCTTCCAGGTCATCAAGGTCGAGGAGCCGAGCGAGAGCGGCGCGGTGGCGATGATACGCGGCCTGGTGGCAACGCTGGAGCAGCATCACGGCGTGCGCATCCTCGACGAGGCACTGCATGAGGCGGTGCGGCTGTCAGCCCGCTTCATTCCGGCCCGCCAGCTCCCCGACAAGGCGGTGAGCCTGATCGACACGGCGTGCGCGCGTGTGGCGATGAGCCAGAGTGCCATTCCGGCGCCAATCGAGGACAGGAGGCGCCGCTTGGAGCTGATCGGCACGGAGCTCGCGATCGTCGAACGAGAGACCGCGTCGGGCTCCGATCATACCGCCAGGCGCGAGGAGCTGGAGGCGGAACGCGGTCGCGTGGGCGACGAGCTCGGCGCGCTTGAGACGCGATGGAGCGAGGAACGCGCGCTGGTCGGCGACATCACGGCGCTGCGAGCCTCGGTCGAAGCGACTGACGCCGCCGCGGCCGCGCGCGACCGCGCCCGCCTGGCGGACGCCACTGCCCGGCTGCGCACGCTCCAGGGCGAGCAGCCGCTGGTCTTTCCGACCGTCGACGGCGAGGCGGTGGCGAAGATCGTCGAGGGCTGGACCGGCATTCCGGCCGGTCGCATGCGGTCCGACGAGATACGCGTCGTGCTCGACCTCAAGCGCGCGATGGGCCGCCGGGTCGTCGGACAGGACCACGCGCTCGAGGTCGTCGCACAAGCGATCCAGACCAGCCGCGCCGGACTGACCGACCCGCGCAAGCCGATCGGCGTCTTCCTGATGGTGGGAACTTCCGGTGTCGGCAAGACCGAGACCGCACTCACCCTTGCCAGCCTACTCTACGGCGGCGAGCAGAACGTCACCACCATCAACATGACCGAGTTCAAGGAGGAGCATAAGGTCAGCCTGCTGATGGGCAGCCCGCCCGGCTATGTCGGCTATGGCGAAGGCGGGATCCTGACGGAGGCGGTGCGTCGCCGGCCCTACAGCGTGGTGCTGCTCGACGAAATGGAGAAGGCGCATCCGGGCGTCCAGGACGTCTTCTTCCAGGTATTCGACAAGGGCACCATGAAGGACGGCGAGGGGCGCGACATCGACTTCAAGAACACAGTCATCATCATGACCAGCAACGCCGGCACCGACCTGATCGCGAAACTGTTCGCCGATCCCGATACCGCGCCGGACGCGGCGGCCCTGGCCGACGCGCTTCGTCCGGAGCTGGCCAAACATTTCAAGCCCGCCTTCCTCGGCCGCATCACCCTGGTGCCCTACTTTCCCCTGCCGACCGACATCATTCGAGAGATCGTCGTCATGCAGCTCGGGCGAATACGCGATCGCGTGCGAACCACGTATCGCGCGCATCTGGACTGGGACGCGGCGCTGGTCGACACGATCGCGTCACGATGCACGGAAGGCTCCTCGGGCGCGCGCAACGTCGAGAACATCCTCTCGCGGACATTGTTGCCCGGCTTGTCGGCTGAAATTCTCGCTCGCCTCGCACAAGGCGAGAGCGTCGGGGCCGTTACGATCGGCATGCGGGACGGCACCTTCGGCTACGACGTCGCACGAGCGTAGATGGTCCTAAAAACACGGAGGAGAGGCAGCTTCAATGGCGATCTACATGAAGTTCGGCAAGGTTGAAGGCCAGGTCACGACCTCTGGCTTCGAGAAATGGATCGAGCTCAGCTCGTTCCAGTATGGCGTCGGCCGCGGCGTCACGTCGGGCGCGGGCGGACAGCAGCGTGAGAGCTCGAACCCCTCGATCAGCGAGATCTCGGTGACCAAGGTGTTCGACAAGGCCTCGTCCGGACTGTACGAGGACGCGGTCGCCGGATCGTTCGACACCACCGTACAGATCAAGATGACGTCGACGACCAAGAACAAGGTCGACACGTTCCTCACCTACGAGCTGAGCGAATGCGGCGTCTCCGGCTATTCGATCTCGTCAGGAGGCGACAATCCGAGCGAGAGCCTGTCGCTGAACTTCACCAAGGTCATGATCTCGCCGTCTCCCCTCGACGACAAGGGAACGCCGCAAGCCGGTGCGAAGGTCACCTACGACCTGAAGGCGATGACCAAGAGCTGACTCTGCGTCGGAGCGGGAAGCAATCCCGCTCCCGGCTGAGGCTCGCCGGGGCGCAAAGACGCCGATCAGGCTTGGAGGCCGATATCCGGGAGCAAGGGACACGAGACACGCCGCAGTTCGGGCGCGGCGCTCAGGGCGAAGGATCAGGGCAGGAACTTGGCATCGGCCGCGTCGTTTGCTGACTCCATCAGCCACAGATGATAGGGCGTTCCGTTGTTGGCGTATCGGACGACGTTTGCTTCCGCCGTCTTCGTCCGTGACGCCGAGCAGCAAGCCGCGGGTGCTGTTGACGATCGGGAAGCGACCGTTCCGTGTGTTGACGAAGGCCCAGAGCTGATCGGCGGCGTCGGTCGCTGGCTGCTGGACGAGAGAGCGCTCTCCTGGATCGATGAGCCCTGGACCCCGAGCACGAGGTGGATCCCGCGATTGCGAGCAGGAGCCGCCGCCGCCCGCATCGTCGAGTTCCCATTTGTCTTGTCAACGCCGGGAAGGTGATCCTGTTCATCGCATTTCCGACCGGCTGTGGATCAGCCCGCGTCTGGTTTGGCCGGCAAGCGAGGTGGAGCGAAGCAGCGCGCGTACCGTACGGTTTCCTCCTTTTGTTAGGTCGAAGTGATCCTTGGGTTAGAGCTGCTGTCAAGCGAAGCGGGAAATCTAGCACGCCGATGTCAGCGGCCCGGCAGGGTGGCCGACGCCCCGGTTGGCCGAGTGACTCGGGCCGGGCGCCGGTGCGCGGACTGGCTCGACGACCGGCCGTGACGGCGTGACCAGCGATGGCGATCACCAACCAGGTGACAGTCGCGACGATCCTTCAACACAGCGTCAGGCGATGAGGTTTGGTCCGACCCGACATTGAAGATTGCGCCGCGCCCGCGAGTAGATGATGTGATCAAGTCGGGTAACGCGATCGAGTTCACGCTCTATCTCTGGCGTGACCTTCTCGTGCAACACGTGGCGGAAGCGGGGTGAGGCCTCCCTGTGGTTTGCATCGCTTTTGTTGAGCTGCGGCAACCGAACCGGCATGGGGAGATCGATGACGGAGCTCAGCAACCACAGGCTTTCTTCCAGGCGCTCAAGGATGCCAACGAATTCGATGGTGTCGAGCGCCGCTTCGGCGCAGGCGAGTGCCTCGCCGGGATCCTCCTCGACGGGATCAAGGTCGCGTCCCGTGTGATAGAGTCCGGTCAGCCGACGAACGTAGAAATTGTCCACGTAATCTCGCACGAGCGGATCCCGCAAAGTCAGAAAATCGAGCAGGTCGTGGTCGTGAGCGGCCGCAACGTTGAAGTTGCCGAAGGCGCCTCCCACCCGGGATGCGTCGACAGACCTCCAGTAATGATAGAGCGATAGGAGCCTTTCGCGAGGCTCACGCAAAAGGGTGATAACGGCGCGAACAGGATCCACCCGTCTCAGCGACGGCAGGTCGTAGTGTCCCCAGATGAGCTTCGAGCGGCGTGCGTCCTCCGCTCCCCTCCCGACGAAGGGCGAACGCACATGGGGTGGCATCGACCGATAGGGGTCATCGTCGATCTGAAGGGGGTGGCACATCTCGGTCAGGACTGAGACGAGCGCCGTCCCGGCCGTCTTCTCAAGATGAAGGAAGGCGATAGGCTGTTTGGTATGAAAGCTGAGTGGATTGCCGAGCACTGTTGCGTTCGCCGCCTCTCGGGCGCCCGATGGCGGCTCCGGTAGGCAGCCCTCGCGAACCAGGTTCAACAAGGCCAGTCTTCCAAGCTGCTCCTTGGCAGCTGGCACCGAATGAAGGCCGCGCAGGATGGGCGCAAGCTTTGAGGAGTCGTCGACAAATCCGGAGGAGAACAGCGAATGCTCCCTGGCGGTCGGCCACCGACCGAGAGAGAGTCGGAAGATCGAGCGGCCGGCGAGGGCCGTGATCGTACGCAGGAACGGACGGCGGAACTCACCCGCGCCCGCGGGCCAATCACCGCGTGAGAGACGGGAGCTGACCTCACTTGGGACCAGCCACCTGGCCAGGGCTGCCCCGCCCAGAAGCATGGTGACCTCGTCCAGGTGGCCAACATACGGCGTCTTGTCGGGGATGAGATCAATCGGGCCGAAGAGGTAGCCGACACCGACGGCAAAGGACAGAAGCGACAGAAGACAGGCCCGTGGGTTACGGAGAACCTCCACGTAGAGGCGGAGCTCTTGAGTGAGCTGGCCACCGACCACATCGCTCCGTATCACCGTCAGAAATCCCTCCATGTCGCTGTGTGTCAATCCGGAGCCATGCTGTGCAATGCGAATGCCACTTTCTGGCGAGGACGGTTTCTCACCTCGTTGAGATGTCTGGGCGAACGGTAAGTCGGCGCGCGCGATACCCGGCTTGCGCGGGCCAGTCGCTTGTCATCGAATGCTCCAGTTCGGCCTGATACCCGCCACGCAACTGCGCATGGTGCCAACATCTTTCGCCTCAAGCTTCCTCACCGCCGTCCGCAGCCACTTTTCCTCCGCACTCGCGGCCGGCCGCTCCCGGTGCTTGCACTTCCTGATGGATCACTCGGCCTCAAGCGCGAGCGAGGCCGCGGTGGCCGGCGCTGCTTCGTCACCACGATGCCGAAGGCAGGAACCTATCTCGTTGGCGGTCTGCTTCGCGAGGCCGGGCATGTCGATCTCGAGATCCACGTCGATGTCGATCAAACGAGCGACTACCGCGACGTGACCAACCCAGAGCGGCTGGCCCGGGCACGGGAACTCAGTGCCGGCTGCGCCTTTGAACAGGCGCTTGCCCTCGTCCACGAGGGCCAATTCGCCGTCGGGCATATCCCGTTTTCGAGCCGGGCGAAGGTTGCTCTCGCCGGCTTCGTCCTGATCGTCGCGTTTCGCGATCCACGATCGGCGCTCGTCTCGATGATGCGCTTCGAGCAGCGCCGGATGCTCGCCGATCCGGCGCGCGGCGACCCGCGGAGGCGCGCCTGGCTCGACTATCCGGCAGGGTCGGAGCGGATGGCGGCGTTCCTCGATACGTTCGGACCCGAACTCGTGGGGCTGTTCGACGGCGTCATCGCCTGGCTCGATCAACCAGACGTCATACCGTGCCGCTTCGAGACCCTCATGGGTGACCACGGAACGACCGCTCGCGATGCGCTCGTCAGGCGGATGCTCGCAGCCGTCGGCATCGACGGCATCGATCCAACCACTCTCACGGGACGGGTTCTCAACCAGGAGACACTGACCTTATCGGGTCAACGAAGCCAAATCGAAGGCATCTGGGATGAAGCCTGCGAGACCCGCTTCGCCGCAAATGGCGGTCTGGCAGTCGACATCCGTCTTCGCGATGTCACCGCCTGATGGATGGCGCGGGTGCGGCCGCTTGAGATCAAGGCGCAAAGTTGCCGGGTGCGCCGACATAGGAGCTTGAGCTGCGCTGGTAGAACGTGGCTGGCGGTCCGGGCTTACAGGCTGACAGCGCCAGTGGGCAGGTGAGAAGTAGAGCCACGATCAACATCTTCCTGAGGCCCTGCAGAGTTCCTGTCTGTTCGCCCCAAGGATGACCCGAGAGCCGGGTCATGGCGCCAACCTGTCAACAGATGCAGCAAGCTTCGGCCGAGTCATGAGGCTGGATACTTCCTGATCTGCAGTCAATTCATTGCAAGAGCGTCATTCTGAGCGTTTCTCGACAACCAGTTCGCCAACCACCAGGCGCCCTATCCGGAGCTCCGCTATCTCGCCTTTCCGCACGATGACCCTGCTGATTGCCAAGCTGCCGATCGCGAGGGCACCAATCGCCAGAGCCCCTACGGCGACGGCCGCAAGAGCACTGGCTCCGGTCGCTGTGGCGACCGCTGCTACGCCCCGAGTAGCCAATGCCTTGTCCATCAGACCTCCTCCTGCTCGGGCCGCCTCGGCGATCCAATCACAGGACCTCGAGCCTGGCTTGTATGGCCGGTCATACCGGCCCGGCCTGGCCGTCGAGCCAGTCCGCTATGATCCGGACGGTGTCGCCGTAGAAAACCTCGTATTGCTGGCGCGACACGTAACCGAGATGGGGCGTGGCGACGACGTTGCCGAGACTGCGGAAAGGGTGATCGGCTGGCAGCGGCTCGACGTCGAAGACGTCCAGCGCTGCACCGCCGATCCAGGCGCTCCGAAGCGCCTCGACCAGTGCCGCCTCGTCCACGATCGGCCCACGCGAGGTGTTAACCAGCCAGGCGCCTCGCTTCATCTGCGCGAGTTCCCGTGGTCCGACGAGGCCACGGGTCGCCTCGGCGAGAACGAGATGGATCGTCAGGATGTCGGCCCGGCTGAACAGCTCCTCCCTGGTGACGATGCTCGCGTGGGCAGCGTCGGCCTTCTCCTTGGTGACGCCGTTGCTCCAGGTGATCACGTCCATTTCGAACAGACGGCCGATCTGAGCGATCCTGCCGCCGATCCGTCCGAGTCCGAGGACGCCGAGCGTCTTGCCTTTGAGCTCGTCGCCGACCGTGTGCTGCCAGCCGCCCGCCCGGAACGAAGCAGCCTCGGCGGTAATGTTGCGTGCGCTCGCCTGGATGAGCGCCCAGGTCAACTCGATCGGCGCCGACAGGGCGCCACGCGTGTTTCTGATGGGGATGCCGCGCTCCTCGGCCGCATCAGCGGCGATAGAGGCGTTTTTGGGGCCCGTCGAGACGATCAGCTTGAGCTGCGGCAGGCGCTCGATGATGCCGCGCGGCAGCGGCGTACGCTCACGCATGACGCAGAGCACGTTGAAGGGTGCCAGACGGGCAAGCAGTCGTTCGGGATCGGTAATCGTGTCCGAGAATACTTCGACGGCAGCCCGATCCTGCAGGACGGACCAATCGGCCATCGTCAGCGCGACGTTCTGGTAGTCGTCGAGGACGGCAATCTTCGTTCGCGGTGCTGTTGACCCCATCACCCTGTGCCCTGCAGCGATCGGTTGCTGAGCGCGTCGGCCCCGTCGTGGTTGCCCAAGGTCAGCTTGCTCCCTGGTCGAGCGAGCATGGCGCCAACTTGAGACACTCGGCCCGGGCGTCGGCCGAACTGCCGGGACGCTCACATCGGCGTGCGAGATCCTGATTTGCCTGACCGCAATCTAACAAAGGGCCACTCCGACCTAACAAAGGGAGGAAAACGTACGATCCGCCGGCTGCTCCGCTCCACCTCGCTTGCCGCCGCCCTTGCCTCCGGGCGCCCTGGCGATCGACCCGCCGATCCCCTACCCCGGCGCGGCACCAGGTGGCACGAACCTCCTCAACCACGCCGCACTCCTGAGCATCCAGCAGCTACCGGTGGGAGACCTATACGGGCCCGATCTACGGATGGCTGTCCGACGGAATTCCCTGGAGCCGATGTCTTGCGGCGCGCTGTATGGCGGGATCGACGCTGGGGTGGGCCTCAGACGATCGAGGGACGATGGCTACGCAACCAGCGATACATCAAGGACAATATCGATTACTGACTGAACGGTATCAGGAAGCGGATTGCTGTCACTGGGACGGCTCGTCGTGGCCATACCAGACATCTCAGTCCTGACCGGTATCGCCAATCTGCTTCTCGACTATTTCAAGCTGAGTCGGCGCGCCGATACGGCGTCCAGCTATGATCTGCAATATTCGAACGGCAGCACCTCACGGTATGCTACCTCGCTGTCGTTTCCCGGTTCCGGCC
>CAXTSH010000113.1:0-2308 GCA_964246925.1 uncultured Acetobacteraceae bacterium
TGCGGCGCGATCGACGTCAGGTTGCCGCCGACATAGGCGTCGTCGGTGCTCTCGACGAAGCGGCCGACCGTCCACCAGCGGGCACCGTACCAGGCGGCCACGGCGATCAGCAGCGCCAGCGCCGTCGCGGCCAGCCGGCGCCTGGCGGGCGGACGCGCGGCCGCACGGGGCCTGACCGCGACCTCGCGCTCCATCGCCGTCTCAGACATCGCCGCCTGGGCTCATCGCCACGCACTCCTGAAGCACCACAGAGCTGACTAGCTGAACGATAGTCACACACCGTGACTTGTCAATTGCAAGCCTGCTTTGTATGTGGACGGCCATGAAACGCGATGTGCTGCAAGCCTCGCCGTGTCCGGTCGCGCGCAGCCTGGCGCGGGTGGGCGACCCGTGGTCGATGCTGATCCTGCGCGACGCCTTCTACGGCATGACGCGTTTCGACGAGTTCGAGCGCAGCCTGGGCATTGCGCCGAACATCCTGACGGCGCGGCTGAAGGCACTGGTGGCGGACGGGTTGCTCGAGCGGTACCGCTACAGCGAACGCCCGCCGCGTGACGAGTACCGGCTGACCGAGGCGGGCCGGGACGCCAGGCCGATCATCTTCGCGCTGCTGGCGTGGGGCAATCGACACTGGGCACCGGAAGGGGCCAGCGTGGTCATCGTCAACGCGGACACCGGCGAGCGGGCTGAGCCGCTGATGGTCGACCGGGTGACGGGACGCGAACTGAGCGACCCGGCGTTTCGCGTCGAGGCCGGTCCGGCCGCCTCGCCGCGGGTGCACCTGCGTCTCGCCCGTGCCAAGAGCGCGGTCATCCGGAGCCCCGGGCTTACATCAGGCGGCTCCAGACAAGAGCGGTCAGCTCGCCCAGATGTTCGTGCCAGGAACGGGCGTTCCAGCCGGCCAGGCTGACGTTGCGGCCGGCTTCGAACCATCCGCGCATCATGTGTTCGACGCCATCGGCGGTCCGGCGGCCGAGGATGACGGCGTCGACCTCGTTGTTCAGCAGCGCACTGCGGCGGTCCAGGTTGGAAGAGCCGATCGATGTCCAGACGCCGTCGATGGTGGCGATCTTGGCGTGCAGGACCCGGTCGTGCAGCTCGTGGATGACGGCGCCGGCGCGAAGCAGCCTGCCGTAGGTGGCGCGGCCGGCATGGATGGCGGCCGGAACGTCGCTGACGCCAGGCAGGACGAGACGGACCTGCACGCCGCGCTGAAGTGCGCGGCGGAGTGCCACGATTTCGTCGGGCATCGGCACGAAATACCCGGTGGCGAGCCAGATGCTCGCGCTTGCGTGCCTGACGGCGGCAAAGAACGCCCTGGTGTGCAGCGCACGGCCTTCCCGCGGGGCGCTGCCCTCGACGCAGACATGCTCGCCGTCCGTCTGCTCGGGATCCGGCGATGGCGCTGCGGGCGGCGGATGGCCGCCCTGCCCTGTCCAGGTGTGGTCGAAGACGGCGCGCGCGTCGCCGACCGCGGGACCTTGCAGGCGTATGGCCGCGTCCTGCCAGAACGCGTGCGCGACGCCGTTGGTGGGGATGCCGGAAGACGGAGGATTGAGATACTGGCGGTCGATGTTGACGCCGCCCAGGAAGGCGACCCGGTCGTCGACGACGAGGATCTTGCGGTGGTCGCGGTCGTCGACGTCGAGGCTGAAGAAACGGCGCAGCGGGTTGAGGCCGTGATATTCGACGATCGAGGCGCCGGCTGCGCGCAGATCGTCGAACAGCGCGTCGGGCGTGTCGTCCGAGCCGACGGCGTCGTAGATGATCGCGACCCGGACGCCGGCCGCGAGACGGCCGGCGAGCAGCGAGGAGAGGCTCTCGCCGTCTACGGCCACGTCCTCGAAGGTGTAGTATTCTAGCATCAGGCTGTGGCGTGCCGAGCGGATCGCCTCGAACATGGCGCGCAAGGCGGTCATCGCCTCTGGCAGCAGCGTGACGCGGTTGCCGGGGCGGATCGGCGCGCGGGCCACGGCTCGGAGCGCGCGGGCGTGGCGAACGAGGTCGTGATCCTGCAAGCGGGGGAACTCCGAGACCGAGAGGCAGCCGAACTTTCGGCCGGGTCAGGCTTGGACCATGAGACCGGCGGCGGCCGCAACGAGGGCGGCGTTCGATGGCGCGACCGAGCCGTCCGGCGAGGGTCGCGGCCAACGGCTGGATCCAGCAAGCGGTGAAAACGCCGATCAGGGGCCGGGGCAGGCGTGGCGCAGTGCGAGCACCGCGCGGTCGATCACGGCCGGGTGCAACGTCTCTCGACCCGCCTCGTCTCTCGGGTGGACGTGGAGCTCGGCCGCGCCGGCCGAGACGC
>CAXTSH010000113.1:2408-7642 GCA_964246925.1 uncultured Acetobacteraceae bacterium
GGGCGAGCGCCATTGAGACAAGCCTGGATGATCATGCCTGGAGCGCACCGAATTGGCTGTTCTTGCGATGCGACCTTGTTATAGTAGGTGAAAATCGAGGGCGTACACGATGCGCAACGACATGCAACGTCGGCTCGCGGCGGAGTTCATCGGCACCTTTTGGCTGGTCTTCGGAGGGTGCGGCAGCGCCGTCCTGTCGGCGGCGTTTCCGAAGCTCGGGATCGGGTTTTTCGGGGTGGCGTTCGCCTTTGGCCTCACGGTGCTGACGATGGCCTACGCGGTGGGACATATCTCCGGCGGTCATTTCAATCCGGCGGTCACGCTGGGCCTGTGGTCCGCAGGACGATGCGCCAACGTCCACGTCGTTCCCTACATCGCCGTCCAGCTCGTCGGCGCGGTCCTCGCGTCGGCGGCCCTCTGGGTGATCGCGTCAGGGCAGTCGGGCTGGGATCCGGGCGGTTTCGCATCCAACGGCTACGGCGCGCTCAGTCCGGGCAAGTATTCGATGGGCGCGTGCTTCCTGACCGAGTTCCTGCTGACGTTCTTCTTCCTGATGGTCATCATCGGGACGACGTCGAAAGGGGCGGCGACCGGCTTTGCCGGTATCCCGATCGGCTTCGCGCTGACGCTGATCCATCTCATTTCGATCCCGGTGACCAACACGTCGGTCAATCCGGCGCGCAGCACCGCCCCGGCGTTGTTCGCGGGAGGTGCATACATCTCGCAGCTCTGGCTGTTCTGGCTGGCACCCATCGCCGGCGCGATGATCGCCGGCGTGATCGGACGCATGCTCTACGAGCCGTCCTCGATCATCGAGACGGTGGTCATCGACGAGAAGCGGGTGGCGTAGCCGGGCCGGCGCCACTTCCCAGGCGGACGGGTCGACGATGACGCGTGCGGTGCGTGCTCGCCTGGTTGTTGCCATGGCTTTGTCCTGTGCATTCGGCGCGCGGGCATCAGGGGCGCCGACACTGACGACATTGGCCGCGTTCGACGGCAGCAACGGGAGCGTGCCGACCGGCGGGCTGACGCTTGACCTGGCCGGCAACCTGTATGGGACGACGGCCTTTGGCGGCAGCGCCAGCGGGCTCGGCCAGGGCGTCGTGTTCGAACTGTCAGGAGCCGACCACAAGACGATGACGACCCTGGTGACGTTCAACGGCGCCAACGGGACCGGTCCCGAGGGCGCGTTGATCTTCGACATCTTCGGGAACCTGTATGGGACGACCGGGGCCGGCGGGTCGGCCGGCACCGGGACGGCCTTCAAGCTGTCGGGAACCGATCACCGGACGCTGACCACGCTGACATCGTTCGCCGGCGGCAATGGTGCCAATCCGTTCTCGGCGACGACGCTGTATGCGGCGGGGGAGCTGCACTTCCCCGGGCTGCCCTACTTCGCCGGCAATCTGTTCGGAACCACCGATGCGGGGGGCACCAGCGGGGACGGCACCGTGTTCGAGCTCTCGGGAGCGGATCACACGAGGCTGACCACTCTGGTGTCGTTTTCGGGGACGAACGGATCCAATCCCGACTCTGCCCTGGTCGTCGACGCGGCCGGCAATCTCTACGGAACGACGACCGGCGGCGGAGCGGGTGACAGCGGCACGGTGTTCGAGCTGTCCGGAACGAACCGCCGCACGCTGACCACCCTGGTGGCGTTCAACGGAGCGAACGGGTCCGGCCCGCGTGGCGGACTGACGATGGACCTGGCCGGCAACCTGTATGGGACGACGGAGGGCGGCGGCCCCGGCTTCGGGGGAACGATCTTCGAGTTGTCCGGTCCCGGCCACCGGACGCTGACGACGCTGGCGACGTTCGGCCTGAGCGATCCCAACGGGTCCGCGCCGACGGGCGGGCTTCTGCTGGATGCGGCCGGGAACCTGTACGGCACCACCACCGGCGGCGGTGTCGATTTCGGCGTCGCCAACCTGGGGACGGTGTTCAAGCTGTCGGCGGACCACCGGACGCTATCGGCGCTCTACACCTTCACCGGCGGTCTGGACGGCGACATTCCACAGGCCGGCCTGACGGCCGACCTGGCCGGCAATCTGTATGGAACGACGCTCAGCGGCGGAGCGGGCGGCGACGGCGTCGCGTTCGAGCTGTCATCGACCGGTTTCGTGACGATTCTGGATCTGATCCTGCCGAGGTAGCCGGGAGGCCCTTGCGACCAGCGTGCCCAACATGGGCGCGGCTACACCGTGACGACGATCTTGCCGATCTGCTCGTTGCTTTCCATGAACCGGTGCGCCTCGACGATCTGCGCGAGCGGGAACGTGCGCGCGATCCTCGGCGTCAGCGCGCCCGACGCCAACCCTTCGAGCACGAACGCCTTGCCGCGGGCGAGCCGCTCTGGATCGGCCCTGATCTCCAGCAGGGTGTAGGCACGCATCGACAGGCCGGTACGGAACGCGTCCATGGTCGGGAAGGGCGTCGCTTCGCCGCTCAGTCCGCCATACTGGAACAGCAAGGCCGGCCGGCCTGGCGCGCCACGCGCCATGCCGGCCGCGAGCTTGCTCACCGTCGGGCCGCCGACCGGGTCGAAGACGATGCGAGCCCCCTCGCCGCCGCTCGCCGCCTTGATGGCGGCCGGCACGTCCTCCTCCTCCTCGGTCGCCACCACCGCCGCAGCACCTGCCTCCACCAGCGCCGCCCGCTTGGCGCTCGTTCGCGTGGTGGCGATCGGTGTCGCGCCGACGTGCCGCGCGATCTGGATCGCGGCCAGCCCGACGCTGGACGAGGCGGCAGGGATCACCACCGCGTCACCCTGCGTCAGCCCGGCGATGTCGATCAGCGCGCCATAGGCGGTCAGGTACTGCATCCAGACCGAGGCTGCTTGCTCGAACGACATCGCGTCGGGCTTGGCGACGATCGCGACCTCCGGCACCACGGCGATCTCGGCATAGCTGCCGTACTGACCTTGCGAATAGCCGGGAATGGTGCTCACCGCGTCGCCGACCTTGCAGGCGGTGACACCCGGCCCGACGGCGCGCACGACGCCCGACACCTCGTAGCCGATACGCGACGGAAGGCTCGGCTGCTCGAGATAGGCGCCGCGGCGAAACACCGCCTCGGCCCGGTTCAGCCCGATCGCCCGCACCTCGAGCTGGACCTCGCCCGCCTCGGGGTCCCGCGCCGTCTCGTCTTCGAGCTCGAGGACCTCAGGCCCGCCCAACTCATGGAAGCGCACCACCCTGCTCATCAGATAAACTCCTGTTCTGGTCAGAACATCGTGGGGCGGAGCCCCGCTGCTTGCTACTGCAGGTGATGCACGGGCTGCATGCCGTAGACCGGCGTCGGGATGCCCTCCATCCGCGCCTTGAGCTGAAGTGCGAGGAAGAGCGAGTAGTGCCGCGACTGGTGCAGGTTGCCGCCGTGAAACCATAGGCCGGGCTGATGGGTGGGCTTCCACATGTTGCGCAGCTCGCCCTCCCAGGGACCGGGATCCTTGGTGGTGTTGGAGCCATAGCCCCAGACCTTGCCGACGCGGTCGGCGACGTCCTGGCTGATGAGCTGTGCCGCCCAGCCGTTCATCGGGCCGTAGCCGGTGGCGTAGACGATGAGGTCGGCGGGCAGTTCGGTGCCGTCGTCGAGCAGCACCGAATGCTCGCGGATCTCGGCGATACCGGTGTTGCTTCTGAGTTTGATCTTGCCGTCGGCGACCAGTTCGGACGCGCCGACGTCGATGTAGTAGCCGGAGCCGCGGCGGACGTATTTCATGAACAGGCCGGTGTCGTCGTCGCCGAAATCGAGCATGAAGCCGGCATCGCGCAGGCGGTTGTAGAGGCCGGCGTCGCGCTCGCGCATGGCGGCGGTCGCCGGCTTCTGGAACTCGGCGAGCAGCCGGTAGGGCACCGACGCGTTCAGGAGGTCCGCCTTTTCGGTGGTGATGCCGGCCTCGAGCGCGGTCTCGGAATAGAGGGCGGCCGTCGTCAGCTCGAACAGGGTTTCGGAGCGGGCGATGAGGGTCGAGGAGCGCTGAACCATGGTGACGTCGGCGCCGTGCTCCCAGAGGTCGGCTGCGATATCGTGGGCGGAGTTGTTGGCGCCGATGACGACGCAACGCTGGCCGGCGAAAGCCTCGCCGCCCGGGTGTTTGCTGGAGTGGTGCTGGACGCCCTTGAAGCTGTCCGCGCCCCCGATGGCGGGGATGTTGGGGACGCCGGAGAGGCCGGTGGCGAGAACGAGGTGTTTGGGGCGCAGCGTGACCGACTGGCCGTTCCGGTCCAGCTTCACGGCCCATTCCCCGGTCTGGTCATCGTAGCTCGCAGATCGGCAGGTGGTGGCGTTCCAGCAGTTCAGTTCCATGACCTTGGCATACATCTCGAGCCAGTCGCCGATCTTGTCCTTGGGCGCGTAAACCGGCCAATGTTCGGGGAACGGCAGGTAGGGCATGTGGTCGTACCAGACCGGGTCATGCAGGCAGAGGGACTTGTAGCGGCTGCGCCACTGGTCGCCGGGCCGGTGGTATTTGTCGGCGATGATGGCGGGGACGCCGAGACGCCTGAGGCGGGCGCCGAGGGCGAGGCCGCCCTGGCCGCCGCCGATGACCAGGACGTAGGGCTGTTCGGTGACGCCGAGTGTGGCTGCCTCGTGCTCGCGCTGCTCGAGCCAGCTCCGCCGGCCGCGCCGGACGCCGTGCTCGGTGCCGCGTTCGCGGGTCGGGCCGCGCCGTTCCTCATGGCCCTTGAGCTCGGTGATGGTGGTGAGCAGAGTCCAGCAGAGGCCGTCGCGGAGGCGGACGTGGCCGCGCCCGCGGGCAGTGTCGGTCTCGAAGCTGAACCAGCCAGAGACGACGCCGTCCTGCTCGGTGGCGGCGTCATCGGGTTTGAGGTCGCGCGGGTTGGTTGCGGGCAGGGTGGAGTCGAGCATGGCCGCGATCTCGTCGCGGCCTTCGCTGGTGGTGATGTTCCAGGTCAGGGCGAGGAGGTCGCGCCAGAAGGCGTCGGCGGCAAACAGGCTGGTCGCGGCCTCCGTGTCGCCACGGGTCAGCGCGTCATTCAGACGGGAGAGAAACGTCGTGATGGCTGCGTCGGCGGTGGCCGTCCGGTCCGGAGCCAGCAAGGTGTCGGGCATCAATCGTCTCCCACGGTTTTCTAACGCGCCGATGGGTCAGGATCGCGCTTTTGAGGACGCCCGCGCAAGGTCAGCGCGCCGGGATCCGCGCCAGAAGGCCGCCCAGACCTTCGGCCATGGTAGGATGGGCGAGGATCGCGTCGCGCAGGCCGGTGTAG
>CAXTSH010000113.1:7742-9264 GCA_964246925.1 uncultured Acetobacteraceae bacterium
TGCGTGGGTCTGGGCATGGGTGTGACGATCACCACGAGCGCAGACGCCACGACCGGCTACCCCGACGTCACGTTCGTCGAGATCCTCGACGAACGGCTGCCCTTCAGCGCGATCTGGTCTGCTCGCAACACTAATCCGGCATTACGACGCTTCCTCAGCGGCGCGCGGATACGGTCACGTATTTACGGTTCCCACGGGACGGCATCGGCGCCCAACGCCTGACGTCCGAGCCTGGGCCCGGCCGGAGATACCCCGTGCCAAGCGAGCCCAGAACAAGCGCACGTCGAGCGTGCGTGAGCAGTGATGACGAGTACTTGAACCATTGTGCCGATCACGTCTTTGCCAGCCACCGTTGCGCTGCGTCACCGGTATCCCCCGGAGAGGTATTGAATGCGATCGGCGTGCCGGGTGCGCCGTGGTGGACGGCGTTTATGACCCGCTCGAACAACGGCAGAAGCTGAGACGGTATGCGAATGCCGCCGCCTATGACGATGCAGTCCCAAACCTCGGCAAGCGATGCGGCAATGGTTGCCTCGGCGCTATCGTCGGTCAGGATAGAGCAAAAGCCCGTGTCCCAGCCGCGGGCCCTCATGTCCGACATAGTTGCGTCAACCCCCGCGGCGATCTTCTCCTGCGTGGTTCCAGGAGGCAGATCAGGATCGGAGGTGTCGACAGCCTCGGGCGTGATACCAATTAGAAGCACCCGCGTCATGCTGTTCTCTCCTCAGCGTTGTTAGGCAGGTTTTGCCCTGCGCGCTTTGGTTTTCGGTCCCAAAGCCGGAATAGACACGTTGCGCACCCGTAGAGCCTTAACGGCTCCCTCAGCCCGTCGCGATGTTCACCGCCTGGCGCACATGAGCGTTGCTGACGAGCTGATCTAGCATGAAGGCAGCCACGTCGGCGCGCGCGATGCGGTGCGCTCGGTCGCCACCGGGCCCGTAGAGCTTGACCGTGCCGGTCGCTTCGCCGTCGGTCAGCGCGGCAGGTCTGACCACCACCCATTCGAGGTCGGCGGCCGCAGTCGTGAGATCGGTCTCCATCTTGGCATCGTCTTTCATCGTGCCGCGCAGGAAGGTCGGCGCGACAAGGTATTCCCAAGGCGGCGGGATCACATCGGCGCTGTTGCCCACTCCCGTCGCGGAGACCACCACGACCTGGCGGACGCCCTCCGCCCGCATCGCCTGTACGATGTTTAGCGCGGCCTGTATGCCGACAGCGGCCATCAGGGCGCGCGATGCCAGGCCGGTCTGCGGCGGGTGTGCGATCATGTGAACGTGCCCATCGTCAAACGATCCGAGGTGGGCAGGTTCGTGGTGCTTCCGAAACGCTGGATCGTCGAGCGAACCATCGGCTGAACCGATGCCGACGGCTGGCCAAGGACTGGGAATGCTTGAACCGGAACGGACTGGCGTTCCTGCGCTGGGCGTCAATCAGAAAGCAGGATGATCTCGGACAGACTCTAAGCGAACCGGGATGGCCGCCCTCGCTCAGTCACCTGGCGCGGCCGTGTGCCGACATGCGC
>CAXTSH010000114.1:0-9254 GCA_964246925.1 uncultured Acetobacteraceae bacterium
ATCGGTGTTTCGAGACTGATCGGCTCCTTGGCGATCTTGAGGACCTTGCGGACCTTTTCCAAGGGCATGCCGAGCTTCTCGGCGAGTTCCTCGGGGGCGGGCTCGCGACCGATCTCGTGCAGCATCTGGCGGCTGGTTCGCACCAGCTTGTTGATGGTTTCGATCATGTGGACGGGGATGCGGATGGTGCGGGCCTGGTCGGCGATCGAGCGGGTGATCGCCTGGCGAATCCACCAGGTGGCGTAGGTGCTGAACTTGTAGCCGCGTCGGTATTCGAATTTATCGACGGCCTTCATCAGGCCGATGTTGCCTTCCTGGATCAGGTCGAGGAATTGCAGGCCGCGGTTGGTGTATTTCTTGGCGATCGAGATCACGAGGCGGAGGTTGGCCTCGATCATTTCCTTCTTGGCGCGCGCGCTGTCGCGCTCGCCGCGGCTGACGGTCTGGTAGACGCGGCGGAACTCGCTGATCGGCAGGCCGGCGTCCTGGGCGACGACGCCGATCTGGGCGCGCAGCTGTGTCACTTCATCGGCGTGCTTCTGGGTGAAGGTCTTCCAGCCCTTGCCGGGAAGGTTGGTGACGGAGGCGATCCAGCCGGGGTCGAGCTCGTGGCCGCGGTATTTGAGAAGGAAGTCCTCGCGGCCGACCTTGCAGCTCTCGGCGAGGCGCAGGATGCGGCCCTCGTAGCCGTTGAGCTTCTGGTTGATGTGCTTGAGCGCCTGGACGAGTTCCTCGATGCGGTTGTTATGCAGACGCACCTGCTCGACCTTGCCGACGAGCTCCTCGCGCTGCTTCTCGTAGGCGCGCTCGGACTTGTCGGAAATCTCGTCGCCGCCAGTCAGCGTCTCGAGGCGCTTGGACTGGACCTTGTGGAGTTTCTTGTAGAGGGCCTCGATGTCCTCGAAATGGCCGAGGACTTCCGGCTTGAGCTTCTCTTCGAGGGCGGAGAGGGAGAGGCCGGCGCCTTCGCCCTCCTCGGCGTCCTCGATCTCCTCGCGAGTGGGAGCCTCGAAATTGTCGGCAGCACCGTCGGGCGCGCCCTCGCCCACGTCCTCGCTGGTGGGGGCGCCGCCGGCCTGGGTCGCTTCAAGATCGATGATGTCGCGAAGCAGGATGTTGCCGGCCTTGAGGCGGTCGTGCCAGGAAATGATGGCGCGGAAGGTGAGCGGACTCTCGCACAGGCCGCCGATCATCATGTCGCGGCCGGCTTCGATGCGTTTGGCGATCGCGATCTCGCCTTCGCGCGACAGCAACTCGACAGAGCCCATCTCGCGCAGATACATGCGGACCGGGTCGTCGGTGCGGCCGAGGCTCTCCTCGTCGACGTTGCCGGCGGCCTGTTCCTCGGCCTCGGGCTCCTCGGTGCGCTCGGGCTTGACGGCCTCGCCGTCTTCGGCCTCCTCGCCCTCGACGACCTGGATGCCGATCTCGGAGAGCGAGGCCATGACGTCCTCGATCTGCTCGGACGACATCTGGTCGGGCGGCAGAACGGCGTTCAGCTCGTCGAACGTGATGTAGCCGCGTTCCTTGCCCTTCGCGATCAGGCGCTTGACGCCGGCCGAGGTGATGTCGAGCAGGGTGGTGTCGTCGCCCTGCTCGGTGGCAGCGGTGTCTGGTCGCTCGGCCGTCTTCGTCGCCATCTCGGTTCCTCTCCCAGTCCTACGACTGTGCGCGCTGGTCAGACGCGGGCGTCGTGCTCGATCGAGCGCAGTTTTTCGCGCGCCTCGACGAGTGCGGTGACGCGCACCACGCGCCGTTCGTTGAATTCATGTGCGAGAAGAGATCGGGCCATGTCGATCTCCTCTTCGAGCCTGGCGTGTTGCATTAAGCCGAAGAAATGCCACCACCCCTGCTCCGCCTCCGCCGGCATCGCGCCTGGCGACGCGAACGGGGGCAAGCCACCACGACGCCGAGCGATCTCGAACGCACGCGTCAGATGTTCGTCGCACCCGGAAAGGCGCAAGTGGTCAACGGCGCGAGCCGAGTCAAGCACTGGGTGCGGTCCGGGTTGGGGCTGGGGTGAGTGTGCGGCGTCGAGAATGGCCGACCTGAGCTGCGCCAGCCATAGCGGAAGGTCGAGACGGTGCCAGGCGTCCTCGATGTCGTGCAGGACGCAGGGATTGTTCAGGGCTGCGATGGCGAGAAGGCAGGCGCGCTCCTCGCGCGACGCGCCGTCGTCGAGGACGGGGCGGGGTTGGCGGGATTGCGGCGGGCGGTCGCGGGTCCTGGTGGATTGGTAGAAGCGGTCGAGGAGGGTGCGCCGATATTCGGACGCGAGCGCGCGATCGTTGATACGCGAGGCGGCGTCGAGGAGGCGGGCGCGGAAGGCGGCGCGGGCTTCTGGGGTGGCGTTCGGGTGGTGAGGGTCGAGAAGCTCGTAGAGCGCTTCGGAGAGAGGACGGGCTGCGTCGAGGCGGCTGGCCAGTGCAGCGGCGCCATGGCGGCGATAGAGGCTGTCGGGGTCTTCTCCGGCCTGCAGAGTGGCGACCTGGAGGGTGCGCTCCGGACCGAGCATCGGCAGTGCGCGCTCGGCGGCACGTCGGGCGGCGTTGCGGCCGGCGGCGTCGCCGTCGAGGCAAAGGATCGGCGCCGGGTCGAGGCGCCAGGCGGCGTCGAGCTGGTCCTCGGTCAGCGCGGTGCCGAGCGGTGCGACGGCGGGATGGCCAGCCTCGTTGAGGGCGAGCACGTCCATGTAGCCCTCCGCGACGACGAGGCGGGGGCGCGTGGCGCCGCGGGGAACCGGGGCGCGGAGCGCGGCGTGGGCGCGGTCGTGGCCATAGAGCAGGCGGCGCTTGGAGAAGACGGGCGTCTCGGGGCCATTGAGGTATTTGGGCTGGCCGGCGCCAAGGGTTCGGCCGCCGAAACCGACGGTGCGGCCGCGCTTGTCGGCGATCGGAAAGATTATTCGCGATCGGAACATCTCGCCGCGTATGGCACCGTCTTCATCGGCGTGCAGCAGGCCGGCGTCGCGCTGGAGGGCGGGTTCGAAGCCGGCTGCGGTCAGCGCGGGACAGAGGCGGGTGCCGTCACCGGACCAGCCGAGACGGAACGACGCGATCGTGGTCCCTGCCACGCCCCGGTCGTCGAGGTAGCGGCGGGCGGGTTCGGCATCGGGTCCGGTGCGCAGCAGCCAAGCGTGGAAAAGGCCGGCGGCCGTCTCGAGAGCGGCCAGAAGGCGCTGCTCGCGGGATAAATGCTCGGCTCGGGCGGGGTCGTCGGCCTGTTTGGGGATGTCGAGGCCGGCTTCGGCCGCGAGAACCGCGACGGCTTCGGGGAACCCCGCACTCTGGCTCTGCATGACGAAGGCGATGGCGTCGCCGTGAGCGCCGCAGCCGAAGCAATGGAAATGGTCGTCGTAGACGTAGAAGCTTGGGGACTTCTCGCCGTGGAACGGGCAGCAGGCTTTCCACTGGCGGCCGGCGCGCGACAGCTTGACGCGACGGGCGATCAGGGACGCGAGCGGGGTGCGGGCGCGGAGCTCGTCGAGGAACTGGGGCGAGAAGGTCGGCACGTGGTCAGGCGAGGCGGGCGCGGGCGACCTGGTTGGCGCGGCCCATGTCGAGGGTGGCGCCATGGGCCGCCTTGAGAGCCGCCATGACGCGGCCGAGGTCCTTAGCCGCGGTCGCACCGGTCTCGTCGATGGCGCGGCTCACGGCCTGGTCGAGGCCGGCCTCGTCGAGAGACGCGGGGAGATAGTGCTCGATCAGCCGGATTTCGGCCTCCTCACGTTCGGCGAGTTCCTCTCGGCCGCCCTGGCGGTAGAGAGTGACGGAGTCGTGGCGCTGCTTGATCATCGAACGCAGCAACGGGACCAGGTCGTCGTCCGATACCTGCGTGACGCCCTTCGGGCGGCTAGCGATGTCGGCTTCCTTCATCCTGGCGATGATCATGCGGACGGTGGAGACCCGGGCGGAGTCGCCAGCCTTCATGGCGGTCTTGAGATCGTCGGAGAAGCGCGTTCGCAGGCTCATCAAACCTTCCTGAGAGTTGGGAAACAATCTCCCACATTGGGATTGGGGTGGAAGATTGGGAAGAAGTTTCCAAATGGCCAGAGTCTCATGATAGCACGGCGGGCATGATTACGGTCGAGGACATCATCGAGCGGCTCGGAGGAGCGGAAGCGACCGCGCGGCTGACGGGGGTCGGGCTGGAAGCGGTCCGCAAGTGGCGTCAGTCCGGAGCGATCCCGTCCAAGCACTGGGCGCTGGTCAGCCGAGCGAGCGGGATTTCGATCGAGCGTCTGTCGGAGCGCGATGAGGGTGTGGTGGACGGGGCGACGGCGGCGCTCGTGCTGGCCGACGGATCGGTGATCTGGGGGGTTGGATTTGGGGCGTTCACCGAGGTCCCGGGCATCGGCGAGGTGTGCTTTTCGACCGGCATAACAGGGTATCAGGAGACGCTGACCGATCCGTCGTTCGCCGGACAGATCATCACCTTCACCTTCCCGCATATCGGGAATGTGGGGACGAACCGGGCGGACCTGGAAGCGGACGGGGTCGTGGCGCGAGGAGTCGTGCTCCGCGAGCTGCCGACGGCGCCGTCGAGCTGGCGGTCCAAGGCGGCACTCGATGGCTGGCTGCGCGAGCGTGGGGTGCCCGGGATTGCGGGGGTCGACACAAGGGCGCTGACGTTGCGGATACGGGACGGCGGGTTCGTGACGGGAGTGCTGGCGCATCCGGCGGACGGACGGTTTGACCTGCCGGAGCTGACGCGGATGGCGCGGGATTGGCCGGGGTTGGAGGGCATGGATCTGGCGCGCGAGGTGTCGTGCACGCAGAGCTATGCCTGGGACGAGACGCGCTGGGCCTGGGGCGGCGCGTCGGTGCCAGTCGAGGGCGTGCGGCCGCATGTGGTGGCGGTGGATTACGGGGCGAAGCGGAACATCCTGCGCAGCCTGGTGGCGAGCGGTTGCCGGGTCACGGTGGTGCCCGCGGACGCGGGTGCGGACGACATCCTGCGGCACCGGCCGGACGGTGTGTTCCTGTCGAATGGGCCGGGCGATCCGGCGGCGACGGCGGCGTATGCGGTGCCGGCGATCCGGGGCGTGCTGGATGCGGGTGTGCCGGTGTTCGGGATCTGTCTGGGCCACCAGTTGCTGGCGCTGGCACTCGGGGCGAAGACCTACAAGCTGCGGCAGGGGCACCGTGGTGCGAACCAGCCGGTGCGCGAGCTCGCGACCGGCCGGGTCGAGATCACCAGCCAGAACCATGGCTTTGCGGTTGAGGATGCATCTCTGCCTGAGGGTGTCGCGATCACGCACACGAGCCTGTTCGATGGATCCAACGAGGGGATCGCGTGCGCCGCGAGGCGGTGCTTCTCGGTGCAATACCACCCCGAAGCTGGACCTGGACCATCGGACGCGCAGCATCTGTTCGAGCGGTTTGCGGACATGATGAAGACCTGAGTCGGGCGGGTCCGGGGGCGCTGCCCCCGGCGGGGTTTGGGGCAGAGCCCCACATGTTCTGGAGGCTTAGCTTGCCCAAACGGACCGACATTTCCTCGATCCTGATCATCGGGGCGGGGCCGATCGTGATCGGGCAGGCGTGCGAGTTCGACTACTCGGGCGCGCAGGCGTGCAAGGCGCTGCGCGAAGAGGGTTTTCGCGTGGTGCTGGTGAACTCCAACCCGGCGACGATCATGACCGATCCGGGTCTGGCGGACGCGACCTATGTCGAGCCGATCACGCCGGAGTTCGTCGAGCGCGTGATCGCGCGCGAGCGGCCGGATGCAGTGCTGCCGACGATGGGCGGGCAGACGGCACTCAATACGGCCATGCGGCTGCACGAGATGGGTGTTCTCGAAAGGTATGGCTGCGAGCTGATCGGGGCGCGTGCGGAGGTGATCGACCGGGCCGAGGATCGGCTGAAGTTCCGCGACGCGATGGAAGCGATCGGGATTGAGAGCCCGCGCTCGCGGATTGCGCGCGACATGGGCGAGGCGCGCGCGGCGATGGCGGCGATCGGGCTGCCGGTAGTGATACGGCCGAGTTTCACGCTGGGCGGGACCGGCGGAGGGATCGCCTATAACCGGGAAGAGTTCGAGACGATCGTGGCGTCGGGTCTGGATGCGTCGCCGACGACCGAGGTGCTGATCGAGGAGAGCGTGCTCGGCTGGAAAGAGTACGAGATGGAGGTGGTTCGCGACCGGGCGGACAACTGCATCATCGTGTGCTCGATCGAAAACGTCGATCCGATGGGGGTGCACACGGGAGATTCGGTGACGGTGGCGCCGGCGCTGACGCTGACCGACAAGGAATATCAGCGGATGCGCGATGCCTCGATCGCGTGCCTGCGCGCGATCGGGGTGGATACGGGCGGCTCGAACGTGCAGTTCGCGGTCGATCCGGCCTGCGGGCGGATGCTGATCATCGAGATGAATCCTCGGGTGTCGCGATCGTCGGCGCTGGCGTCGAAGGCGACGGGATTTCCGATCGCGAAGGTCGCGGCCAAGCTGGCGGTAGGGTACACGCTCGACGAGCTGGCCAACGACATCACGCGGGTGACGCCGGCGAGCTTCGAGCCGGTAATCGACTACGTGGTGGTGAAGATCCCGCGTTTCACGTTCGAGAAGTTTCCGGGAACGCCGGCGCTGCTGGGCACCAGCATGAAGTCGGTGGGCGAGGCGATGGCGATCGGGCGCAATTTCTGCGAGGCGCTGCAGAAAGGTCTGCGCAGCATGGAGACGGGCCTTGCCGGTCTCGATCCGGTCGAAACACCTGGCGATGGTGGCGCGGACGCGTTCCGTGCGGCGTTGTCGTCGCCGGTGCCGGAACGGCTGCTGATGGCGGCACAGGCGTTGCGGGCGGGGTTGTCGGTCGAGGACGTGCACCAGGCGTGCCGTTACGACCCGTGGTTCCTGCGTCAGCTCGAAACGATCGTGGCGGCGGAGCGGGAGATCGCGTCGGGTGGGTTGCCGCGGGACGCGCGGGCCATGCGACGGATGAAGGCGCTGGGGTTTTCCGACGCGCAGCTCGGGCGGCTGTCGGGGCGGGCGGAGCGGGAGGTTGCTTCGCTGCGCACGCAGTTGGGAGTGGGTGCGGTCTACAAGCGGATCGATACGTGCGCGGGGGAGTTCGCGTCGGCGACGCCCTACATGTATTCGACCTATGAGGGCGGGTTCGGGGCGCCGGCCTGCGAAGCGGAGCCGAGCGGCCGCGACAAGGTGGTGATCCTGGGAGGCGGGCCGAACCGGATCGGCCAGGGAATCGAGTTCGATTATTGCTGCGTGCATGCGGCGTATGCGCTGCGCGAGGCCGGGATCGAGACGATCATGGTCAACTGCAATCCGGAGACGGTGAGCACCGACTATGATACGTCCGACCGGCTGTATTTCGAGCCGCTGACGGCGGAAGACGTGATCGCGCTGGTCCGGCGGGAGCAGGAGAACGGCACTCTGCTCGGCTGCATCGTGCAGTATGGCGGACAGACGCCGCTCAAGTTGAGCCAGGCGCTGTCGGAAGCCGGCGTGCCGATTTTGGGAACGAGCGCGGACGCGATCGACATCGCGGAAGACCGCGAGCGGTTCGGGGCGTTGCTGCGTCGTCTGGCGATACGGCAGCCGGAGAACGGGACGGCGCGCTCGCTCGACGAGGCGATCTCGATTGCCGAGCGGATCGGCTACCCGGTGATGATACGGCCGAGCTACGTGCTGGGCGGCCGTGCGATGGAGATCGTGTACGATCGCGCCGGTCTCGGGCGGTATGTGCGCGAGGCGGTGCGGGTATCGGGGAGCAGCCCGGTGCTGATCGACCGCTATCTCAATGACGCGATCGAGGTCGACGTGGACTGCATCGCCGACGGCGACCAGGTCTATGTCGCGGGTGTGATGGAGCATATCGAGGAGGCGGGGATTCACTCAGGCGACAGCGCGTGCGCGCTGCCGCCCTATACGCTGTCGCCGGCAATGGTGGACGAGATACGGGCGCAGACGGAGGCGCTGGCGCGCGCGCTCGGGATCTGCGGGCTGATGAATGTCCAGTATGCGATCAAGGGGGACGAGGTCTACGTGCTGGAGGTCAATCCGAGGGCTTCGCGCACGGTCCCGTTCGTGGCGAAGGCGACCGGCGTGCCGGTGGCGAAGATCGGCGCGCGGGTGATGGCGGGTGCGAAGCTTGCCGCGTTCGAACTGGACGCGATGGCCGCGGCGCGGCACGTCGCTGTCAAGGAGGCGGTGTTCCCGTTCGCGCGGTTCCCGGACGTGGACGTCATCCTCGGGCCGGAGATGCGCTCGACCGGTGAGGTGATGGGGCTGGCGCCCAGCTTCGAGCGGGCGTTCGCCAAGGCGCAGCTCGGCGCCGGGGTGCGGCTGCCGCAGGCGGGGGTGGCGTTCCTGTCGATACGCGACGCCGACAAGCGGGCGGCGCTGCCGCTGGCGCGGCGTCTGCTGGACATGGGGTTCCGGCTGATCGCGACGCGTGGAACGGCGGCGACGCTGCGTCAGGCGGAGCTTGAGGTGTCGGTGGTCAACAAGGTGCTTGAGGGCCGGCCGCACTGCGTGGATGCGATCCGGTCGGGCGAAATCCAGCTCGTGATCAACACCGCCTCGGGGGCGCAGTCGGTGGCGGACAGCTATACGATCCGCCGCGATGCGCTGACGCACGGCGTGCCGCATTACACGACGATTGCCGGGGCGCGGGCGGCGGTGGGGGCGATCGCGGCGCTGCGCTCGGGTTCACTTGATGTCGCGCCGTTACAGTCCTACTTTCGGCGATCGTTCTGAGCGCCCAGGAGCGCGGGTGGAACGCCTCCTCACTCACCATTCGTCGATCGACCACAAGGACAGCTTTGTTGCAGAAATTTCCGATGACCGCCCCGGGGCTGCGCAAGCTGGAGGAGGAGTTGCGCCAGCTCAAGAGCGAGGAGCGTCCGTCGATCATACGCGCCATCGCCGAGGCGCGCAGCCATGGCGACCTTTCGGAGAACGCCGAGTATCACGCGGCGCGCGAACGGCAGTCGTTCGTCGAGGGTCGTATCCTGGAGCTCGAGGATATCGTGAGCTCGGTCGAGGTGATCGATCCGTCGACGCTCTCTGGCGACCAGGTGAAGTTCGGCGCGGTCGTGCGGCTGATCGACGAGGAAACCGACAAGGAGGCGACCTATCAGATCGTCGGTGCCTACGAGGCCGACATCAAGTCTGGGCGCATCTCGGTGTCGTCTCCGCTGGCCAAGTCGCTGATTGGGAAAAAGACCGGGGATTCGGTGTCGGTGCCGGCGCCCGGGGGCGACCGCAGCTACGAGATCCTTGCCATCTCGTAT
>CAXTSH010000115.1:0-9174 GCA_964246925.1 uncultured Acetobacteraceae bacterium
GCCGTGGCTTCCACGGCAGGCGCGCTCTCGCGCTTGCCGACGATGTCGGACACCTTCTTGCCTCGCCTGGTCGCCACCGAGCGCGGGCTGGCGCAGTGCGCGAGTGCCGCAAACGTCGCCTTGACCATGTTGTGCGGGTTGCGGCTGCCGAGCGACTTGGCGACCACGTCGCCGATGCCGAGCGACTCGAAGACCGCGCGCATCGGGCCGCCGGCAATGATGCCGGTCCCCGCTTCGGCCGATCGGAGCACCACGCGGCCGGCCCCGTAATGGCCCTGCACGTCGTGGTGCAGCGTGCGGCCCTCGCGCATCGGCACGCGGATCATGGTGCGCTTGGCCCGGTCGGTCGCCTTTCGGATCGCTTCGGGAACCTCGCGCGCCTTGCCGGCGCCGTAGCCGACGCGGCCCTTCTGGTCGCCGACCACGACGAGAGCCGCGAAGGCGAAGCGCCGGCCGCCCTTCACCACCTTGGCCACGCGGTTGATGGTCACGAGCTTGTCGATCAGCTCGTCGCCATCCCGATCCCGCTCGCGATCGCGGCGGCCACCGCCCCTGTCGTCACGTGCCATCGTCTTGCCCTTCAGAAATCGAGGCCGCCCTCGCGGGCAGCCTCGGCCAGCGCCTTGACGCGGCCATGATAGAGATAGGAACCGCGATCGAAGACCACCGCCGACACGCCGGCCGCGAGCGCGCGCTCGGCGACGAGCTTGCCCACCGCGGTCGCCGCCGCGCGATCGGCGCCGGTGCGTGCCTGTTCCTTGATGGCGGTATCGAGCGACGACGCGGCGGCCAGTGTCCGGCCCTCCTTGTCGTCGATGATCTGGGCGTAGATGTTCTTGCCCGAACGGAACACTGACAGCCGCGGACGACCGCCGGCCTTGCGTCGAAGCTGGAAGCGGAGGCGCTGACGGCGCCGCTCGCGGAGATCGACCTTGGCGCTCATTTTTTCTTGCCTTCCTTGCGCCGGATCACCTCGTCGTCGTAGCGCACACCCTTGCCCTTGTAGGGCTCCGGCGGGCGATACCGGCGGATGTCGAGCGCCACCTGGCCGACCTTCTGCTTGTCGGCGCCGGCGATGGTGACGGCGGTCGGACGCGGAGTGGTGATCGTGATGCCTTCCGGGATCGGGTAGACGACCGGATGCGAGAAGCCGAGGTTCAGCTCGAGATTGCGGCCGACGACGGCGGCACGGTAGCCGGTGCCGGTGATCTCGAGCGTCTTGCTGTAGCCGACCGACACGCCCTTGACGAGGCTGGCGACGAGCGCGCGAGTGGTGCCCCACATCATGCGGGCGCGACGCTCGTTGTTGCGCGGCACGATGGTGACACGACCGTCGCCGACACTGGTCTCGACGTCGTCCGACAACGGCACGCTGAGCGACCCCAGCTTGCCCCTGGCGGTCAGGATGCCGCCCGCGATCGCGATCTCGACGCCGGCAGGGATGTCGACCGGGTATTTGCCGATACGTGACATGCGGTCCTCCTCAGAACACGCGGCAGAGCACTTCGCCGCCGACATTGGCGGCACGTGCTTCTGCGTCACTCAGAACTCCGCGTGGGGTCGACAGGATCGACACGCCGAGCCCGGCATAAACCCGCGGCAGTTCCTTGATCTTGGAATAGACGCGGCGGCCGGGCTTGGAAACGCGGTGGATTTCCTTGATGACCGGTTCGCCCTCGTTGTACTTCAGCTCGATCCGTAGCTGCGCGATCCCCGGCTTGAGTTCCTCGGTGGTGAAGCCGCGTATGTAGCCCTCGCGGCGGAGCGCCTCGAGCACGTTGGCGCGAAGCTTGGACGCGGGCGCCACGCAGCCGGAATGGCGGCTGCGCTGCGCGTTGCGGATACGTGTGAGCATGTCGCCCAGCGGGTCCGACATCGACATGGGCTGCTCCCTACCAGCTCGACTTGACCATGCCCGGGATCTGGCCCGACGAGGCGAGGTCACGCAGCGCGATGCGGCAGAGCTTGAACTTGCGGTAGTTCGAGCGGGAGCGTCCGGTCAACGCACAGCGCAGCTTGACGCGGGTGCGGCTGCCATTGCGCGGCAGTTGAGCCAGACGCATCGACGCCTCGAAGCGCTGCTCGACAGGAACCGAACGGTTCTTGACGACCGACTTGAACGCATCCCGCTTCGCGCGGTCACGTACCGCCATGCGCTCGCGCTTGGCATTGCGGTTGATCTGGGACAACTTGGCCATGTTCTATCCTCCGGAACCTGCCGGCTCCCGTCTGTTGAAGACGGGCGGGCGCGGCGGTTTTCCCAATTGCGTGGCAGTCAGGCCGCGAACGGTAAATCGAAGGCTTTCAGAAGAGCCTTCGCCTCGGCATCCGTTCGCGCGTTGGTGACGAAGATGATGTCCATCCCGCGCACCTGGTCGACCTTGTCGTAGTTGATCTCCGGAAACACGATCTGTTCCTTCAGGCCCATGGCAAAGTTGCCGCGGCCGTCGAAACCTTTCCCGGCCGGCAGGCCGCGGAAGTCGCGAACGCGGGGCAGCGCCACCGTCACCAGCCGATCGAGAAACTCATACATGCGGGCGCGCCGAAGCGTGACCTTGCAGCCGATCGGCAGACCTTCGCGTATCTTGAAGCCAGCGATCGCCTTCTTGGCGACCGTCTTGACGACCTTCTGGCCGGCAATCAGCGTGAGTTCGGCCACTGCCGCATCGAGCTTCTTCTGGTCGCCCGCCGCCTCGCCCACGCCCATGTTGATGACGATCTTCTCGAGTCGCGGCACCTGCATCTCGTTGCGGTAGTTGAACTCGGTGCGGAGCGCCGGGCGCACCTGGTCGACGTAGCGTTGCTGGAATCGGGTCTTCTCGCCGGCGACGTTGCTGCTGGTCTCGGACATGTCAGTTCTCGATCAGTTCGCCGGTCACCTTGGCGACGCGCGCCTTGGTGCCGTTCTCGAGCACGCGGAAGCCCACCTTGGTCGGCTTGCCGCTCTTGGGGTCGACCAGCTTGAGGTTGGACAAATGGATCGGCGCCTCGCGCTCGATGATGCCGCCTTGCTGGCCCATGCGCTGCTGCTTCTGGTGACGCTTGACAAGCCGAACGCCGCGGACGATTGCGCGCTGTGCGGCCGGCATGACCTGGAGCACCTCGCCGCGGGCGCCTTTCTGGGCGCCGGTGATGACCATGACCTGGTCGCCCTTCTTGATGCGGGCTGCCATCACAGCACCTCCGGGGCAAGCGAGATGATCTTCATGAAGCGGCGGGCGCGCAGTTCGCGGACGACGGGGCCGAAAATGCGCGTTCCGATCGGTTCCGATTGCTTGTTGATCAGCACGGCGGCGTTGCGGTCGAAGCGGATCGCGCTGCCGTCCGGCCGGCGGACGGCGGCGGCGGTGCGAACGATGACCGCCTGATGCACGTCGCCCTTCTTGACCTTGCCGCGCGGGATCGCTTCCTTGACGGAGACCACGATCACGTCGCCGACAGACGCCGTCTTGCGCTTGGAGCCGCCCAGCACCTTGATGCACTGCACCCGGCGGGCTCCGGAATTGTCGGCCACGTCGAGGTTGGTCTCGGGATGGATCATCGTTCTCTCCCGACCCTAGGCCGCGGCCGATTGGGACGTCTCGGGCGGTGCGCCGAACGCTTCGCCGTTGCGGGTCACGACGGTCCAGGTCTTGCGCTTGCTGATGGGTGCGCACTCCTCGATCCGCACCGTGTCGCCGACGCGGCAGATGTTGGCTTCGTCGTGCGCCGCGTACTTCTTCGAGCGGCGAATGAACTTTTTGTAGAGCGGATGCATGACGCGGCGTTCGACGGAGACCGTGACGGTCTTGTCCATCTTGTCGCTGGTGACCCGCCCCGTGAGGATGCGCTTTGGCACTCTTCCTCTCCTTTCAGGACGCTTGCTTGCGTGATTGATGCTGCAGGGTCTTGATCCGTGCGATCTCACGACGGACGACCCGAACCCGCGCGGTGCCTTCCTGCTGGCCGGTCGCACGCTGGAAGCGCAGATTGAACTGCTCGCGCTTGAGTTCGAGCAACCGCGCCGACAATTCATCCGGCGTCCTGGTGCGCAGGTCGGCGGCAGTGTCCTTGGCGGCCATCACGCGTCTCCCACGCGAGTGACGAACCTGGTCTTGATCGGCAGCTTGGCCGCACCCAGCGTCAGCGCCTCGCGCGCAACGTCGGGCGGAACGCCGTCGATCTCGAACATGATCCGGCCCGGACGCACGCGCGCCACCCAGAATTCGGGACTGCCCTTGCCGGAGCCCATGCGGACCTCTGCGGGCTTGGTGGACACCGGCACGTCCGGGAATATGCGTATCCAGACCCTGCCGGCGCGTTTCATCGCGCGCGTGATCGCCCGCCTGCTCGCCTCGATCTGGCGTGCGGTGATCCGCTCCGGTTCCAGCGCCTTGAGGCCGTATGCACCGAAATTGAGCGCCGTGCCGCCTTTGGCGAGGCCGTGGATACGACCCTTGTGGGCCTTGCGGAACTTGCTTCGCTTGGGGGACAGCATCGCCTAAATCCTCAGCCCCGCGTTCACCGTTGCGGCGCCTGTTCGGCGGCGCGCTTGTCCTGCGCCGACGGATCGTGCGTGAGGATCTCGCCCTTGAAGATCCAGACCTTCACGCCGCAGGTGCCGTAGGTAGTCTTGGCGGTCGCGATGCCGAAATCGATGTCCGCCCGCAAAGTGTGCAGCGGCACGCGGCCCTCGCGGTAGAACTCGGTGCGCGCGATTTCGGCACCGCCGAGACGGCCGCCGCAATTGATCCGGATGCCCTGCGCGCCGAGACGCATGGCCGACTGGATCGCACGCTTCATCGCGCGCCGGAAGGCGACCCGCCGCTCGAGCTGCTGAGCGATGTTTTCGGCAACCAGGGTCGCGTCGATCTCGGGCTTGCGTATCTCGACGATGTTCAGCGCCACCTCGGCCTTGGCCATCTTTGCCAGCTCCCGGCGCAGCACCTCGATGTCCTGGCCCTTCTTGCCGATCACGACGCCGGGGCGTGCCGCGTAGATCGTCACCCGCGGCTTCTTGGCCGGACGTTCGATGACCACGCGCGAGACGCCGGCGCCCGAGAGCCGCTTGCGCAGGTAGGTGCGAAGCTTGAGGTCGCCGAGCAGCAGGTTCGAGTAGTCGTCGCCCGCATACCAGCGGCTGTCCCAGGTGCGGTTGATGCCGAGCCGAAACCCGATCGGATTGACCTTGTGACCCATCAGGAGGCGGCCTTCTCGCTATCCGGCGCCGGCTCGGTTCTCTCGGCGACGACGATTTTCAGGTGACTGAACCATTTCTCGATGCGGGATGCCTTGCCGCGGCCGCGCGCGTGGAAGCGTCGCATCACGATCGACTTGCCGACCTCGGCGCGGGTGACGACCAGACGATCGACGTCGAGCTGGTGGTTGTTCTCGGCATTGGCGATCGCGCTCTGGAGCGCCTTGCGCACGGCATGCGCGATGCGGCGCTTGCTGAACGTCAGACGCGCGACGGCCTGGCCGGCGGGGAGGTTGCGGATCGTCGCCGCCACCAGGTTGAGCTTGCGCGGACTGACGCGAAGGTTGCTGAGCACGGCCTGCGCCTCGTGATCGGCGATGGAGCGTGGATGCTTGGGCTTGCTCATGTCAGCCGCGCCTCGCCTTCTTGTCAGACGAATGGCTGGTGAAGGTGCGCGTGGGAGAGAATTCGCCGAACTTGTGCCCGACCATGTTCTCGTTGACCTGCACGGGCAGAAACTTGTGGCCGTTGTAGACGCCGAAGGTCAGGCCGACGAACTGCGGCAGTATGGTCGAGCGACGAGACCAGATGCGGATGATTTCGTTGCGGCCGGAGGCGCGCGAGTTGTCGGCCTTCCTGAGCATGTACCCGTCGACGAACGGGCCCTTCCAGACGGAACGTGCCATCTCTGCCTCGCCTACTTGCCGGTCTTGCGACGGCGGATGATCAGGCTGTCGGTGCGCTTGTTGACGCGCGTCTTGTAGCCTTTGGTCGGAATGCCCCACGGCGTCACCGGATGACGGCCACCCGACGTGCGGCCTTCGCCGCCGCCATGGGGATGGTCGACCGGGTTCATCACCACGCCGCGGTTGTGCGGTTTGCGGCCCATCCAGCGCGAGCGGCCGGCCTTGCCGATCTGCTGGTTCATGTTGTCGGGATTGGAGACCGCACCGATGCTCGCCATGCATTCGCCGCGCACGACCCGGACCTCGCCCGATTGCAGCTTGATCTGTGCGTAGCCGGCATCCTTGCCGACGAGCTGGGCGAAGGTTCCCGCAGCACGGGCCATCTTGCCGCCCGCACCCTGCTTGAGTTCGATGTTGTGGATGATGGTGCCGACCGGGATCGCGGACAGCGGCATCGCATTGCCGGGCTTGATGTCGGTCCGCGCGCCCGCGATCACCTGATCGCCGACGCGAATGCGTTGCGGAGCGATGATGTAGGAGAGTTCGCCGTCGGCGTACTTGATCAGTGCGATGAACGCGGTGCGGTTCGGGTCGTATTCGAGCCGCTCTACGATGGCGGCGACGTCGAACTTGCGGCGCTTGAAGTCGACGAGACGGTAGGATTGCTTGTGGCCGCCGCCGCGGAAACGCGAGGTGATGCGGCCGTGATTGTTGCGTCCGCCGGAGTGCGACTTCCCCTCGGTCAGTTGCTTGACCGGCTTGCCACGCCAGAGTTCCGAACGGTCGATCAGGATCGTGCCGCGAAGGCTCGCCGTGACCGGGTTGAAGTGCTTCAGTGCCATGGGTCGCTGATCCCGGTCAGGCGAGCTTGGAGGTCGGGTCGATGGTCTGACCCTCGGCCAGCTTCACGTAGGCCTTCTTGATGTCGGAGCGCCGTCCGGGACGCCCCTTGAAGCGCTTGGTCTTGCCCTTGACGACGAGGGTGTTGACGCCGAGCACGTTGACGCCGAACAGGCCCTCGACCGCCGCCTTGATCTGGAACTTGGTGGCGTCGAGCGAGACCTTGAACACGACCTGACTCTTTTCGGACAGCAGGGTCGCCTTCTCGGTGATCACCGGCGCCCGGATGACGTCGAACATCGTCTCGCGCGACATGCGCGACGCGGCGCGGCGTTCAGCCAGGATGTTGGTCATGCCAATCGCTCCCTGAGCGCCCAGAACTCAATCATGCGAGGCGCTCCTTCAGCGCCTCGACGCCTGCGCGCGTGATCGCGAGCACGTCGTGGTTGAGGATGTCGTAGACGTTCGCACCGGCGGTCGGGATGATGTCGATCCGGTGCAGGTTGCGGGCCGCACGGGCGAAGCCCGCGTTGGCGACGCCGTCGACGACCAGCGCCGAGGTCCAGCCAAGCGCACGCACGCGGTTGGCAAGTGCGGCCGTCTTGCCGTCCGCCTCGGCGGTCTCGAGCACGACCAGCTTGCCGTCGACCGCCTTCTGCGACAGGGCCGAGATCAGGCCGAGACGACGCACCTTCTTGGGCAGATCGAAGCCATGGTCGCGGACGACCGGGCCGTGCACACGCCCGCCGGTGCGGAACTGCGGCGCACGCAGCGACCCCTGGCGGGCATTGCCGGTGCCCTTCTGACGGTAGGGCTTCTTGGTGGTGCCGGAAACCTCGCCCATGCCCTTGGTCCTGTGGGTGCCGGCACGGCGCTTCATGAGCTGCCACTGCACGACGCGCGCCATGATGTCGGCCCGAGGCGACGCCCCGAAGATCGCTTCGGGCAGGTCGATGGTGCCGGCGGCCTCGCCCGCCAGGGTTTTGATCTCGACCTGCACGATCATGCCTCCTGACTTGAGGGGGCGGAGGCGGCGATGCCGGCCGGATAGGGCGCATCGGCGTGACGGGGGCGCTTGATCGCATCGCGCACGGTGACGAACTCGCCCTTCGAGCCAGGAACGGCTCCGCGCACCATGATCAGGCCGCGTGCCTCGTCGACCGCTGCGACCTCGAGATTGAGGGTGGTGACGCGCTCATGGCCGAGATGGCCAGCCATCTTCTTATTCTTGAAAGTCTTGCCTGGATCCTGGCGATTGCCGGTCGATCCGAGGCTGCGGTGGCTGATCGACACGCCGTGCGAGGCTTCCAGACCGGCAAAGTTCCAGCGCTTCATGCCGCCGGCGAAACCCTTGCCCTTGCTGATGCCGGCGACGTCGATCGCCTGGCCGACCACGAAGTGGGCGGCGGTCAGACTGGTGCCGGGTTCAAGCACGGCATCGGGGCTGACGCGAAACTCGACCAGACGCTTCTTCGGCTCGACCTTTACGCGGGCGAAATGGCCGCGATTGGGCTGGCTGACGTTCTTGACCTTGGCTTTGGCGGTGCCGAGCTGGACGGCGGTGTAGCCGTCGCGCTCGATCGTTCGCGCATCCACCACCTGCAGCTCTTCGAGGTGCAGCACGGTGACCGGCACATGGGTACCGTCATCCTTGAAGATGCGGGTCATGCCGAGCTTTCTGGCGATCAATCCGGTGCGCATGGCGTGCTCAGATCTTGATCTCGACGTCGACGCCGGCCGCAAGGTCGAGCTTCATCAGCGCGTCCACGGTCTGCGGTGTCGGCTCGACGATGTCAAGCAGGCGTCGATGGGTGCGGATTTCGAACTGCTCCCGGCTCTTCTTGTCGACATGCGGCGAGCGGTTGACGGTGAAACGCTCGATGTGGGTCGGCAATGGGATCGGGCCCCGAACGCGCGCTCCAGTCCGCTTGGCCGTGTTGACGATCTCTTTGGTGCTGTTATCCAGCACGCGGTGATCGTACGCCTTGAGGCGTATGCGGATGTTCTGGTTATCCATCAATCAGTCCAGTCTGCGCGTGTTCGGGGCCGGCACTCGGTTCGTGCCCGCTTAATTCGTGATCGTTGCGACCACGCCGGCGCCGACCGTCCGGCCGCCCTCGCGGATGGCAAAGCGCAGGCCCTCGTCCATGGCGATGGGCGCGATCAGCTCGACGTCCATCGACACGTTGTCTCCGGGCATCACCATTTCGGTGCCCTCGGGGAGCTGCACCACGCCGGTCACGTCGGTGGTCCGGAAGTAGAACTGCGGGCGGTAGTTGGTGAAGAACGGAGTGTGGCGGCCGCCCTCTTCCTTGGTCAGGATGTAGGCCTCGGCCTTGAACTTGCTGTGCGGCTTGATCGAGCCGGGCTTGGACAGCACCTGACCGCGCTCGACGTCTTCGCGCTTGGTGCCGCGGAGCAGCGCGCCGATGTTGTCGCCCGCCTCGCCGCGGTCGAGCAGCTTGCGGAACA
>CAXTSH010000116.1:0-8863 GCA_964246925.1 uncultured Acetobacteraceae bacterium
CCCCCCCCCCCCCCGCCGCCGCCCCCGCCCCCCCCCCCCCCCCCCCCCCCCCCCCCCCCCCCCCCCTACCTCGCCGCGAGGAGCCCGGCCTCGTCAGACATGCGGTCCCAGAAGCGTCAGATCGGCGGCCGACAGACGGTCCGACGCGGTCGCCGCCTGGTGCCAGTATGGATAAAGCAGAGGCGGCGCGCTGACGCTGTCGAGTGTCGCGCGTTCCTCCTGCGTCAGCGCCAGATCGGCGGCGGCAAGGTTGTCGGCGAGTTGCGCCTCGGTGCGGGCACCGATGACGAGCGTCGTGACCGCTGGGCGTCCGAGCAGCCAGGCGAGCGCCACCTGCGCCGCCGAGACGCCGCGCGGTTCGGCGATGGCAAGCAGCGCATCGACGATGTCGTAGAGCTTGCCCTCGTCACGCACCGGTGGCTCGTTCCAGTCGTTCAGGTGCCGCGAACCCTCGGGATGCGCCTGGTTGCGCCGGTATTTCCCGGACAGCAGGCCGCCGGCGAGCGGGCTCCAGACCATGATGCCGATCCCCTCCTCGAGCGAGAGAGGCACCAGCTCGTATTCGGCCTCCCGGCATTGCAGCGTGTAGTGGATCTGCTGACTGACGAACGGGACGCGGTGCGCGCGCTCGGCGACGCCGAGATACTTCATCAGGTGCCAGGCAGAGAAGTTCGAGCAGCCCACGTAACGGACCTTGCCGGCGCGAACCAGGCTGTCGAGCGCCTCCATCGTTTCCTCGGCGGGCGTGATGCCGTCACGCTCATGCACCTGATAGAGGTCGATCACGTCGGTGCGCAGCCGCCTGAGGCTGGCCTCGCAGGCGCGGACCAGGTGATAGCGCGACAGGCCGGCGTCGTTCGGGCTGGGGCCCATCGGGAACCGTGCCTTGGTGGCGATCAGCACGTCGTGCCGGCGTCCATGCAGGACCTCGCCCACGATCTCCTCCGACGAACCGGTCGAGTAGATGTCGGCCGTATCGATGAGGTTGATGCCCGCCTCCAGGCAACGGGCTATCTGGCGGCGGGCGTCGGCGACATCCGTGTTGCCGACCTTGCCGAACACGCCCCGGCCGCCGAAAGTCATGGTACCCATCGTGAGTGTGGAAACCTTCAGGCCGGAGCGGCCGAGCTGCCGATATTGCATGGTGTTCCTCCCTGAGCGCTGCTTTCGTAACGCAGCAGAGGCGGCGGGTTGCCCTCTCGGGTTGGCCTGCCTGCTGACGTGCCTGGCCGGACCGGTCCGGGCCGAGACCTGCCGCTTCGACGGGGTGACCAGCTACGACGGCCATCTCGCCGTCGTCTCGGACACGGCCGCGTCGGGCGGGACGGTAGAGGTCGATGTTCGCCTCCGTCTCGACGCGCAGCCGCTGCCACTGTTTCACACGCGCTACCTGATGGAGGAGATCAGCACGGCGGACGCCAACGGGGTGGAGCTTCTGGCGGTGAACAGCCGGTATCTCGTCGACGGCCGCATCGTCCGCCAGGGCTGGGACGTGTGGGACCGCACCACGCACGGGCTCGATGCGCACCGGATCGAGGGCAAGCACCAGGCCGAGTTCGCCCGCCAGCATCCGGCATTCGCGCGCTGGTGGGACCCGGCCACGTTCGGCCAGCGCTGGCTGCACGATTTTCAGGACGCCTCGCCCGAGCGGCGGCGCGATCTCGATCTCGCGGCGATGAACGAGGCGGTTCGTCCGCCGCTGGCGCTCGCCTTCTACTGGTTGCGGTGGCTGCCGGTACCGGCAGCGGTCCCGGTCTTCCTGCCCGGGTTCAAGGACGAGAAGCGGGTGGATCTGGCCATCGGACCAGCGGGTGCGACGGGGGGGCCGACGCTCGGAGCGCCGCTTCGCTATCCTGAGCTCAGCCCTGCTGTCGCATCGACGGCATCGGCGTGGCTGGTCTCACATCAGGTGCTGCAACTCGCCTTCGACCTGCACGGGCGTCAATATAGCGCCCGGGCGAGCATCAGGTCGCTGGGTTGCACGGGAGCGCCGGTGCCGCCTCCCGCCTGAACCATTGCAACCCCAGGGAGGTCGCATGAGAGCCATTCATCTACCCCGATCGCTGCGGATCGGCGGTGGCGCGGTCGCGGGATTGCCGGCCGCCCTCGCACAGGCCGGACTGGCGCGGCCGCTGATCGTGACCGATCCGTTCATGGCGGACTGCGGAGTGCTCGATCGGATTGGATCGGTCCTGGCCGGCGCGGGCCTGCCGGTGCGCACGTTCGCGCAGGCCGTCCCGGACCCGACGGTCGCCTCCGTGGACTTGGCACTCCTCGCGCTGCGCGCCGGCGATCACGATTGCGTGGTCGGGCTCGGCGGCGGCAGTTCGATCGACACCGCAAAGATGGTCGCCGTCCTGGCTCGGCATGACACCACCCCTCGCGCGCTGCGCTTCCCGCACGTGCAGGACGCGCCGGGTTTGCCGATCGTGGCGGTACCGACCACCGCCGGCACCGGGTCGGAGGCGACCAGGGTCACCGTCATCACCGACGGGGCGGAAAAGATGATGTGCCTTGGCCTCGGCTATCTGCCGACGATCGCGATCGTCGACTTCGAATTGACGCTGTCCAAGCCGTGGCGGCTGACGGCCGATACCGGTCTGGACGCGCTCACGCACGCGATCGAGGCCTACGTCTCGCGGCAGGCGAGCCCGTTCACCGACGGGCTCGCGCTGTCGGCGATGCGGCGGATCTGGCCCAACGTGGCGGTGGCCTGCCGGGAACCGGCAAACCGGGATGCCCGCGAGGCAATGATGCTGGGCGCGCTCGAGGCCGGGATGGCGTTCTCCAACGCGTCGGTCGCACTGGTCCACGGCATGAGCCGGCCGATCGGCGCCCATTTCCATGTCGCGCACGGGTTGTCCAATGCCATGCTGCTGCCGGCGGTCACCGCCTGGTCGATCGAGGGTGGCGAGAAGCGCTACGCCGACTGCGCGCGGGCGATGCAGATCGCGCGGGCGGGCGACAGCGACGCCCGAGCTTCGGCGTCGCTCGTCGCGGCTTTGCGGGAGAAGAACGCCGAACTCGATGTCCCGTCGCCGGCTCGTTACGGCATCGAACGCTCGTCGTGGGCGGAGCGGCTGGAGTTGATGGCCGAGCAGGCGATCGCGTCGGGGTCGCCGGCCAACAACCCGCGCGTCCCGGATGCGGCGGCGATCGTCGCGTTGTATCGCGAGGTGTGGGAGGAGGCATGAAGGCAAGGCTGGGGCTTTGCCCCAGACCCCACCAAAGGCGGTCGCCTTTGGAAACCATGACTTCCTGATGTCTCGCGGGGCTTGCTTTCAGTAGCGGACCAGGGCGTCGCGGACGCGCTCGATCACCGGCGGCCAGGCCAGCGCCGGCGGATCGGCGGTGGTCTGGCGAAAGATCCTGACGCTCGGATACCAGGGGCTGTCCTCGCGGTCGCGAAGCCAGCGCCAGTCGCCGCCCGTGCGGTCGAGCAGCCAGGTCGGCTTGCCTAGGCCTGCGGCGAGATGGACGATGGCGGTGTCGACCGTCACGACGAGGTCGAGAGCCATGATCAGGGCAGCGGTTTCGGCGACGTCGTGCAGCTCGGCGCCCGGATCGAGGATGCCTGGGATCGACGCGCCGCGCTGGAGCGAGACGAACTGGATGCGTGGCACGTCGAGCAGTGGCTCGAGCAGGGCCGGAGCGATGGAGCGCCTGCGGTCCTGCCGGTAGCCGGGACTGCCCGCCCAGGCGAGACCGACGCGCAGCGCACCCGGTTGCCCCGCATGCAGACGACGCTGCCAGCGGGACGCAGTGTGCGGGTCGTGCCAGGCGGCAAATGGCGGCGGGATCGCCTCGACGCTCGGCGAGAACAGGCGCGGGAGGCTGCCGACCGGACATGTCGAAGCTCCTGGCCGGCTTTCGATCAGCGGCAGGTCGAGGCTGCAAGCGGCGCGACGGAGCGAGGCTGGAAGCGAAAGGGTGGCAGCGCCGGCGCGGCCAGCCGCCAGCCTGGCGTAGCGAAGGAACTGCAACGTGTCGCCGAGACCTTGCTCGGCACCGAGGAGCAAGGCGGTCGCGCGCGGCTCGCCGTCCCATTCGTCGCGCGGCCAAGGATGGGAGACCAGTGCGTGGCGGCTTTCGTGTGCTCGCCAGCCGGCCTGATAATGGGCTTCGGCGAGGTCGAGGAGGCCGAGATTGTAGCGCGCCGCATGATCTTCGGGGTCGCGGGCGAGGATCGCCTGGAGGAGTGCGCGGGCGCCGGCACGGTCGTCGCGCTCGTAGAGGCAGAAGGCCAGATGGCGGCCGATGACCGGGTTGTCGGGTGCCAGGGCATGCGCCCGGCTGCAATCCTCGATGGCCGCGTCGAGCTGTCCGAGTGCGGCGCGGGCGAGGCCACGGGTCGACAGGGTCTCCGGACGGTCGGGAGACGCCGCCAGCGAAGCCGACAGGATGGGTTCGGCTTCCTCGGAGCGGTTGAGCATCTGGAGTGCCGCGCCCAGGTTGGCTCCGGTCGCAGGGTCGCCGGGGCGCAGGATGTGCGCGGCCCGGAAACCGTCGCAGGCCGCGTCGTCGCGACCCTGCGCCAGCAGCACGGCCGCGCGTTCGTGGTGGAGTTCCGCGTTTTCGCGGTCGAGTGCCAGCGCACGGTCGAAGGCGCCGACGGCATCGGCGGTGCGGCCGAGGCTGGCCAGAACGCGACCGTGGGCGGCCTGGGCACGCCCGTCGCGCGGGTCGTGCAGGCAGGCGAGCGAGAGCGCGGCGCGCGCCGCTTCCGGCTGCCGGTCGGCGAAGAGAGCGAGCCCGAGGGCGACGTAGGAGTGGGCCGCGCGCGGCCTGAGCTTGACCGCGCGGGCGAGGAACGCGATGGCGCGCGCGTGCTCGCCCGCCTCGTAGGCCAGGCAGCCGAGGCCGTGCAGAGCCTCCGGCTGGTCCGGGTCCAGCGCCAGGGCATCCTGGTAGAGACGGGCGGCCGCCTGCTGATGCATGGCGCCGGGATGACGCAGCCGGCTGCGCCACGCAAGTTCAGCCGGTCGCGTCAGGTCCCTTCAGGCCATAGATTTCGTAGCTGTCGAGCTGCTGGCGGGAGGGAAAAGTCTGTGTGAGGTCGCCCGCGTTGCTGAAATACTGCAGGACGACGATGCCGAGGCTGGCATCGATGACGGGATCGGGGTTGAGCAAGGGCGCGGTCGAGCCGGACGGCGCGGCTGCCGCCTGCGCGCTGCCGGCGGCGCTCCGCGCGTCGTTGGCGGGGCGCTGAGCGGCGGCGACTTGCGACACGCTCGGAAGGGGTGCGATGCTCATCGGGTCACCTGCAATGTGGTGGCGGCCCGGATCCGGATGGAATTTTGCGTGCCGACGTCACCATCGGACCTGATCGTTAAGATTGGCCTAAGCGACCGATCCCTCCGGCGGTCGTATCGCGTCCACCGAGCCCTACAGGACGACCTCGCCCGATGAGCGGTCGCGAGCATCAGGAGCTTGCCGGCATGCGGATGATGGCAGAAGCGCCGAAAGCGAGTGTCGCCTCGGGCGAGGATCCGGTCGCGGAGCTTCCCGGACGCATGGGGCAGACCTCCTCTCTGGGCAGCCTCGACGAGCTCCGGACGGCCACGCCGCGTGCCGAAGAAGTGGCGCCGGTCGATTTTGTCGCGGCGGAAGGGAGGCCGGCCACCGCGGACGCGGCGGCGGCGAGGCGACCGGCCATGCTGACCCGGCTCCGTCGTGCCTTGTTCGGGGACTGACGCCTTGGACGGAGATGCCTACGGGACGCTCTCGCGGCGGTTTGCCCGGATCGGGGCGCTGGACGAGGCCGCCGCGGTGCTCGGCTGGGATCAGTCCGCCATGATGCCGGCGGGGGGTGCTGCCGCACGCGGCGAACAGCTCGCCGCACTGGCAGGACTGGCGCACGAGATGCTGGTCTCGCCGCAAACCGCTGAAGGATTGGCGGGAGCGCAGGCCGAAGTCGCGGCAGGCGGTGATGACTGGCGTGGGCGCAACCTGGCCTTGATGCGGCACGCATTCGAGCGCGCGTCGGCTCTGCCGGCTGAGCTGGTGGAGGCGCGGGCACGGGCGGAAACGTCATGCGAGATGGTGTGGCGGGAAGCCCGCGCGCAGGACGATTTCGCGCGCGTGACCGAGCCGCTCGAGAGGCTGCTCGGCATCGTGCGCGAAGAGGCGCGGCTGCTGGGGCAGGCACTCGGGCTGACCCCCTACGACGCACTGGTCGACTTGTATCAGCCGGGTATCGGCCAGGCCGACATCGACCCGATCTTCGACCGCTACGAGGCGTTCCTGCGTTCGGCGCTGCCCGAGGCGGAAGCCTTGCAGGCGCGTTCGCCGGTCCCGATCGCGCTGCCGCCGGTGCCGGACGATGTGCAGGAACGGGTCTGCCGGCGGTTGGCCGAGGGCGCCGGACTTGATTGGCGGCATGCGCGCCTCGACCGGTCGCTGCACCCGTTCTGCGGTGGCACGCCCGACGATGTGCGGATCACGACGCGTTACAGCCGGGCCGAACCGGGTGGCGCTCTGATGGGGGTTCTGCACGAGACCGGACATGCGCTCTACCAGCGCGGCCTGCCCGCGGAATGGCGGCGTCAGCCGGTCGGAGAGTCGGCCGGCATGGCGGTGCACGAGAGCCAGTCGCTGATACTGGAAATGCAGGCCTGCCGGTCGGACGCCTACCTCGACTGGCTGAGCCCGGTGCTCGCTGCCGAATACGGCGACGCGGCAGCCTGCGCGTCCGCCAACCTCCGACGACTCTGGCGGCGCGTGGAGCGCAGCCTGATCCGGGTGGACGCGGATGAACTGACCTATCCGGCGCACGTGATCCTGCGGTTCCGGCTGGAGCGGGCGATGATCGGCGGGTCACTGGCCGTGCGCGACCTGCCGGGGGCCTGGTCGGACGGCCTGCAGGCGCTGCTTGGCATCCGGCCGGCCGACGACCGGTCCGGATGTCTGCAGGACATTCACTGGTATTCGGGCGTGTTCGGCTACTTTCCCTGCTACTCGCTCGGCGCGATGGCGGCGGCCCAGTTGATGCGGGCAGCCAGAGGCGACCTACCCGATCTGGACGCACGGCTCGGCGAAGGAGATCTATCGACCCTGGTCGGGTGGTTGCGGCGCACCATCCATTCGCAGGGCCGGCGCCTGGGGATGAACGCGCTGATCGAGCGGGCAACCGGGCGCCCGCTCGAGCCCGGCGCGTTCGAGGATCATCTGCGCTGCCGCTATCTGGCCGCGAGCTGAGAGGCGACGGGCGAGGCCAGCCGAGGACCCCATGCGGCCACGCTCGTCAACCCGAAGGCAAAGCCGATGGCCAGCCCCGCCACGAGGATCAGCTTGCCCATCTTGCGCGCTCTCCAGATGACATCCGTCAGATCAATGGTCAGGACCGGCAGCGGTTTTTCTCACCACTGGGTGTACGGGCTCATTCTACAGCGGGTGCGTTACGGTATCAAAACAATTACATGGCTGTGCTGCGTGGCACTGAGCGCGGCGGCACCGATCCAGCTGACGGCGGTGACGGCATCGGCGCGCCTCATCTGGACCGGTGTCGCCGAGACGGCGGACGGACGCATCTTCGTTGAGTTTCCGCGGCTCGACGACAGCCCGAACCCGTCGCTTGCCGAACTGCATCCGGACGGCAGCCTGTCTGCCTACCCGGGCCACGGTTGGAACGGCTACAAGCTCGGAGCGGACCCGACGGAGGCGTTCGTATCGACGGCTTCGGTGCAGATCGGGCAGGACGGGGCGTTATGGGTGCTCGACAACGGTGCGATCGGCCTCGGGGCGAGGCAGCCGGTGGCGAACGCCCAGAAAATCGTCGTGATCGATCCGAAGACCAACGCCGTCACCCGAACCTACAGGCTTGGCCCCGGATCACTCAGGCCGCACAGTGCGATCGCCGACATCCGGTTCAACGGTCCGACGGCCTACATCACGGATGCAGGGGCGCCGGGACTGATCGTGCTCGACCTCAAGACGGGTGCTGCCCGGCGTGTGCTCGACCGCGACCCATCGACGACGGCATTGCGGCCGGCGATCGTAGACGGGCACATCCTGCGCGGGGCGGACGGCAAGCCGGCGTCGATCAACGCCGACCAGCTCGAAATATCGCCCGACAGACGGTTCCTCTATTACCAGCCGCTGGCGGGACCGATGTATCGCGTGGCGACCAGGTTGCTCGACGATCCGCACGTGCCGCCGGTGATCCTGAGTAAGCAGGTCGAATTCTGGTACAACACGCCCTCGCTCGGCGGCAGTGTCATGGACCCGCGAGGCAACCTCTATCTCAACGACCTCGGCAGCGACGCGGTGCTCAAGCTGACGCCGGATCGTCGCCTGAGCCTGGTGCTCCGCGACGAGCGGCTGCATTGGGCGGACGCGCCGGCGTTCGACGGTCACGGCAACCTTCTGCTGCCCGTCTCGCAGCTTGACCGCACGCCGCCGTTCAATCATGGCCGGGATTTGGTGCACTGGCCGGTCATGCTCTACCGGCTGCCTCTCGGTGAGCCTTCGCCGAGCGATGATTGATCGCAGGGGATAGACGTCAACGATGAGCGAGGTCGGGCTGCGGAGCGACCCGTCATGCTTCGCTGACGTGGTGGTCGACAGACACGTGCTCGGACTGGGCGGCCAGCAAACGAAGGATGTCTGCCAGGGTAACCGCGCGGTAGCGCCAGGCCTCGGGTTGTCGACGCGGACGTCGCAGCACTGGTTGTCGCCGGAGAGCGAGTTGTGGCTGTGGCCGTAGAGGTGGATTCCGTCGACGGTGATTTCGTAGGCCGGCTGGACGACCATCCGGGCAGCAAGCGCGTTTCGGTCCTGTCTTGGTCGCCCCAGATCAGATCAGTCTTGTCAGGCGCGCATAGCCTTAGCAAAGAAAGCCATCATGGGAGAAATCAAGTATTGT
>CAXTSH010000117.1:0-8733 GCA_964246925.1 uncultured Acetobacteraceae bacterium
GCTGGGGGCAGCGCCCCCAGGCCCGCGACTTCAAGTGATGGTTTCCAAAGGTGAGCCTTTGGTGGGGTCCAGGGGTGAAACCCCTGGTTCTCTGACATGGGCTTCGACGAGGTCGACGATGTGGTCGATCATGGTGTCGCCCGGGGTGGTGTGGTCCTGCCTGCCGGCGGCATAGACCATGTGGCGGCCGGAGCCGCCGCCGGTGACGCCGAGATCGGTCATCAGCGCCTCGCCCGGACCATTCACGACGCAGCCGATGATCGAAAGCGTGACCGGGGTCGAGATGTGCGCCAGCCGCTCCTCGAGCTGGGCCACCGTGTCGATGACGTTGAAGCCCTGACGCGCGCAGGACGGGCAGGAGATGATCTTCACGCCGCGGTGGCGAATGCCGAGGGATTTGACCAGCTCCCAGCCGACATGGACCTCCTCCTCGGGCTCCGCCGACAGCGAGACGCGGACCGTGTCGCCGATGCCGGCCCAGAGCAGCGAACCGAGACCGATCGCGGACTTGACGGTGCCGGCGCGTTTGCCGCCCGCCTCGGTGATGCCGATGTGCAGCGGGTGGTCGCAGACTTCGGCCAGTTGCTGATAGGCGGCCACCGCGAGGAAGACGTCGGACGCCTTCACGCTGATCTTGAACTCGTGGAAGTCGTGATCCTGCAGGATCTTGGCGTGTTCGAGGGCGCTCTCGACAAGAGCTTCGGGGTTGGGCTCGCCGTATTTCTCGAGCAGATGGCGTTCGAGCGAGCCGGCATTGACGCCGATGCGGATGGAGCAGCCGTGGTCGTTCGCCGCACGCACCACCTCGCGGACACGCTCGGGACTGCCGATGTTGCCGGGGTTGATGCGCAGGCAGGCCGCGCCCGCTCGGGCGGCCTCGATCGCGCGTTTGTAGTGAAAATGGATGTCGGCCACGATCGGCACGTTCACCTCGTGAACGATCTCGGCCAGCGCTGCGGTGCTCTCGACGTCAGGACACGAGACACGGACGATGTCGACGCCGGCGAGTTCGGCGCGCCTGATCTGGGCGATGGTGGCTGCGGCGTCATGGGTCAGGGTGTTCGTCATCGTCTGAATACTGACCGGCGCGTCGCCCCCGACGGCAACCCGGCCGACATGGATCTGGCGCGACCGTCGACGCTGGATCTGCTGGTAGGGACGGTAGTTCATGACGGTCTCCGACTGCGGCCTGCCGCGTGCAGGCGTACGCCCACTGGCAGATGCCAGTCTGCGAGGCGGTTTTCCAGCCCCGGCTAGTGCTGCCCGAGTTGCCGCGCGTTGAGTTGGTCGGCGGATTCGTCGGGCGAGGAGGATGGCGGTGAATGATGGACGGGGTGCGGGACCGGTGGTGTGGCCGGGGCGGCCGCTCCGGGGGCGTTCGGGCCGGGGCCACCCAGGGCTTCCCTCAGGGCAGCCTCGGTCAGGGTGACGTTGTGTCTGACGGCGCCATTGTGACCGAAATCGCCCATGGAAAGACCGTTGTCGAAGACGGCGAGACCACCGGCGTTGCCGGTGGTGAGCGTCAGGCCCGGCTGGTCGGCTGGAACCTGCCAGCTATCGCCAGGCTGCATGACGTGATCCCAGATCACGTGGCCGCCCGGCGCGCGCACCTGAACCCAGGTGATGGCGGAGGCATGCAGGACAAGGCCGGTTTCGGTCGGCGCGGGCGCCGGCGTCACCGGCGGTGCGGATGCCACCGCTGGGGCGGGCTGCGGCGGCGGAGGCGCGGAGGCGGCCTGGTCGGCGGCGACGCGGTCGGCGCCGGCCGCAGGAGGAGGAGCGGCAGCTTCGACCGGCGCCGGCTTGACCGCCTGCGGGACGCTGGCAGGCGTGGGCGGCGTCGAGCCGGGCGGGGGCAGGACCGAGGCGACCTGAGGCGACACCGGGGCAGCCTTCGGCGCAGCCATCAACTGCTCAGGGACCGGTGGCACCGTATGGGTCGCCGTGTGCTCGTGATCGCTCAATCGATACCAGCCGAAATAGCCGACGGCGGCGATGCCGAGACCAAGCACCACCATCGCGCCGGTCGGTATGCCGCGCTCGGGCACCGGCGCCGGAAAGGCAAGCTCGGTCTTGCGATTGACATCCTGCGCCTCGGCCCTGAACCGGCGCGCGACGTCGTCGGCATCAAGGCCCAACGTGGTCGCGTAGGTGCGAAGAAATCCAAGGGCATAGGCGTTGCCGGGGAGTGCTGACACCCTTCCATCCTCGATCGCCTCGAGATAGGCGAGCTTGATGCGCAGTACGGCGGCAACCTCGCCAAGATCCCAACCGAGCCGTTCGCGCGCTTCGCGCAGCTCCGAGCCGGCGCGAAAATGGGTGTCCTCGACGTGGCCGGCCCGCTCGGACCCTGAGGCGGCCCTCACCTGCTTCCTCCTGCGCGCCATCCCAACCCGAAACTAGACGTCGCGCCGGCCGCTGCCAACTCGGTGTCGGCAGATGTCATGCATCGCCGGCAGCATGTGCGCGGAGGTCGTCAAGGAGGCAATGACGCAGGGCTGCCTCGTGACATGCATCGAGGACGACCGTGGGTGCCACTCCCGCCTCAAGCGCTTCCTGCCAGCGCGGTGCGCACAGGCACCAGCGATTGCCGGGCACGAGGCCGTGGAAGCCGAACTCGGGACGTGGGGTTGAAAGGTCGTTGCCGCGCGACCTGGAGAAGGCGAGGAACTCGGCGGTGACGATCGCGCAGACGGTGTGGCTGCCGACGTCTTCCGGTCCGGTGTCACAGCAACCATTGCGAAAGAAGCCGGTCAATGGATCGTGCGCGCAGGACTCCAGGACGCCACCGAGGACGTTGCGCGCGGGGCGACGTGCGCCGCCGGTTTCATCGAATGGCATCGTCCTCTATCCTCCTCTTGATGGGAGAGTGCATGCCGCTGCAGATGGGATGAGCGGGTGGCTTGTGAGGTGATGGGCGGCAAGCGTGAACCAAACGTCACCTGCCGGTCGGTGGATCGCCGAACATCAGCGAGCCGACAGGAGCTCGATGTCGAAGATGAGGGTGGCGTTGGGCGGGATCGCATCGCCCGCGCCACGGTCGCCGTAACCCAGTGCGGGCGGGATCACCAAGGTGCGCTTGCCGCCTACATGCATCGTGGCCACTCCCATATCCCAACCGGAAATGACCTGGCCCGCTCCCAGGCTGAAACTGAATGGCTGGTCGCGATCGCGGGAACTGTCGAACTTGCGGCCCCGCTTGCCGCCGTCGTCGAGCCAGCCGGTGTACTGTACGGTGACGGTCTGGCCTGGTTGCGGCTCCGGGCCCGTTCCCACCAGTTCGTCATGGTATTTCACGCCGGAGGCCATGGTGATCAAGTCCTCCGCCTCGGCGCCGGTCGCGCATGCGATCGACAGGATGCCCATACCCAACAACACGCGACGTCGCATACAAGCCCCTCATGCTGCGGCGGTCGGTTAGCATGGGGTGGGTGTGATTGCCGAGAGGCCATCTCTTGGTGAGAACGCTTCGGGGGCTCGCGTCGGTTCGAAAAGGTGGTGCATAATCCGCCCGTGCCTCACGCAGAGGAGGCCAGGGAGGCATCATGGGTCGATACGTGATCGCGGCAAGCCTGTGCGCACTCGCCGGGGTGAGCGCAATGGAGGCTCGGGCCAGCACGCTCGTCTTCAACGCCGACACGTCCGACCCTGCCCCGAGGGCAGCCTTCGCCGAGGTGGTGCATCGGTTCGAGGCAGCGCACCCAGGCGTGAACGTCCAATACAACGTCTACGATCACGAGAGCTACAAGCAGGCGATCCGCAATTGGCTGACGTCGGAAGCACCGGATGTGGTGCTCTGGTATACCGGGGAACGGCTGCGCCAGTTCGTCCAGCCGGGTCTGATGGCGGATTTAAGCCCGCTGTTCACGCCGCAGATCAAGCAGGAATTCGGCAACACACCAGTCGGTCTCGTCACCACCGACGGCAAGCAGTACGGGGTCCCCTATACACAATACCAGTGGGGTCTTTATCAACGAGCCGACCTTCTGAAGAAAGCGGGCGTTGCGCCAATCCACGACTGGCAAAGCCTGCTCGGCGCCTGCGACACGCTGAAACACGCTGGACTGGTGCCGATCGTGATCGGAACGAAGGATCTCTGGCCGACCGCTGGATGGTTCGACTATCTCGATCTGCGCCTGAACGGCTACGCGTTTCACATGCAATTGATGAGCGGCCACGTTTCCTATCTCGACCCGAGGGTCAAGAATGTGATGGCGCACTGGAAGCAGCTCATCGAGCATCAATGCTTCAACGCCGACCAGACGGAACTCGCATTCCAGGAAGCCCAGCCGCTGCTGTTTCAGGGGCGAGGTGCGATGATGCTGATCGGCAACTTCATCACCCAGAGCATCCCTCCGGCCGAGCTGCCGGAGTTCACGTTCCAGCCATTCCCGACGCTTGATGCCTCGGTTCAGGACGCCGAGGACGCGCCGATGGATGATGTCAGCGTGCCGGCGCATGCGAAGAACATGAAGGACGCGATGGCCTTCGTCGCCTACGTCATGCAGCCCGATACGCAGACGCTGATCAATCACATCGAAAAACAGATACCAGCCAACCGCCAAGCCAAGGTTGACGACGACCGTTTCCTGATCGCGGGACGCAAGCTGCTCGAAGCCACACCTGATCACGCGCAGTTCTTCGACCGTGACACCAGCGAGGACCTTGCGACCGTCGCTATGAAGGGTTTCGCGCAATTCATGGTCGAGCCGGGGCGCGAGAACCAGATCCTTGCCAACATCGACCGGGCCAGGAAGCGCATCTACAACGTCACCGACTGACCGCCGATGTCGGTCACCTCGGCCGCCGTCAGCCTGCCGGCGAGCGCCAGGCGCACCAGGCGGCGCGGCACGACCGCGCCGTTCTGGTTCATCGCACCTGCGGCCCTGTTCTTCTCCGTCTTCGTGCTCTGGCCGATTGCGGACAGCATCTGGATCAGCCTGCACGACTGGGACGGCGTGCACCCGATGCGCTGGATCGGGCTCGGCAACTATGTCGAGCTGTTCGGCGACGACGTCTTCTATACGGCGCTGCTGAACAACCTCTACTGGCTGATCGCCTACATGGCAGCACCCGTCCTCGGGCTCGCCATCGCGCTGTTTCTCAACCAAACCGTGTTCGGGATACGGTTCTACAAGTCGCTGTTCTTCTTTCCGTTCGTGATCAGCCAGGTCGTGGTCGGACTGGTGTTCTCCTGGTTCTTCAACGCCGATTTCGGGCTGCTGAACGTGTTGCTGCACGGCGTGGGGCTGCCGGGCGTCTCGCTGCTCGGCAATCCGGACTGGGCGACGTTCGCGGTCATCGTGGCGGGGCTGTGGCCACAGACGGCCTACTGCATGATCCTCTATCTGACCGGCCTGACCGCCGTTTCGAAGGAGGTCGTCGAGGCCGCCCGGATGGACGGGGCACGCGGCTGGCGCATGCTGCGGTGGATCATCATCCCGCAACTGAGGCCGGCGACGTTCATCGCCGTCGTGGTCTCGGTGGTGGGCGCGTTGCGTTCGTTTGATCTCGTCTCGATCATGACCAGGGGTGGCCCGTTCGACAGCTCGACCGTGCTCGCCTACTACATGTTCGAGCAGACGTTCCTCTCGTTCCGTTATGGCTACGGCGCCTCGATCGCAGTCGTGCTGTTCCTGATCATGGATGTTTACATCGCCTTCTTCCTGATCTCGATGCTGCGCCGCGAGCGCACCTGATGTTCCCCGCACCCATCCAGCAGGCGGGGCTGCGCGGACGCGTGCTCTACCATGTGGCGCTGCCGGTCAGCCTGCTGATCTGGATGCTGCCGCTGCTGGCGATCCTGCTGACCTCGGTGCGATCGGCGCAGGATCTGGCGCAGGGCAATTTTTGGGGCTGGCCGCACGGCCTGCGGCTGGTCGGCAACTACACGGACGTGTTCACCCGTTCGCCGATGGGCCAATATCTGTTCAACAGCGTCAGGATCACGTTTCCGGCGGTTGCGCTGACGCTGGTGCTCTCGACGCTGGCCGGGTTCGGACTGGCGAAATACCGGTTCCGGGGCAACACGATCCTGCTTGCGATCTTCATCGCGGGCAATTTCGTGCCGTTCCAGGTGCTGATGATCCCGGTCCGCACGCTGATGACGACCGTGTTCCCGCTCTACAACACGGTCTGGGCCCTGGTGGTGTTCCATGCCGCGTTCCAGACCGGGTTCTGCACCCTGTTCATGCGGAACTTCATCAAGGAATTGCCGGACGCGCTGGTCGACGCGGCGCGCATGGATGGCGCCTCGGAGTTGAGGGTGTTCGGCGAGATCGTCCTGCCGCTGATGCGGCCGGCGCTGGCGGCGCTGGCCGTGCTCGAATTCACCTTCATCTGGAACGATTATTTTTGGGCGCTGGTGCTGGTGCAGTCCGACAACGCGCGGCCGATCACCGCCGGCCTGCAGGCGCTGAAGGGAATGTGGCTCGCCTCGTGGCAGTTGATGTCTGCGGGCGCGATCATCGCCGCCCTGCCCTCGGTCGCGCTGTTCTTCGTCATGCAGCGGCATTTCGTGTCGGGTTTGACACTGGGAGGGGTAAAGGAATGATCCACCGGCTCGATGGCTCGCACGCGACGCTGCTGCTGCTGCAGCGCGGACGTGGCCTGCCCGAGATCGTGCATTGGGGACGCAGATTGCCGGCCTCGCTCGGCGATGCCGTTGCCGCGCGTGTACGCGGCAGGCGGCCGAACGGCGTCGACGAGGACTATGTCGAAGCGACATTGCTGCCGACGGCCGGCACGAGCTCGCTTCGCACGCCGGGTCTGCTCGCACACCGGTTGGGGCTCGATTGGACGGCTTGGTTCGACGATTGCACGGTCGAGCAGAATGGGCAGAGCCTCGTCGCCGCCGCGGTCGATCGAGTTGCCAGGATTTCGCTGACGATCACGCTTCGGATGTCGGGCGACGTGCTGACGATGAGCTCGCGGGTTCGAAACGATGGCGAGAGCATGCTCGACTTGCAGCACCTCGCAGCGGGGACGTTTCTGGTGCCGGCGGACGCTGCGACCCTGCTGTCGTTCGACGGACATTGGGGACGTGAGTTCTCCGAGCGGCGTGTCGGGATCGAGACCGGCCGGTTCGTGGTCGACAATCGGCGCGGCCGCACCTCACACGACCGGCACCCGGCGCTGATCGCCGGAACCGAGGGCTTCGATGAGGATTGCGGCGAAGTCTGGGCGGTGCATCTGGGCTGGAGCGGCAATCACACCACGAGTGCCGAGGCGCTCGAAGACGGCACGATCCTGATTTCGACCGGCGAACTGCTCCATCCCGGCGAAATGATGCTCGCGCCCGGAGAGGCGCTGCAGACGCCTGCGGCGCACGCGGCCTATTCGCCGCACGGACTGTCAGGGCTGTCGCGCGCGCTGCACGCGCATGTCCGCGAGAGAGTGGTGTCGTGGCCGGACGGCGCTCCGGCAAGACCGGTGACGCTCAATACCTGGGAGGGCAACTACTTCGACCATGATCCGGCGCGTCTGATGCGGCAGGCGGACGCGGCGAGCCGTCTCGGGATCGAGCGGTTCCTGCTCGACGACGGCTGGATGAAGGCGCGCGACCACGAGCGCGCCGGTCTCGGCGACTGGCGGCCCGATGCGCGTAAGTACCCCGACGGTCTTGGCCCATTGATCGCGCATGTGCGCGGGCTCGGCATGCAGTTCGGGCTCTGGGTCGAGCCGGAGATGGTCAACCCGGACAGCGATCTGCATCGCGCCTTTCCTGACGCCGTGCTGCGCACCGACGGACGGGCGCCGGTCACGTCGCGCCATCAACTGGTGCTCGATCTCGGTCGCGAGGCGGTGGCGAACCGTATCTTCGACGAGATCGATGCGCTGCTAGGAGCGCACCCGATCTCGGCGTTGAAGTGGGACATGAACCGTGACCTGATCGCGGCAGGACATGAGGGCGTTCCGGCCTACCGGCGTCACGTGCTGGCGACTTGGGCGCTGATCGATCGTCTGCGCCGCGCGCATCCGTCGGTCGAGATCGAAAGCTGCGCGTCGGGCGGCGGTCGAGCGGATTACGGCATGCTGACCCGCACGCACCGGGTGTGGGCGTCGGATTGCACGGACGCGCTGGAGCGGCTGTCGATCCAGCGCGGACTGTCACGCCTGCTGCCGCCGGAATTGATCGGCGCGCACGTATCGGCAAGCCCGAACCATCAGACCGGACGGCGTCACACGCTCGGCTTTCGTGCCGCAGTGGCTTTGTTCTTCCATCTCGGCGTCGAGCTCGACCCGCTCCTGTTGACGCCGGACGAGACTGACGAGTTGGCCGGCTGGATTTCGCTGCACAAGCGATTGCGGCCGCTGCTTCATGGCGGCCATCATCACGCGACACCGATCCAGGATGGCCGCAGCCTGCGAGGTGTGGTGTCGGAGGATCGCGCCCATGCCGTGTTCCTGCTGGCACAGGAGACCGCACCGGTCCGGCGCATGCCGGCGCCGCAGCGATTTCCGGGTCTGGTGGCGGATGATTGCTACCGGATGACCCGGCCGGGGCCGCAGGCGCCTTTGAAGCCGATCGTGCTCGCAGGAGGCATGTTCGCGAACGCCGGTATCGCGCTGCCGATCATGCAGCCTGAGAGTGCGATGGTGTTCGAGTTCGAGAGGCTGCAGTGAGCAGCTCACCGAAGTCGCGCGGGTCTGGGGGCGCTGCCCCCAGCGGGGTGCAGGGGCAGAGCCCCGGGGGATGATAGGGGGGGGGGTCGTTGCGGGACAATTGCCGCG
>CAXTSH010000118.1:0-8705 GCA_964246925.1 uncultured Acetobacteraceae bacterium
GGGGGGGGGGGGGGTCAGGGGGGGGCGCCGCGGGCGGGGGGGGGGGGGGGCGCGCGGTTGGCCCGAGCGCGGCGCCAAGGTCGCGGTGTGCGGCCGGGGGCAGGCGGCGCTGGACGCCTTGGGTGGCGCGGTGGCGTATGTGGCATCCTGCGACGTGGGCGACGCCGGTGCGGTCGCGGCGTTCGTGCCGGCGGCAGCGGACGCGCTGGGTGGCCTTGACGTGCTGGTGAACTGTGCGTCGGCGTTCGCGCTGAACGACGACGAGGATGGCTGGTCGGCGTCGATCGCGGTCGATCTGATGGGCAGCGTGCGTGCCGGGCGGGCGGCGTTGCCGTTCCTGAAGGCAAGCGGGCGGGGCTCGATCATCAACGTATCGTCGATCGCCGCGCTGCAGGCGGCACCGAGCCGCCCCGCCTACGGGGCCATGAAGGCTGCGATCGTGCATCAGACGGCGAGCAATGCGCGACGGTTGGCGAACGACCGTATACGGGTCAATTGCGTGATTCCGGGCTCGACGGATTTCCCCGGGGGTGTCTGGGAGCGGATCTCGCAGGCGCGTCCCGACATCTACGCGGCCACGCGGGACGGCATCCCGCTCGGGCGGTTCGGGGCGCCGGAGGACATTGCCAGGGTGGTGTTCTTTCTCGCTTCGCCGGAAGCGGGATGGATCACCGGGCAGAGCATCGTCGTCGATGGCGGGCAGACGCTGGTGGGGCTGTGAGGGCTTGGGGTGTTTGCCGGTCGGCGGTGCTGATCCTGTGCGCGTCTGCCATTTGCACGCGTGGCAGCGCCGCATCTCCCTGGGTCGGCAGTTGGGGTGCGGATCCGACGGCGGGAATAGGGTCGATGCTCGGGGGGCATACGGTTCGCCAGGTGGTGCGGTTGTCCAGCGGCGGGGAGGCGGTGCGCATACGGATCTCGAACGAGACCGGGCGGGCGCCGCTCGTCGTCGGTGATGCGCGTCTGGCGATGCCAGGGGATGCTCCGGGCAGCATCGATCCGGCGACGGATCGCCCGCTGACGTTCGGCGGGAAGCGGTCGGTGACCGTCGCTCCCGGGACCGCCGCGCTGAGCGATCCGGTGCGTGCCGCCGTGAACGCGCTCGAGAGTGTCGATGTCAGCCTGTTCATCGCGAGAGAGGCAGGGCCGGCGGTCCATCCGGTCGGGTTGGCGACGGCTTTCCTGGCCGCCGGAGACGCCACGGGCGCGCGCCTGGTTGATGCGAGGACGAGCTCGGCCCGGTTCGTTCTGACCGAAGTGGATGTCGGTGCTGCGGACGCCGGTACGGTTGTGGCGTTCGGGGACAGCATCACCGACGGTTATGGCTCGAGCAGCAACGCGAACCGTCGTTGGCCGGATGCCCTGGCGGAGCGGCTTGCTGCGGCACATGCCAGGCTCGGCGTGGTCGATGCGGGGATCGCGGGCAACCGTGTTCTGACGATGTCGCAGGCGCGTTACGGGATCCCGGCGCTGGCCCGGCTCGATCGCGACGTGCTGTCGGTGCCGAACGTGCGGACAATGATCCTGCTGGAGGGCATCAACGATATCGGTGGCGATCGAGCGACCGCTGGAGAACTCATTGCCGGGTTGGAGGAGATCGTGGCCCGGGCGCATGCGCGCGGCGTTCGCGTGCTTGGCGGGACGCTGACGCCGTTCGCCGGCTCGCTGCTGCCTCACTATTACAGCGCGAGGGGTGAGGCGGTCCGAGAGGCGGTGAACGGCTGGATAAGGACCGGCGGCGTTTTTGACGGCGTGGTGGATTTCGACCGTGCGGTCCGCGATCCGGGCCATCCGGGTCATCTTGCCGAAATGTTTGACTGCGGCGACCACCTGCATCCGAACGATGCCGGCTACCGGCGGATGGCGGAGGCGATCGACCTGCGCCTGCTGATCAAGGGGTCTGGGGCCTAGAGCCTGATCGGTTCAAGTTGAACCGATCAGGCTCTAGCTTTCTGTTTTTGCGAGCACGCTTATCGGGTCAGGTTGAGTCAACCTGACCCGATCGTGCTCTAAGGCCCCAGCGGGGTCGAGGGGCGGCACCCCTCGCCTTCGAGGCCGCCCTTGTGCCGGATGAATGCGGCGATGCCTGGGACGCCGGTGCCGGCGCGGATGTTGGTGAAGATGAAGGGCCGGGCGCCGCGCATGCGGGTGGCGTCGCGATCCATGACGGCGAGGTCGGCGCCGACGTGAGGGGCGAGGTCGATCTTGTTGATCACGAGCAGGTCGCTCCGCGTGATGCCGGGGCCACCTTTGCGGGGGATTTTGTCGCCGGCGGAGACGTCGATGACGTAGATCGTCAGGTCGGCGAGTTCGGGGCTGAAGGTGGCGGCGAGGTTGTCGCCGCCGCTTTCGATCAGGATGAGGTCAAGGTCCGGGAAGCGGTGCGTGAGCTCGTTGACGCCGGCCAGGTTGATGCTGGCGTCCTCGCGGATGGCGGTGTGAGGGCAGCCGCCGGTCTCGATGCCGAGGATGCGGTCGGGCGGGAGCGAGCCGGCGCGGGTGAGGAATTGGGCGTCCTCCAGGGTGTAGATGTCGTTGGTGATGGCGGCGACTTGAAATTCGTGGCGGAAGGTTCGGCAGAGGGCGTCCATCAGGGCGGTCTTACCGCTGCCGACAGGACCGCCGATGCCGATGCGAAGCGGGCCGTGGCTCATGGGCGGAGCGGCGGGGAGACTTGAAATTCGTGGCGCAAGTCCGGCAATCCTCGAGGTGTGTCGGAGAAGAATAGCAGTGTCTTTCGGTCGCTTGGTCAGGCCTGGCTGACGAGTTCGTCAAGAGCTCTGATGAACACGTCCACCGTCACGGTCGCGCCGTCGACTGTGAAGCGTGACGCCAGATGGTGCTCGTCGATCCTGGCCAGGCTGCTCAGGATGAGAGGGGCCACGAAGCGCGTTGTTCCTGCAGCACGACGACGAACGGCACGGCCTCAAGCTGCCGGCAGGGGTTCCGAAGACGTCGAACCGCGCCATAGGCCAGAGCGACGAGAACGCGTCGTTGAGCAGGCCGTGCTTGCGGTAAAAAGCGTTCAGCCCGTCGATGACCTGGTCGAGTGCGGCGTCGGCCACGCGCCGCCGGGCGTGCTCGGTCTCGACTAGGTCCCGGAGAAGATCCTCGACGGTGCCACTGAGGTTGCGGGTGTAGAGCGGTGCCTGCCGAACGAGATCGTCGTCGGGCTGACGTTGATCGGGCGTTTGGGGGCGTTGCGGTCGTAGCCCAAGCCAGTCTCCGAGCGGATGAGCGCAAGCGGATCGACCTCTCGGGTGACTTGAAATTGATGGTGGTCCGCGGCGTTCTGGGCGGTGTGCGGGTCGTCTGGCCACGGCGTGAGGCGCGGCGGAGGTCATGAGCGGAACAGCCGGGTGACTTGACGCTCGTGGCGCATGGCGGCGATGTCGGCGCGCAGGCAGCTTCCGCCGATGTCGTCGAGGGTGGCGGTCGCGGTGTCGCGCGTCGTCTCGAGGATCTTGAATTCCAGGGTGGCCTGGGTGCGCAGGCCGTCGGTCTGGCCGAGCGGGATGAGGCGGACGCCGGCGGAGACGAGGCTGGCGGCAGCGGCATGCAGGTAGGCGGCACACGCGGTGGTCTCGTCGATGCCGCCGCGGCGGAGCGAGGCGCCCACCGCGACGGGCAGCGGCAGGTCGGATTCGGACGGATGCCAGACGGCGACGGCACGCCGGAAGGCGGCGCCCTGGGCGAGGGTCTCCTCGGCGCGTTCGCGCGACGTTGCGGTTGCGGTGGCGAAGGCGGCGAGGTCGGCGAGGCTGCCTTCGGTGCGCCAAGCATGGCGGAGGAGGATGGCGTCGTTGCGCAGGCTGCCGCGTGCGAGGAGGTCGGTGAGCCAGTCGACGAGAGTCGCGGCATCGGTGATGTCGCCGGCTTCGACCGCCCATTCGAGCCCTTGGCTATAGGCGTAGGCGCCGGTCGGGAAGGCGGGCGACAGCCAGGTCAGGAGACGGAGGGTCTCGATGAGAGGCGTTTTCATACGGCTTGCCTGATATCGGTCACGGAGAAGCCGTCGCCCTTGAGCAGCAGGGGCTCGACGGTCGCGTTTGCCAGGGCGTAGGAGAAGCAATCGCCGGCATTGAGACCCGCCGGGTGCCGCCCCTTGCCGAAGCGGCGGAACGCGTCGACGGCAAGGTCGAGCTGTTCGGCTGAGAAAGGCGCGGTTTCGATGCCGGTCTGGCCGATGAAGGCGCCGAGCTCCGTGACGCCGGGCTCGCCCTTGCGGCCAAGGACGACCATCGTTGTCTCCAGCAATGTCGCCGCACTGGCCAGCTGGATGGGTTGCGAGACGATGGCCTGACTTGACGACGCTCTCTTGGATGCGCCGGCGACGATGGCCACGAACGCCGAGGGGTCGATCACCATCAGCCCGGCAAGCCGTTCTCGTCGTATCCGATGATCTCGTCCGGGGAGCGCGGGTCGAGATCGGGCAAGGCGTCCATCCGCTGGGAGATCGCCCGGAGCTCGTCGGTGAGGTTCGCGGGGCGGCCTCGCTTCAGCCGTTCGCGCGCGAGCCGTTCGGCCAGCGACATGCGCACCGCTTCGGTGAGCGTTTCGCCAGTCAGGCTCGCCACCTTCCGGGCGAGGCTGTCGGTCTCCCGGTCTTTCAAGCTGAGTGCCATGCGACGGAGTCCGTATAGACCTAGGCGGTTCTGTATCGTGGCGACCGCCGGTGTCGGGCCGAGCGGTCCAACCGTCGCGAGCGAGAACTGATGGCAGGTTTTCAGCGGTCGATTGGAGTAGGAGAATAGGAGTGTCCCTGGGGAAAGTCTTCGTCAGTTCAGGCGGCTGATGGTGAAATACCGCCTTCGCAGGTTTGGCCGGTGATGCCGGTCGACATCACCGGCACCGCCGGTATGCCTTGGGGAGGACGGGCTCCTAGTTGACCGTAATGTCGTAACGGATCGTCGGCGCGCGGCCATCAGGGAAGAAGACATGGATGACTGTGACGTCGCTACCCGCGAAGCCAGCGGCCGCCTGATAAGAGACCACGGTGGCGGGGGTCTTCCGGGCATTGCAGAGGTAGGGCGCGTCGCCGGGCTTATAGTTCGAGAAGATCATTCCCTGTCCGATGTGGACGGTGCCGTGATCCGGAGGTGCCGTCACCCTCACAACGACCTGCCCGAGTGGGCTGCAGTCCGGGCCGAGCGCCTGCGGAGCAGCGAGGTGGAGAGTGACTCCAGCCGTCGTGGTCTTGTTGACCGTAATGAGCCTCGCCGATGCCAGCAGGGCGGTGGAGGTCATCCTCACCGCGGGGCGTGCGGCGGCGGGACGGACGGGCACGGCATCGCCTCCCGGGCTTTACCTGCATGTTCTGGGTCGAGAGAGTGTTCGAAACGCAGCCGGCAAGAAGAAGGCAGGCCACCTCCGGCAATGATGTGCGGCGCATTCGTTCCCATCCGGTAAAGACCGCCGAAGCCTAGAGGTTGGCGCTGGATTGGCAAACCAATCTCGTGCGTCATCGTTGGTGGAACAGCGTGCTCAACGTGAACCGGTCAACGCGGAACCGCATCGCAGCAGGACGCCGCCGACCCACTCGCAGGCTGCAATCCAGCCGAGGCACAGGATGAACACTGCTGTCAGCGTTGCCGCAAGGCAAAGGACGACCGTCGTGACCCGTGTGATCCGGCGCTTGGAGGCCCGCTTGACCGCGTGGCGGCCTGATCGCCGCGTCCTGGCGATTTGCGCGCGGCCATCGATGACCTGCCATCCCGGCAATCCCGAGATCTCATGTTGCCACATCATCCTGGCTTGCCGGTGAGACGGTGTGGCCATCCGCTTGCGAAACGACAGCATTGCAGTCTTCCATCAATTCGATGGTGCCGGCCGAGCCGCAGATTTGTCTGAGCGACGGATCCGCTCGGGACGGAAGTTGAGTGTGTCGACGAAGTCGGAGAGCTCGACCAACATGCGAGGCGCCAACACGTGGCCTCATTCGGTATGTTGCTTGCGTGGTTGTCCCAGCTCGATGGCCAGCAGCGTGTCGAGGTCACCCTCGCTCCAGGATGTCTCCCCCGTGATATCCGGGCTGCCGCAGACATCCTCCGTTTGAGTGCCGAAACCGTGCACGAGACAGGTCATGAACTTGCGGATGACCGAGGGCCTGCGCCGGCGATCTCTCTCGCAGCTCTCCTCGTAGGAGACAGGTTTCATTGGTAGGACAAACACGGTCGGTCATACCTTTTGAGAAGTGGATGGGGAGGCCACTTCACAAACCTCTTTGCTGCCCTGCAGCATGCTTCTTAAACTAGACGACGCGGTGGTCATGGAGGAGAACCACCATCGGGAAAGGCGAGCGCACCACTTTCGCGCGGGGTCGTCGCAGCCATGGATACGCTGTTCGAGCTCGGGATACAGATTGCGCCTGCAGGGTCGGGCCGGTCTTCCCTCTACGAGCAACTCAAGGGCGCCATTGCCGATGGCCGGCTCAAGCCAGGAATGAGAATGCCGCCGACGCGACGGGCCGAGGCGTGTTTTGCGGTCTCGCGCACGACGCTGGTCGAGGTTTACGGCCGGCTGGTGAGCGAAGGTTACCTCGCGACGCGACACGGCTCCGGCACCTTCGTCGCCGAAAGGCCGCCGCCCAGCCGCACCAGAGCGGCGCGTCGAACAACCGCATCGACCGACGAGCGTCTGAACGGCTTCTGGGTGCGACCCGAGGTGAGGTCGGCCATGGCGTTCTGGCGCGACTCATCGGGTCTGGGCCGCGGCGAAACGCTCGCCGATTTCCGGCCGGGGTTCGTGGACCCGCGGCTGTTTCCCTTCCAGACATTTCGCAGGATGATGGCCAAGCAGCTCAGGTGGCTTGAGATCCGGCCGACAAGGTTCAGGAGTCCACAGGGCAATCAGGGTAGTTTCCAGCTCCGCTCCGCCATCACCGACCACGTCGCCCAGACCCGCGCGGTGGCCGCAGATCCGGACGACGTCCTGATCACCGCGGGCGCGCAGCAAGCATTCGATCTGCTGGCGAGGGTGCTGGTCACCGCCGGCCGCACGGTTGTTGCCGTCGAGGACCCGGGCTATCCGCCGATGCGCGTTGCCTTCGCCGCCGCGGGCGCAAAAGTAGTGCCAGTCGGCGTCGACCACGAAGGACTGATCGTCGAACGTCTGCCGGAAGACGTACGCATCATCAGCCTCTGTCCATCACATCAATTTCCGCTCGGCGTGACGATGTCGGCGCGGCGGCGGCGCGCGCTGATCGGGTTCGCTCGGACGCACGGCGCGGTGATCATCGAAGACGATTACGACGGCGAGTTCCGGCTCGATGGGGCGCCTGTGGAGGCGCTGCGGACCGGGGCTGCAGCCGAAGACGTCTTCTATGTCGGCACGTTCTCAAAATGCATGCTGCCGGCGCTGCGGCTGGGTTTCATCATCGTGCCGCACTGGGCGATGGGAACACTGATCACCGCCAAGAACTGCCTTGACTGGCACTGTCCCGTTCCGGAGCAACTGGCCGTCGCCCGGTTCATCTCCGAAGGCCATCTGGCGCTCCACGTGCGTAAGCTGCGGCAGCTCTACGGGGAGCGCAGAGAGCTGATCCGGCAACTCCTGACCGACCATTTCGCCGGATGGCTGGAACCGATCCCTTCGGCTTGCGGCATGCATGTCTCGGCCGCTTCGCGGACGCCGCGGGACTTTGAGCCGATCACCGAGCGTCTGATGTCGCGCGGGGTCAAGGTGCACGCGTTGGGTCGCTACTTCATCGGAGAGAAGACCCGCGACGGGCTGATCTTTGGATATGGCGCAACCGACCTGTCGGAGATCGAGGCGGGTTTGACCGAATTACGGGCTGTGCTGGCGAGCCGCGCCTGACGATTGGCGCCGCTCAGACCGCGAGGTGCGTGCCGAGCAGAAGCGTGTCATGCCGAGCACACGGCGGCCGAACGCGGGATCGTCGTATCCGGGCCCAACGCGATCTTGGTAGGGTAGCAGTGTCCCGCAGCGTGAGTCTTGGTTGGGTGATTGCTCGCGCCGGCCCGGCGCCGGGGGATCAAGCAGTCGTCGTTTTCGCCTTGTCGCTGCTGGTGTTGGAGAGCCAAATGCATTATGTGACCATCTAGATGGTCAGGAGGGCGGTTTGACGACGACCAACTTGGCAGATGCCAAGGCACATCTGAGCGAATTGGTCGACCGGGTCGAGGCAGGGGAGTCGATCGACATCACCCGACGGGGGAAGCCAGTCGTGCGCCTGACCGCCGTGGCCAGTCCGCGCAAACGGGTTGATGCTACCATGCTGCGGCTTTTGACGGCGACCATGGCTCCGCCGACTGAAGGAGCCGACGACCTGATACGAGCGATGCGGGATGGCGATCGCTTCTGATGGTCTATGTCGACACGTCGCTCCTGGTCGCGGCGCTGTCCAACGAAGCAATGACCGCACAGGCGCAGGGCTGGCTGGCGGAACAGGCTCCGGAGGAGCTGCTGATCAGCGACTGGACGATCACCGAGATGTCGTCGGCGATGGCAATCAAGCTGCGGACTGACCGGATCACGCTGGAGCAGCGAGCGTCCGCGCTCGCGATGTTCAACAAGCTGGTTGCCGAGAGCTTCACTTTGCTGCCGGTGACCAGCAGCCATTTCCGGACGGCGGCGCGGTTCGTCGACCAGCACAGGCTCGGGCTTCGTGCCGGCGATGCCTTGCATCTGGCGACCGCGTCGGCGCATGGGGCGACGGTGCATACTCTCGACCAGCGGCTCGCCGA
>CAXTSH010000119.1:0-4905 GCA_964246925.1 uncultured Acetobacteraceae bacterium
GGTGGGGTTACTTTGGGGGTTGGTGCGGGGGGGAGCGGCGTGGCGGCGGGCTTCTGCGGTGGCGAGGGTACCGGGGGCGGTGGCTTGTTGGGGAGTGAGAGTGGAGGCGGGCGCGGACCGGCGGCCTCACTGGCGGGGTCCGCGTCCAGGGTGGTCGCCATCGGCGGGATTTCGGGTGCCGGCGACGCCGGTCTCGGCGGTCGTGGCAGCGTGTCGGCGACGAGGTCGCGTTGCCGGAAGTAGAGCGGCGGTTCGCCTGGCCGAGGCGGGTCGAGCCGGAGCAGCAACGTTCCGCCCTGGCGCGCAATCAGTTCCCACGCCTGGTTGGGTCTGGTCCTGAAACAATCGCCCGAATGCCTGAGGTGCCTGGTCCAGACCGAATTGCGCTGGCCACGGGCGGACCGGGCGTTGATGGCGCCGGACGTGCCGGGATCGACACAGGCGAAGACAGGTGAGCGTACGTGGAAGCGCTCGGTGCCGTTCGCAGCCGTGGCGAACAGGAGAGCGCCAACCATCCAGGCGACACGCATCGACACCGCCAAGTCAGACGTCATAACAGTGCGGCAACCGGGTGTCCGAGGCAAGAAAGACGGAGGTTCAGCGGCTGGTGCGGGACGCCTGTCAGCGCCGGTACTGGACGTCGCTGACATGCTCCATCCAGTCCACCGGCGAGCCGTTCAGCCGTTCCTGGATGGCGATGTGGCTCATCGAAGTGGTGGCGGCGGCGCCGTGCCAGTGCTTCTCGCCGGGGGCGAACCAGACCACGTCGCCAGGCCGGATTTCCTCGACCGGGCCGCCCTCGCGTTGCGCCCAGCCACAGCCGGCGGTCACGATCAGGGTCTGGCCGAGCGGATGCGTGTGCCAGGCGGTCCGCGCACCGGGCTCGAAGGTGACGAGCGCCGTGGCGACGCGCGCCGGGTCGGGTGGGGTGAAGAGCGGGTCGATGCGCACTGTTCCGGTGAACCAGTCCGCCGGCCCCTTGCCGGAGGGCTGGCTGCCCGCGCGGATGAGCTCCATCTCTGCTTCCTTCGCTTGCTGGTGGACAGAGATGTAGGAGGAGCAAACCGGGTGTTCGAGCAGAGGAAGGAGAACGGCATCTCTAGACATCAATGAGATCATTGGTGGCGTTTGACGCATGAATGATCCCGCGCGTGCGTCGATCACGATCCGCAACCTCGATCCCGCCTTGAAGGAGCGCCTGCGTGTCCGTGCTGCCCAGCACGGACACTCGATGGAGGCCGAGGTGCGCCGCATTTTGCACACCGCCCTCGCCGGGCACGATGAGACGCCTCATCTTTACGACCGCGTGCGCGCGCGGTTCGCTCCCCTGGGCGGCGTCGATCTCGAACTGCCGCCGCGTGAGCCGGCCCGAGAGCCGCCGCGCTTTGAAACCTCCCCGGGATACGGGCCTCAGGCCCAGCGAAGTTCAGGGGTTGGCCCTGGTCTACTCTCTCAAGATCGCGCCGCAGGACGCGGTAGCGGCGGATATGACGGTCTCGGCAACATGGGCGAGATCGGATTCGGTGAGAGAGCGGTCGCGGGGCTGGAGCGTGACCTCGATGGCCAGCGATTTCTTGCCCGCCGGCAGTTCGCCGCCTCTGTAGACGTCGAAGAGAGTGACCTGGGTGATGAGCTTGCGGTCGGCGGCTCTCGCGGCGCGGAGCAGGGTTTCGGCGGGGACGGTTTCGTCGACGAGGAAGGCGAAGTCGCGGCGGACCGGTTGCAGCGTGGGCAGGTCGGGGGCGGCGCGCTTGCGCTTTCTTGGCGCGGGAGGTGTGTCGAGGAGGATTTCGAAGCCGGCGGCCGGATGCTCGAAGCCGAGTTTCTGGAGGATTTTCGGGTGCAGGGTGCCGAAGCGGGCGAGGGTGAGCCTGGGGCCCTGTTTGATCAGGCCGGACTGGCCGGGGTGGTAGGCGGCCTCCGTGGTCGTGCGTTCGGTGGTGAGCGCGTCGGCCGGCATGCCCAGCGTGGCGAGGACAGAGAGGACGTCGGCGCGGGCGTCCTGCCAGGAACGGTCGCGGGCGGGGCGGCCGGGATGGCGGGGCGTGCGGCCGGTGCGCAGGCCGGCGGCGATGGTTTGTGCCTCGGGGGTGAAGCCGGCGCCGATCTCGAACAGCGACAGGTCGGGCTCGCCGCGGGCGGCGTTGCGGGCGGCGGCCTGCAGCAGGCTCGCGAGCGGGGTCGGGCGCAGGCGGTCGAGGTCGGAGGCGATCGGGTTGAGGAGCGTGACCTCGGCGGGGTCAAACGCGGGGGCGAACAGGGTGGCGACCTCGCCGGCGAGGAAGGAGAAGCTGACGCATTCGGCGAGGCCGCGAGCGGCGAGCGCGCGGCGGACGAGTGCGGTCTGGTCGAAGCGGGTGGTTGCCTTGGATGGCGGGAGGGAGTGCGGGGGGATCGCGTCGAGGCCGCCCAAGCGAAGGACCTCCTCGATGAGGTCGCACTCGGCCTCGACGGCGGCGGCGGCGGGGGCGAGCTCGGCGGCGCGTGCCGGGTCGAGCGAGGCGGCGGTCTCGAGCGGCGTGTTGCTGGCGACGTCGTTGCGCCATGGGGGGACGGCGACGGTGATCTGCGTGTTGTCGCGGGCGGTTTCGGTGAAGCCGAGGGCGCGCAGGCGGGCGGTGGCGAGGTCCGGGTCGATGGCGAGGCCGCCCAGGCCGGCGAGGCGGTCGAAGCGCAGGGTCGCCTGGCGCTGCCAGGCGGGTTCGGCGCCGGCCTCGGTGATTTCGCTCGCTTCACCGCCGCAGAGATCGAGGATCATGCGGGTGGCGGCGTCGAGGCCGGCGGGGAGGAAGGAGGGGTCGATGCCGCGCTCGAAGCGGGAGCGGGCGTCGCTGGTCAGTGAGAGACGGCGGCCGGTCCGGGCGATGCGGATCGGGTCGAACAGCGCGCATTCGAGGAAGACGGCCTTGGTGCCGTCACGCGAGCCGGTGGCCTCGCCGCCCATGATGCCGGCGAGCGACTGTGGGCCGTTGGCGTCGGCGATGACACAGTCGGTAGAGTCGAAGGTGAGGGTTTGGCCGTTCAGGGCGGCGAGCTGCTCGCCCTGGCGGGCGGCGCGCATGGTGAGCGTGTCGCCGGCGATGCGGTCGGCGTCGAAGACGTGCAGCGGGCGGCCGAGATCGAGCGTGAAGAAGTTGGTCACGTCGACGAGCGCGCTGATCGGGCGCAGGCCGATGGCGGCGAGGCGGCGGACGAGCCAGTCGGGGCTGGGACCGTTGCGGACGCCGCGGATCGTCCGGCCCAGGACCCAGGGGCAGGCCTGGTGGTCGTCGATGTGCCACCGGATGCTGGAGGGCTGGTGGTGTTCGATGGTGGGACGCGACCAGGGGCGCAGCGTGCCGAGGCCGCTGGCCGCGAGGTCGCGGGCGATGCCGCGCACGGAGAGCGCGTCGCCGCGGTTGGGGGTGACGGCGATCTCGATCACCGGGTCGTCGAGATCTGCGTAGGCGGCGTAGGGAGTGCCCGGCGTTGCGCCGGGGGCGAGTTCGGCGATGCCGTCGTGCTCTTCGCCGAGACCCAGTTCGCGCAAGCTGCAGAGCATGCCGCGGCTCTCGACGCCGCGTATCGCGCCGACCTTGAGCACGGCGCCGGTGGCGGGGATGGTGGCGCCGGGGGGTGCGAAGATCGTGAGCAGGCCGGGGCGGGCGTTAGGGGCGCCGCAGACGACCTGAATAAGGGTGCCGGCGCCGGTGTCGACTTGGCAGAGGCGGAGGCGGTCGGCGTTGGGGTGCTCGCCCGCGGTGACGATGCGGGCGACGCGAAAATCGGTGAAGGCGGCGCCGCGGTCGGTGACGGCTTCGACTTCGAGGCCGATCGCGGAGAGGGTGTCGGTGAGGCGGTCGAGGGTGGCCTCGGTGTCGAGGTGGGTTCGTAGCCAGGAGAGGGTGAACTTCATCGCTCGGCGTCTCCGAGCGGGCTGGCGCCATAGTGGCGCAGCCAGCGGGCGTCGCTCTCGAACATCGGACGCAGGTCGGGGATGGCGTGCTTGAGCATCGCCATGCGGTCGATGCCCATGCCGAAGGCGAAGCCCTGCCATTCGCGGGGGTCGAGGCCGCAATTGGCGAGGACTTTCGGGTGGACCATGCCGCTGCCGAGGATTTCGAGCCAGTCGGTGCCGGCGCCGAGTTGGCCGGTGCGGCGGTCCCAGCCGATGTCGACCTCCATGGAGGGTTCGGTGAACGGGAAGTAGCTGGCGCGGAAGCGGACCGGCAGGCCGGGGAGGGCGAAGAACGCGCGCAGGAAGTCGATCAGGCAGCCCTTGAGGTGGCCGAGCGTGATGTCGCGGTCGATGACCAGGCCTTCGCACTGGTGGAACATCGGCGCGTGGGTGGCGTCGTGGTCGGCGCGGTAGACGCGGCCGGGCACGATGATGCGGAGCGGCGGCGGGGTCGCGAGCATGGTGCGTATCTGCACCGGGGAGGTGTGGGTGCGGAGCACGCGAGGCGGCTCGTTGGGCGTTGCCGGGGGCAGATAGAAGGTGTCGTGGTCGGCGCGTGCCGGGTGGTGGCCGGGGATGTTGAGGGCGGAGAAGTTGTGCCAGTCGGTCTCGATGTCGGGACCGACTGCGACGGTGAAGCCCATGGCGCCGAAGAGGGCGGTGATCTCCTCGGTGGTCCGGCTGACGGGGTGGATGGAGCCGAGTGGCTCGGGTGGTGGCGGCAGGGTGACGTCGACGGTCTCGGCGGTAAGCCGGGCGGCAAGTTGATCGGCCTCAAGCTGGGCGCGGCGGGTGTCGATGGCGGTGGTGAGCTGGTCGCGCAGCGCGTTGAGTGCGGCGCCGCGTTCGCGACGCTCGTCGGGTGCGAGGCGGCCGAGTTCCTTGAGCAGGGCGGTCAGCTTGCCCTGCTTGCCGAGAACGGAGACGCGAACGGCGTCGAGTTGACGCAGATCGGCGGCGCTGTCGAT
>CAXTSH010000119.1:5005-8704 GCA_964246925.1 uncultured Acetobacteraceae bacterium
GGCGTCATCGTAGGCGATGGCGGCGAGGACCTTGCGGTCGATCTCGATGCCGGCCTTGTTGAGGCCGTCGATAAATCGGCTGTAGGTGAGCCCGTGCTCGCGGACGGCGGCGTTGATGCGCTGGATCCAGAGGCCGCGGAAGTCGCGCTTCTTGTTGCGCCGGTCCCGGTAGGCGTACTGGAGCGACTTCTCCAGCCGTTCGAGCGCGATGCGATAGTTGGTCGACGACCGGCCGACAAAGCCTTTGGATTGCTTGAGGACCTTCTTGTGACGGGCGTGGGTGGTTACGCCCCGCTTGACGCGTGCCATGCTGCGCGCTCCTCAGCCGAGACCGTAGGGGGCCCACTGCTTGACAGTGCGGGCGTCCATGTCGGTGAGCGTCTGCGGGCCGCGGTTGGTCCGCTTCATCTTCTGCGGGCGGTTGATCAGGCCGTGGCGCTTCATGCCGGGGCCGGACAGGACTTTGCCGGTGGCGGTGATCTTGAAGCGTTTCTTGACCGACGACTTGGTCTTGAGCTTGGGCATTTCGGGGCTCCTTGTCCGGGGCGCACGGCTTGTCGCGCGCGGTCGCGGCCGGGCATGCCCATACAGGCCCGGCGCGCTGACGAGGGGCGGTCTATAGCGGGGGCGGGTTAGCGGTTCAAGCGGCAGCCGCCGTGGTCTCGGACGCCCAGCGGAAGACTTCCTGCTGCGCCTCGGCGAGGAGGGCGGCCCCAGCGGCCGGATTGCGCTCGGGGACGGCGTCTTCGCCACGCAGCTCGGTCACGAGCTTGAGGAAGCCGCGAAGTGCGACCGGTTCAAGCTTGCCGGAGGCGATGTTGGGCTGGTTGACGACGATGGCGCACAAAAGCGGGCCGCCCTCTCGCGCTACCCGGCGGGTGACCTCGTCGAGGTGCGCGCCGAGGCGCAGCCGAACCGTGTTGTCCCAGACAACGCCGGAAGCGGCCGCGACGTCCTTGTAGGACACGAAACGGTGCTCGGCGGCGGCCTTGCGAAGGAAGTCGATGGTGCGGGTGGGATCGAGGCCGTTGGCGCCGCGACGGTCGATGGTGGCCAACAGGGTGCGGTAGTCGGTCGTCTCCGTCTTGTGAAGGCGCTCGTAGTTGAGCTGCATCTGCTTGAGATCGGGGAGCGACTTCTTCTCGAAATCCATGGCGGACGGCCTCGCGCGGTTACGGCCCCTCCATCGGGCAGCCGTTACACCATATAATGGCCCCATGCGCGCCGATTTCACCAAGATGCACGGGGCGGGTAACGATTTCGTCGTTTTCGACGAGCGGGTGCGACCGCTGGAGCTGAGTGAAGCGCAGGTCAGGCGCATCGCGGACCGGCGCCTGGGGGTGGGATGCGACCAGGTGGTGCGGCTGCGGCCGGCGACGGCGCCGGGCGCAGATGTGCTGATGGTGATCCACAACGCGGACGGTTCGATGTCGGCGACGTGCGGCAATGCGACGCGTTGCGTGGCGGCCCTGCTGGCGACCGACGAGGCCGACGGTGTGGTGGTGGAGACGCTGGCGGGAATGCTGCCGTCGCGGGTGCTGCAGAACGGGGATGTCGTGGTGGACATGGGCGAGCCGAAGTGGGGCGCGGCCGATGTCGGCGTCGGGGTTGGGGTCGACACGCTGCATCTGCCGCTGGAGGGCGATCCGGCGGGATGTTCGATGGGCAACCCGCACGCGACGCTGTTCGTGACCAGCCTCGACGATGTCGATGTCGCGGGACGGGGTGCCGTGCTGGAGCGCGATCCGCTGTTCTCGCAGGGTGCGAATATCGGGTTCGCCGTCGTCGAGGCAGTGGACCGGGTACGGCTGCGGGTGTGGGAGCGCGGGGCGGGACTGACGCCTGCCTGCGGCTCGGGGGCGTGCGCGGCGCTGGTGAACGCGCATCGGCGCGGGCTGGCCGGGCGGCGCGCGGCGGTGGTGCTCGACGGCGGGACCCTGGGGATCGAGTGGCGCGAGGCGGACGGGCACGTGCTGATGACGGGGCCGGCGGAGACGAGCTTCACGGGCTGGCTGGAGCTGTGAGCGACGCTGCGATCCTGACGTTCGGGTGCCGGCTGAACGCGTTCGAGAGCGAGATCATACGCGGGCACGTCGCCGGGCAGGACGACCTGGTGGTGGTCAACACCTGCGCGGTGACGGCGGAGGCGGAACGGCAGGCGAGGCAGGCGATCCGGCGGGTGCATCGCGAGCGGCCGGACGCGCGGATCGTGGTGACGGGGTGTGCGGCGCAGATCGAGCCGGCGGCCTGGGCGTCGTTGCCGGGGGTAACGGGCGTCCGGGGGAACGCGGCGAAGCTGCTTGCGTCGGAGTGGCGTCAAGGTGCGGCTTTGGTGGCGCCGGTGGCGGTGAGCGGGTTTGCTGCGAAGGCGCGTGCGTACGTGCAGGTGCAGGGCGGGTGCGATCATCGCTGCACGTTCTGCATCATTCCGTTCGGACGCGGGCCGAGCCGGTCGGTGCCGGCGGGAGACGTGGTCGAGCAGGTGCGGAGCCTGGTGGAGCGTGGATGCCGGGAGGTGGTGCTGACCGGGGTCGACATCACCAGCTACGGGCCGGACCTGCCGGGACGGCCGACGCTGGGATCGCTCGCGCGGCGCGTGCTGCGGCTGGTGCCCGAGTTGCCGCGGTTGCGGCTGTCGTCGCTCGACCCGGTGGAGATCGACGATGATCTCTGGGCGCTGCTGGCGGGCGAGGAGCGGCTGATGCCGCATCTGCATCTGTCGCTGCAGGCGGGGTCGGACCTGGTGCTCAAGCGTATGAAGCGCCGGCACCTTGCGGCCGACGCGGCCCGGGCGATCGCGCGGGCGCGGGCGGCGCGCGGGGGGATTGCGATTGGTGCCGATCTGATCGCAGGGTTTCCGACCGAGACAGAGGCGCTGTTCGACGAGACGCTCGCCTTCGTCAGGGAGCAGGCGATCCCGTATGTGCATGTGTTTCCGTACAGCGAGCGGCCGGGGACGCCGGCGGCGCGGATGCCGGCGGTGCCGAAGGCGGTGAGACGGGAGCGGGCGGCGCGGTTGCGTGCGCAGGGTGCTGCCAATGCGGAGCGGTTCCACTCGGGTCTGGCTGGCGCGCGGCTGCGGGTGCTGGTCGAGGCGGGCGGACGCGGGCGATCGGAGCATTACTCGCCGGTCGCCATCGAAGGATGCAAGCCAGGGCAGATCGTCTCCGCGAGGGTCGTGGCGGCGACGAAGTCAGGGCTGGTGGCGTCGCCTTGGCGCTAGGGTTCTTTTCCCGCCTCAAGGAGGGATTGACCCGCTCGACGCAGAAGCTGGGCGGCGGCATTACGGCCGCGTTCACGCGGCGCAAGCTCGATGACGCGGCGCTCGAGGAACTCGAGGAGGTGCTGATCCAGGCCGATCTGGGGACGGCGGTGGCGGGGCGGGTGATCGACCAGTTCCGGCGTACGCGGTTCGGGCGCGAGGTGACCGACGAGGAGGTCCGCGAGGCGCTGGCGGCCGAGATCGCGCGCGTGCTGGCACCCGTGGCGGTGCCGTTCGAGCCCGATCCGTCCCGCCGGCCGCACGTGGTGCTGATGGTCGGCGTCAACGGGACGGGGAAGACGACGACGATCGGCAAGCTGGCGCTGCAGCAGAGCGAGCGTGGACGGCGGTCGGTGCTGGCGGCGTGCGACACGTTCCGGGCGGCAGCGGTGGAGCAGTTGCAGATCTGGGGCGAGCGGGTGGGGGCGCCGGTGATC
>CAXTSH010000120.1:0-688 GCA_964246925.1 uncultured Acetobacteraceae bacterium
GATCAGGGTGGGTGGGCCAATCACGCGAACGTCGTTGCCCATGTTGGCCAGCAGGAAGATGTTTGATCTGGCCACGCGGCTGTGAGCGATGTCGCCGCAGATCGCGACGCGCAGGCCGCGGAGACGCCCGAGGCGGCGGCGGATGGTGAGCGCGTCCAGCAGGGCCTGCGTCGGATGCTCGTGGGTGCCGTCGCCGGCGTTGATGACCGAGGCGCTCACCTTTCTGGCGAGCAGGGCGGGCGCGCCGGACTGGTCGTGACGCACCACGAGAAGGTCGCAGTGCATGGCGTTGAGCGTGGTCGCGGTGTCGAGCAGGGTCTCGCCCTTGTTGACCGATGATTGCGAGACCGACATGTTGATCACGTCCGCACCCAGACGCTTTCCGGCGAGCTCGAACGAGGTTCTGGTGCGCGTGCTGTCCTCGAAGAACAGGTTGATCAGGGTGCGGCCGCGGAGCGCGTCTCGCTGGGTCTGGACCGAGCGGTTGAGGAGGACGTGGCTTTCAGCCTCGTCGAGCAGTTCTTCGATGATCTGAGGGGGCATGTCCTCGATGGCGAGAAGATGACGGTCGAACTCGTGCATCAAGGTTGGGGCTCCGCCCCAAACCCCGCCGGGGATAGCACCCCCGGACCCGCAATCGTTTGGCGATCCAAACGGCCTCCGTTTGGTGGGGTGCGGGGTGAAACCC
>CAXTSH010000120.1:698-8510 GCA_964246925.1 uncultured Acetobacteraceae bacterium
CCCCGGGGGGGCCCCCCCCCCCGCCCCCTCTTTGTTGTGCCCACCCACCGGGCGGGGGTTGGGGGGGGGGGGGTTCAACCCCCCGCTTCGTGCTTGTTGCGCCATCGGCGCGAGGAAAATCACAGGCTTTCCGCCCTGGATACTTGGCGCAGGCGCGATTGGACCTCTTCACGGCCCAGCGCCAGGAGGACCGCGTCGATCGGCGGGCTGGCGGTGCTGCCGGTCAGGGCCGCGCGGAGCGGTTGCGCGACCTGGCCTAGCTTGAGGCCGCGCCTGCCGGCGAAGGAGCGGAGCAGCGCGTCCAGGCTCGACTGTTCAAACGACGTCCCGACAATGGCTTCGCGCAACTCGGCGAGCATTTCTATCGCTGCCGGCGTCAACTGGCTGGCGGCTTTCGGGTCGATCGGGAGCGGGACGGACCTGGCGGCGAACGCCGCAGCGTCGGCGAGGTCACGGAGGTCCTTTGCACGCTCCTTCAGCGTCGGCATCAGGAGCGCAATCCGCTGGCGCGTCGTGTCGTCGAGCACCAGGCCGGCCCGGCCCGAGAGGCGTTCGAAAACGGCGTCGACAAGGCGGTCGTTTTCCGCACGCCGGAGCCAGACGCCGTTCAGGTGCGCGAGCTTGGCCGGATCGAGCCGGCTCGGGGCACGGCCGACGCCGCCGATGTCGAAGAGCCGGACCTGCTCCTCGCGCGACAGGATCTCGGCGTCGCCATGGCCCCAGCCAAGACGAACCAGGTAGTTGCAGAGCGCCTCGGGCAGGATGCCCATGTCGCGGAACTCGGTGACGCTCTGGGCGCCGTGCCGCTTGGACAGTTTGGCGCCGTCCGGACCATGGATCAGCGGCACGTGGCCGAAGCGCGGCCACGGCCAGCCCATGGCATCGAACAGTTGCACCTGGCGGAACGTGTTGGTGAGGTGGTCGTCGCCGCGGATGACGTGGGTGATGCCCATGTCGTGGTCGTCGACCACGACCGCGTGCAGGTAGGTGGGTGAACCGTCCGAGCGCAGGATGATCATGTCGTCGAGCTCGGCGTTGGCGACCCGCACCTCGCCCTGGACGAGGTCGTCGACGACGGTCTCACCCTCAATGGGTGCGCGCAGGCGGATGCTGAAAGGCATGCCGGGCACCGCGTCGGAGGGGTCGCGGTCGCGCCAGCGCCCGTCGTAGCGCGGCGGCTGTCCGGCCGCGATGGCGCGCTCACGCATGTCGCGGAGCTCTTCGGCCGTGGCGTAGCAGCGGTACGCCCGGCCCTGTGCCAGGAGCGCTTGGGCTACTTCGGCATGCCGGCCGGCCCGGCTCGACTGCAACACCGGCGGCGCATCGGACGGCAGGTCGAGCCAAGCCAGGCCGTCGAGGATGATCTCGACGGCTTGATTGGTGGAACGCGCGCGGTCCGTGTCCTCGATACGCAGCAGGAATTCGCCGCCGTGATGGCGTGCGAAGAGGTAGTTGAACAGAGCTGTGCGAACGCTGCCCACGTGCAACATGCCGGTCGGGCTCGGCGCAAAACGGGTCCTGATCGCCATAGGCGTGTCCTACACCACGGCCCGACGCTTCCCAAACCGGACGGCGGCGGCTAACGTTACGTGTATGCAACAAGCGATCCTGGGCGACTGGAGTTGGAGTTTCCGCCGCCGATCGGTGGCGGCCGTCGCCGTGGCGCGCCGTATGGTCGCAGCCGAGAGGCGGCGGGTGCTGTTCCTGCCGGTGGTGATGGGGGCGGGTGTGGCCTGCTACTTCGGGCTCCGGACGGAGCCGCCGGTCTGGCCGACGTTCGTCGTCGGCGTGATGTCCGGGCTGCTCGCGTTGAGCGTTCGTCGGAGCGAGCTTGGCCGCGCCGCTGCACTGATCGGCGTTGCCTTTACGGTCGGTCTGCTGTCGCCGATGCTCGAGACACGTCGGGCGTTGCCGCTGGCGGTGCTGCCTCGACACGCGGTCATCGTCGAGGGGCTCGTGCGCTCCATTGACGCGCTGCCCGACGGCGGTTCGCGGCTGACGATCGCCCATGCGTCGTTGGACGGCGGAGCGCCGATGGCGCGGACGATCCGAATCCGGCTGCGTGCCGGCGACCCGGCGAAGCTTGCGGATGGCGATCGGGTGCGGATCAGGGCGTTGCTTCGGGCACCATCGAGCCCCGCCTATCCGGGGGGATGGGATCTGCAGAGGGATGCATTCTTCTCGGGGCTCGCCGGCTCCGGGTTTGCGCTCGGGGGCGCATCGCGCCTTGATGCCGGGCGTTCTGCCGAGGGGGTTGCGGCCTGGTGGCAGGGCGTGCGCGATCGCATCGCGCAGCGTCTCGAGACCGAACTGCCGGGACCACGCGGTGCGATCGCGGCGACGTTGATGGTCGGGCGATCCACCGCGATTACGGCCGAGGATCGCGCGGCCTTCACCAACTCGGGACTGGCTCACCTGCTGGCGGTGGCAGGGCTGCACATTGGCATTGTCATGGGGCTGGCGATGGGGGCAGTGCGGAACGGTCTTGCCTGCTGGCCGTATGCCGCCGTGCGTTGGCCGGTCCGGCAGATCGCGGCGGTCGCGGCTTTGTTCGCCGGAGGCTTCTATCTTCTGCTGACGGGGGCGCATCTGCCCATCGTCCGGTCGTTCTGCATGGCGGCGTTGGCGACGCTCGGCATCGCGATGGGACGGCGCGCGGTGTCGATGCGTGGCCTCGCGGTTGCCGCCGTCGTGTTGCTGGCGATCTGGCCGGACGAGATCACCGGCGTGAGCTTTCAGATGAGTTTTGCGGCCGTCGCCGCGCTGATCGCCGGCTACGAAGCGTTGCGGCCGGTGTTCGCGCGTTCGGCCAACGGGGGCGCCGGGCGGCGGCTCACCCTGCATGTGGCGGCACTTGCGGTGACAAGCGTGCTCGCAGGGACCGCGTCGGCGCCGTTTGCCGCGTATCATTTCGGCCAGATTCAGATTTATTTCGTGCTGGCGAACGTGCTGGCGGTTCCGATCACCGCGAGCTGGGTGATGCCGTTCGGGATCGGGTCGTTGGCGCTGATGCCGTTCGGGCTCGAGCACCTGGCGCTGGTGCCGATGGGGTGGGGTCTGGGGGCGATCCTGTGGATCGGCCGTCGTGTGTCAGGGCTTCCGGACGCCACCTTCGCCGCGCCGCACATCGCGCTCGACGGGCTGCTGGTGCTCAGTCTCGGGATGGCCGTTCTCTGTCTGCTTCGAAGCCGTCTGCGTCTGCTCGGCGTGGTCCTGATCGGAGCCGGACTGGTGTCGCCGCTGGTCGTGCGGCCGCCCGACCTGCTGGTGTCGGACGATGCGAAATTGATCGCATTGCACCAGGATGGTCGGCTGCTGATCGCCAGGCGCACGGGTGCCTCCAAGTTCACTCTCGAGGCCTACGAGCATTTCTGGGCGACGATGGATGACCCTGTGATGTTGCCGGTTGACGGCAGGCATGGCTCGGTTGTCTGCGACGCGACCACCTGCCGGTTGTCGCGCGATGGCATGATGGTGTTGCTGCCGCTTGACGAGGCGTCGGTGCCGGATTGTACCGGAGCTGCCTTGGTCGTGGCTGCCTTCCCGCTTCGTCAGCGATGCGACGGTGTCGCGCATATCGACCGTTTTTCGGTGTGGCGGGATGGGGCAGAGGCGGTGTGGATCCGGTCGCGCGGGGTCCAAACGGTCAGCGACCGGGCGTGGCGCGGCAGTCGCCCCTGGGTGCCACCGGTGCCGGTGTCGCGGCGTCAGTTCAGGACACCGGCGCTTCCGTCCGCGATCGCCGAGTAGGCGTTCCCTCAGAGACCAAGCTCGGTCAAGCCCGGATGATCGGCTGGCCTCGGGCCGAGTTCCCAGTGGAACAAACGGTCGGCGATCGCGATCGGCACATCGTTGATGCTCGCCTCTCGGCGCCGCATGAACCCGGCCTCGTCGAACTCCCACTGCTCGTTGCCGTGGGAGCGGAACCACTGACCGGACGCATCGTGACTCTCATAGACGAAGCGCACGGCAATGCGGTTCTCCCCGAATGCCCAAAGCTCCTTGATCAGGCGGTAATCCTGCTCGGTGCTCCATTTGCGGGTCAAGAAGGCTGTGATCGCTTGCCGCCCCGAGAAAAACTCCGAGCGGTTTCGCCAGCGGCTGTCGACCGTGTAGGCCCCGGCGACGCGCTGCGGGTCGCGCGTGTTCCAGGCATCCTCGGCGGCACGCACCTTCTGGTGCGCGCTCACGTCGGTGAAGGGAGGCGTCGGCGGACGCCGGTCGGTCATGACGTCAATACTGTCGAATGAGGCCGATCAGGCGGCCCTGTACGCGGACTCGATCGGCCGGAAAGATGCGGATTTCATGGCGCGCATTGGCGGGCTCAAGCGCCACGGAATTGCCACGTCGGCGAAGCCGTTTGAGCGTCACCTCAGATTCGTCGACGAGGGCGACGATGATCTGACCATTTTCGGCATGATCGCCGCGATGGATGATGACAGTGTCGCCGTCAAAGATGCCGGCATCGATCATCGAATCGCCAGCGACTTCCAGCGCATAATGTTCGCCGCGACCCAGCATCGCGATCGGCACCTCGACCTGCGCCGTGCTGTCCAGAAGAGCCTCGATCGGCAGGCCGGCGGCAATCCTGCCATAAAGCGGCAGTTGTACGGCACCTGCCTCTCGCGCCGCGGTGACGCCTGGCAGGCTGCGGGAGAAGTCGCCGCGGATGACGTTCGGGGCGAAGCTCGGCGGTGAGGCCGGCGTCCCCTCCTCCGGCGGCTCGGGGATGCGGAGCACCTCGAGGGCACGTGCGCGATGATGGCGACGGCCGAGGAACTGGCGTTCTTCGAGAGCGGAGATCAGGCGGTGAATGCCAGACTTCGAACGCAGGCCAAGTGCCTGCTTCATTTCGTCGAAGCTGGGAGAAAAGCCAGTCTGTCGAAGGTGACGATCAATGAACACGAGAAGCTCGTGCTGTTTGCGGGTGAGCATTCAACCTCGCCGTGCAGAACGTGCCGACCGGACTGTTTCACGTGGAACAAAACGGCAACTTGAGTTCTACATTCAGTCCGCGAGGCGGGTCAAGCCTGGCCAAGCGCTTAGATTCCGAGTTCCGCGAGGCGGATGACGTCGACCTCTTCGCCGATCGCGGCCGCCGCAGCATGTGGCTGGCGAATGATCAGAACGTCTGCGAGCGCCAAATCCCGCAGGCGTGAGGAGTCCTGGACCTGCATTGGGACTGCGATGATTTGGCCACTGGCGTCCCTGGTTGTGATGGCACGGAGATGGTCGGTGCGCGCGTCGTTGGCGGGCAGCGCCGCACCGAGCCGTATTCGGTGCAGCGGCGGCTCCCATGCAGGAAGGCCGAGCAGGCGACCGATCGCTGGTTGCAGGAACAGGGCGCCGCAGATCAGCGACGAGACCGGATTGCCGGGAAGTCCGAGGACGGGAACCTCGTGGCTGCCAAATTTCAGGCTGCCGTGCATGAGCGGTTTGCCGGGCCGCATCGCGATGCGCCAGAAATCGGGCGCAAAGCCGTGACGGGCCAGGGCAGGCCGAACGAGATCGTGGTCGCCGACGCTTGCACCTCCGAGTGTCACGAGCATGTCGGCCCGTGACGCTGAGGCGCCAGCGTCGGCGATCGCATCGAGATCGTCGTTGGCAACCGGAAGGAGCAGCGGCACGCCGCCGGCCGCCTCGACCAGAGCGGCCAGGGCGAAGGAGTTCGAACTGGGAAGGCCGCCCGGCGGGATCGGTTCGCCCGGCAGGACCACTTCGTCGCCGGTGGCGAGCAACGCCACAACCGGGCGCCGGCGCACGGCGAGCCAGGGATGGCTGGCGCTGGCGGCGAGACCGATCGCTCGGGCCCCCAGATGGGTGCCGGGCTCGATGAGAGTGTCTCCCGTGGCAAAATCACCGCCTCGCGGCCTGACATGCCGCCCCTCTGCTGCCGCCTGCAGGAGGGTGACGGTGTCTGCGTCCCGGGAAATGTCCTCCTGTGGAATGATGCAGTCGGTGCCGTCGGGTTTGACGCTGCCGGTAAAAACGCGCACGGCTTGGCCTCGACCACATCGTCCGTCGAACGGGTGGCCGGCCTGTGCCGTTCCGACGACCGACAATCGGGCGCCCGCCAGACCATCGTCCGCACGCAGCGCGTAACCGTCCATGGCCGAGACGTCGTGTGCCGGCTGATGGATGCGGGCGAGCACCGGTCGTGCGGTCACGCGTCCGGCCGCATCCGCGAGAGAGACCATCTCGGCGTCCGTTGGTCGGAGCGAGGCCAGAACTTGCGCCCGCGCTTGAGCAACGCTCAGCACGCAGGCTTGACCGCGAGGGACGCGGTGCGCATGTTGCCCTGCTTCACCCATCGCCTCCGAGATGCACAATGGCCAAGACGAACACCGTCCAAATCAAGCTCGTGTCCACGGCCGACACCGGCTACTTCTATGTGACGAAGAAGAATGCGCGTGCGCAGACCGGCAAGATGGAATTGAAGAAATACGATCCTGTCGCTCGCAAGCACGTCGCGTTCAAGGAAGCGAAGATCAAGTAGCCTGAGGGGTCAGAACAGCTTGTCTGATCCGTAGGGAACGACGATCTCGTCGGACTGTGCCAAATTGAGCATTGCGCGCGACCGCTCGTCGATCGTGTCTGAATCGAGGGCCGCGTCGCGCAGACCTTCGACGCGTTGCTGCCAGGATTTCTGCTCGAGAATGGCCGCCGCGTTTGCAGCATCGGCGCGGTCGAGCAGCGCCAACTGCTGAGCGTAGGATTTGAGTCCCAGTTCACCCTGGGTCGCGTTCCAACCAAAATAAGCGGTCAGGCCGAGAAAGATGGCAGGAGGCACCGCCTCCTTGATCCTTCGCTTGACGGCTCGCCAGAACGGCATCGATCCCATCCCCCCGGACTGGCTAGCATTGTAGTTGAAACAATTCGGGATCGGAAGCGCCGGAGCATCTTCGTGCTCGAGAAACGCGTCAGGTAGAGCAACTTACCCCAGCAGGTTGCTCTAGCCGCGCAATATGTTGCGTCCGGCATACCGGGCGGCGATCCCCAGCTCACGCTCGATCCGCATGAGTTGGTTGTATTTCGCGGTGCGGTCGGAACGCGACAGGCTTCCAGTCTTGATCTGGCCGCAGTTGGTGGCGACCGCGAGGTCGGCGATGGTGCTGTCCTCGGTCTCGCCGGAGCGGTGGCTCATGATCGCTGTATAGCCGGCGCGCTGGGCGAGCTCGACGGCTTCGAGCGTCTCGCTCAGCGTGCCGATCTGGTTGACCTTGACCAGGATGGAGTTGGCGGTGCCGGTCTCGATGCCGCGGGCGAGGCGTTCCGGGTTGGTCACGAAGAGGTCGTCGCCGACGAGCTGGATGCGGTCGCCGAGACGGTCGGTCAGCAGCTTCCAGCCTTCCCAGTCATCCTCGGCGCAGCCATCCTCGATCGAGACGATCGGGAAGCGGGCGACGAGGTCGGCAAGGTAGTCGACCATCTCGGCGGCATCGAGGTCGCGGTTCTCGCCTTGCAGCGCATAGCGGCCGTCGCGGTAGAACTCGGTGGAGGCGCAATCGAGCGCAAAGACGACATCCTCGCCGAGCCGGTATCCGGCGGCATCGACGGCGCGGCTGATGAAAATCAGCGCCTCGTCGGCGGAGGCGAGGTTGGGCGCGAAGCCACCCTCGTCGCCGACGTTGGTGTTGTGGCCGCCGTCGCGCAGACCTCGCTTGAGACGGGCGAAGATTTCGGAGCCGATCCGGATCGCGTCGGCGACGCTCGCGGCACCCACCGGCTGGATCATGAACTCCTGGATGTCGATCGGATTGTCGGCGTGCTGGCCGCCGTTGATGATGTTCATCATCGGCACCGGCAGGGTGC
>CAXTSH010000121.1:0-8267 GCA_964246925.1 uncultured Acetobacteraceae bacterium
ACGCTGTGGGCGGCGGCGGGGTGACCGGCGCGGCGGTCGGCGTCGCGGCGGGTTCAGCCGCTGGAGCGGACTTAATGTTGCCGGTGAGGGGATGGTGCGTGGCGCGCTCGCGATCGCGGTCGCGCTCCATGCGGTCGAGACGCGCGATGGCTCGGACGGCCTTGTCCCACTCGCGGTTCTCCAGCAGGCCGTAGATGCAGATGAGCATCAGGTGGAGGCGGGACAGATTGCCGAATGCGCGGTGGTGGTACGGGTCGGCGACGATGCCGTAGAGATTGGCGGCGCGATCGAGGTCGGCGAGTGGGGGCCCGTCGTTCACGGCGCCATCGGCCCAATCGAGATGCATCAGGCGTCTGAGCTCGTCGAGCGAGGCGGGGGTGATGGGCAGTGTCATGAGGCGAGGGTCGGGGTGTCCTGAGCGGGACGCAAGCTGCGGTTTCGCGCTTGGATGTTTTCTCCGCTCGGGGTGTGGTTCCCTGTTCGGGTCGAGGGCTGTCCACTGTGCGGGGTTCGGGGCAGCGCCCTGCTCCTGCAAAATGACGGCCCAACCCGCCAATTCTGGACGAACAAGCCAGCCTACCCGCCCAATAGCGGCACTGGAGGCTGCGTGTTGTTCTTTGCCTCGACCATCCTGATGATTTTGCAGGCTGCGATGAAGCCGACACGTGTTCCACGGACAGCACTCCAGAGGCCGAAACAGCCCTTCAGCATGAGCCGCGCGAGATCCACCTCAGCGCCTACGTCACCGAGTTTGGCGGCCTCCTGAAGAAGAAATCGGGCCTCGTCGAGTTTGACCCTGGTTCGCGGCTGCTGGAGTATTGTGCACGCGACGAAATACATGGCAGGCGCCCAACGGTCGCGTGCATCCGACTCAAAGACCTGTGCACAGCGCACGAAATCCTGACGCACGTAGTACATCCTCCCCAGGCGGAGTTGGGCCTGCTGGCAGCCAGCTTCGCAAGCCATACGATACCAACGCTCCGCCTGCGCAGCATCAGCGGCAGCGCCTTTCCCGGACTCGTAAGCCGAGCCGACGAGAAACATGCTCCAGACTGAGCCACGCTCGGCCAGCGATACCAGCTCCGGCAGAGCAGCCTCCGGATCGGTGGCTTGCCGTCGCCACTCGTTGTGCATCGGTTCAGGGTGTGGGTCGCGTGAAATGATCTCCGCGTCGTTACACTGAGCCAAACGCATCTCGTCGACAATCCGCCGGACGCTGCTGCCATAGGGGTCGTAATCGGGACCGGACAGCTTCCGCGAGAGCCACGAGCAGAACTTATAGACCACCAAGCGATCACCTCCCTATTTGTCGATTGACTGCAAACGTGACGCGATAGGATCAGAAGGCCCACGCGACGACAGAGATCGTTCAGCTTGGCCAGCAAGTCCGGCGTCACCGGGTTGACCCGCTCCTGATGTGTCGGGAGATCCTTGCGTGAAGCGTACGGCTCGCGTGATGAGGTCCAAGGGCCCGGCCCTTGGCGGGGTTCGGGGCAGCGCCCCGATCTTGCGTGGTGGAGTTTGCGGCGGCCCGTCCGGTTGCTCAGGGGGCGCGGTCTTGGGGGAGCGCTCCTCCGTCGACAAGCCGATCAAGGTTCGCCATCAGTCGGGTGAGCAGGGCGACGAATTGCGTGGTCTCCTCGTCGGTGAAGCCGACCAGCGCGTCGCGATTGCCTCGGAACAAGGTCGCGACGGCTTCCGGAAGGCGTGCCAGCGCGAGTTCCGTCAGGGCGATGCGACTGCTGCGCCCATCGCCGGGGTCGGGCGTACGCCGGATCAGCCCATCCCGTTCCATGCGCGTGAGCATCTGCGCCATGGGCGGCTGCTGGATATGTGCAAAACGTGCCAGGTCGCGTTGCGTGTCGGCCCGACCGGTTTGAAGAGCAACGAGAACCGGCAGATGGCCGACTCCGAAACCGAGCGGCTTGAGGCGAGCTTCGCTCAGGCGCGCGAAGCCACGCGCCACGAGGCTGATCAGGTGTCCAGGCGTCGAGAGTACGTCCGCCAAGTGATCGCTCTCTTGCATCGTGCCCGCCATGGTACATATGTGCGTATGTAAACGCTCGTGGTGTCCGGAGCAAGGTGCGCCGGCATATCGATATGAGGAGCAAGCCGGTGGCTGACGACATCGCGGTTCTCAAGGCCTTGTATGACCGCTTCAATGCGCGTGACATTGACGGCCTGCTCGGCGCTCTCACCGAAGACGTGACCTGGGCCAACGGCATGGACGGCGGCCACGTCCACGGCCACAAGGGAGTACGCGAGTACTGGACGCGCCAGTGGGCCAGCGTCAGTCCGCACGTCGAGCCGATGAGTTTCGACAGAACCATGGATGGTTCGATCGTCGTGGAGGTTGAGCAGTCCGTCCACGATCTGCAGGGCAGGACGCTGCAGGATCAGACACACGGGCTCAGAGACAGGATGGTCGGGCACGTCTTTCGTCTGCGGGATGGCAAGGTCACCCGCTTCGACATCCGAGAAAATCCCTGAGCCACGGCCCGCGGCGGGGCTCAGGCGGCTAAACACGGCGCGCGCCCCATGCCTCGTCCCGCTAGAGCCAGCCCCTGAGGCGGAACCAGATCAGCGGGACGATCATGCTGAGAAGTATCATGGCCCAGCCGAACTCGTAGCCATAGGTCCAGGTCAGCTCGGGCATGTTCTTGAAGTTCATGCCGTAGAGTCCAACGACGAAGGTGGGCGGGATGCCAACGACCGAGGCGATCGTGAGCACCTTGACGCCGTTGTTCTGCTCTATGTTGATGAACCCCAACACAGCGTCGAGCAGGAAGTTGACTTTGTTGTTGAGCTGCTGGTCGTAGTCGTTAAGAGACGCGATGTCCTGCCGGAGTATCTGGATCCGCGCTTTCAGCTCAGGCGGTGTCCACTGTTCTCCGATCTGCTGGGCATAGCTTGCGATCCTGCCCATTCCCAACACGCTGTCGCGCAGATTGCCGAGCGCATCGCCGCACTCGCCGACGGACGTGAGGATCGCGCGCAGTTCCCGGTCGCTGCGACGGGTCTGGCGGCGTGGACCTTCCTCTCCGCTCCTGAACGTCGATTTGGACAGGCGGGTCAGATCGCCGGCGATCCTTTCCAGCGAGTCGGCCATCCTGTCGACCAGCGCTTCGGCAAGTCCGACAAAGACCTCGTAGCTTCCCTTCTGTCCAGCGTGCGCAAATTTCTCGGCGAAGGTCTCGAAGGCGGGCAGCGTTGCGAAGCGCAGGGTCAGCAGGCGGTTCTCCGACAGCACGAAGCCGACGGGGCTGACGTGGGATCGGCCGTCGCTGCCTCGGAAACTCGCAGGCATGTTGAGGTAGGTTCCTCCCTCCTCGGTGTAGACCCGGCTCGAGTTCTCGATTTCGGAGATTTCTTGCTGCGAGGGCACGCGCAGGCCGGTCATCCGCTCGGCGGCGGCGCGCTCCGCGTCGGTCGGGTTGAGCAGGTCCACCCAGACAGCGTCACTGGCGACATGCGGAGTGGGATCGAGTGTCTGACGCCCGGACGTGCCGTCGTTGAGGTAGAGCATGGAGTGCGCGGCCGTTCCAGGTGGTGGGGTTCCAAGGGCCCGGCCCTTGGCGGGGTTCGGGGCAGAGCCCCGCGCTTTTCGTGTCAGTAACGGAACTGGTATTTGAGGCCGACGGAGCTGCCGGGGTCGTTTTCGGGGGTGGTGGCGCCGGTGACGGTGCCACCGGAGCCGACGGTGGTGAAGGCCTTCAGGCGCTTGGTGATGTCGATCTGGACCAGGGCCTGGGTGCCGCCGCCGCTGGTTGACTGGCGGGCGCCGACATAGACGCGCTTGGTGATGTATTTGCCGCCCTCGACGCTGGCGCCGGTGTTGCTCCCGTTGCCGGTGCCGGACCCGACGCTGAGGCGGTCGAGGCCGAGCGAATTGCGCACCGTGCCGAGGGGGTCGAAGCCGCCACCGCCACCGCTCAGGGATGCGAGTGCGGCGGCGATCTGGGCGATCTGCAGCGGGCTGAGATTGCTGGTTTCGGTGCCGAACAGGATCAGGGCCATGATCTGGTCCTGCGGCAGGATCGGCATCGAGGTGAGCGAGATTTTCGGCTTGCTGGCGTAGCCGGTGACGTCGAGCTCGGCGGTGTATTGGTTGACGACGCTCTGGGCGGCGAAGTCGATGGTGGGGTCGAGCTTGCCGTTGGTGGTGCCGTTGAAGCCGACGTCGCCCTTGGTGAAGGTGAGGTTCACGCCGGCCAGGCTGAAGGTGCCGCGGCGCAGGTTGAAGGCGCCCTCGATGATGGGGGACGCGGCGGTGCCGCCGACATGGAGGTCGCCGCCGAGAGTGGCGTCGAGGCCATGGCCGCGGACGAAGATCTCGCCGGGCGCGTGGACGGAGAGATCGAGCGCGATCGTCTTGCTGGGCGCGTTCGGCGCGGGCGGCGGCGGCGGCTTCTCGCCGGGCTTGATGACGTGCAGCGTCGCGACCGAGGGGGGCAGGCCGTTCGGGATGTTGATGTCGGCGCGCTCGATGGTGAGCGAGCCGGCGGCGCGCATGTCGCCCGACGCGTGGCCGGTCAGGCCGAGATTGGCGTTGAGCGTGGCGCTGAGCAGGTCCGACGAGATCGGGTTCGCGTCGTCCATCGCGAGGTGCAGGTCGACGGGGAGGCCGGGCGCCAACGCGCCGACGCTGCCCGAGGCGGTGATGGTGCCCTGGCCGGCGCGGGCGAAGAAGCGGTCGATGCGGACGGTGGGGCCGGAGAGCGCGATGTTGGCCGTCATCGCGGTGAGGTGGAGGCCTTGGGCGAAGTCCTGGATGTCGCCGTTGGCGAGCGTGATCCGGCCGGCGAGTTCGGGGTGGGCGGTGGTGCCGGAGGCGGTGGCGTCCAGGGCGACGCGGCCGGTGAGGTGGCGGCCTTGAACCTCCAGGATGGGGTTGGCGATGGCGAGGTCGACGTCGCCGTTGGCCCGGACGGCGAGGCTGCCGGCCGGGTGGATCGGGACGTTGCCGGCGACGTGCAGGTCGATCTTGGGACCGGCGGCGAGGTGGGCGTCCAGGCGGGCCGTGTCGCCGGCGAGGTTGGTCGTTGCGGTCAGGTTGGCCGGCGGAAGCGAGGCGGCGGGGCCGGTGGAGAGGTGCAGGCCCGCGGCGGTGAGGCGGATGTCGCCGCCCGGACGCGCGGTGGTGCCGGTGAGGCGGGCGTCGGCGTCGATGGTTCCGGTCGCAGTCAGGGTGGGGGCGAAGGGCTTGGCGAGAGCGGGTGTGACGTTGCGGACCGAGGCGGTGAGCGCGAGCCTGGGAGAGACGCTGCCATCGACGGCCAGGGTGGCGTCGCCGAGGGCGAGACGCAGGCGCTGGACGGAGATGCCGGGGGCGTAGGTGATCCGGCTCGGTGACTGCAGGCGGAGCTGCTCGCCGTGCCAGTCGGCGGCCAGGGTCCGGAGCAGTACCTCGCTCCTGGGCATGTCGAGGGTTTCGGTGGTGGCGAGGTGGGCGGAGGCGCCCTGGAGGTCGGGGAGATCGGCCTGCGCGGCGAGAGCGAGGGCGTCGAGGCGGCCTCGGGCGGTGGCGGCGGCGCGGCCGGCGATGGTGCCGGCGGCGATGTCGTCGACGTTCAGCGCCAGGTTGAGGTCGGGGGCGGATTGCGGGTCGCGGATCGTGCCGGCGAGTGTCAGGCGGCCGACGCGGGCGGAGGCGGCGGCGAGGCTGGTCGCGCGGATGTCGACGCGGGCTGTCTGAGGGTCGAGGTCGAGCTTGGCGGCGATGGCGCCGGCGAGCGACTGGCGGGCGAGGCGGTCGAAGTCGGCCAGGCGGCCGCCGGCGAGGTTGAGGTGCCCGGTGGGGAGCTTGGCGCCGGGTGCCAGCGCGAGGTCGGCGGTGCCGTGGGTGGTGCGCCAGTCGAGCGCGGTCAGGTGAATACGGGTGGCGCCGGCCTGCGTTCGGGCGACGCTTGCGCGCAGCGTGACCGGCGCGGCGTCGAGGCGGCCGCCGAGTTCGACGGTGGCTTCGGGCGCGCTCGGAAGATGGGCTGCGGAGACATCGAGCGTGATCGGGCCGGTGGGGACCTGCCTGGCGCCGATGTCGCCGGCGGCATGGAGCGTAGCGGCGAGGTCGATGGTCGGGCCGGTCGCAGTGCCGTCGAGGTCGAGATGGCCGGTGGCGGCCGGGGCGAGGATGGCGAGGTTGGGCAGGCCGACATGGAAGTGGGTGTCGAGCATACTCGATCGATCGGTGCCGGCGGCGCGGACGTGCAGCGCGCGGCCGTCCAGCGTGAGGTGGTCGAGCGTGATGTCGGCGCCGTGTTTGGCGGCGGCGAGCGACAGGCGGGCGTCGGGGCCGAGCAGGCCCGGGATCGGGGAGAGGCCGCCGGTGACGGCGAGCGAGCCCACGATGTTGGCGGCGGCGTCGGGGCCGCTCGCGGTCAGGTCGGCGGCGAGGTGGGTGTGACCGTCGAGCTGGATGCCGCCGGCCGCGGCAAGTGGCGCGAGTGCCGGAATGTCGAGGGTGAGGTGGGCGTCGACGGGAGCGGTGTCGGCGTGACCCGAGAGCGTCAGGAGGGTGTGGGACAGGGCAAAGGTGACGGGGCGCTTGGGGTCGTCGAGTCGAGCGTTGAATGTGAGGGTGACCGGGGTGGCGGCGAACAGGTCGGGTTTCGGTCCCGGGATATGGAGTGAGGCGATCAGCGCGCGCAGGCCGACCTGGCCGCGGTCGCCCGAGAGGTCGGCCTGGATGGCGCCCGCGTGGGCGCCGGCGGCGGCGAGGCCCTCGATGTCGAGGTGACCGTTGGCGTGGGGCGTCTTGAACGGACCCTGGATGTGGGCGTCGAGTGCCACGGATTGCCAGGAGACGGCGGCGACCGGCTGCATGGCGGGGGCGCGGGCGTCGAGCGACAGGTCGGTGGTGTCGTGGACGAGGTCGGTGGTGCCGTTTGCGGCGAGCCTCAGCGGGCCGGCGTTGAGGGACGCACGCAAGGCTTCGGCGGCGTGCGGGCCGGCCAGCGACAGGTCGAGATGCAGCGGCAGGAGCTGGCTGCTGCCGGCGAAGGTGGCGACGAGGCCGGCGCTCGGCTCGTCGGCGGTGAGGTGGATCGCGATCGCGCCGGGCGTGACCTGGCCCGCGAGGGCGTAAGTACCGGGGCCGGATCGGTTGGCCAGGGTCAGGCGCAGGTCGGTGGCAGGCAGGGTGTCGAGGGTGGGGCCGGCAAGGATCGGCTGCAGGCTCGCGATGGTGGCGTGGCCGGTGACCGCGATGCTGATGGCGTGGCCGGCGACCGGCGCGCCGACGTCGATGCGGGGGAGATCGAGCTCTGCCACCCGCAGGCCGAGCGGGAGAGAGAGGTGGCTGGGTTGGGCCGGATGAGGCTTGGCGGGCGCGGATTCGGCGAGGCGGGGTGCCGCGATGCGAGTGGCGGCGAGATGGTCGACGCTGACGGTCCGGGTCAGGAGTGCGAGCGGGTGCCAGTCCAGCGCCAGATCGTCGACGGTGAGCCACGTGCCCTTGGCGTCGGCGAGCTCGATCCGGGTGATGCGGAGTCGGTCGGGAAAGCGGCCGTGCAGACCGGTCAGGCGGACGCTGCCGCCGGTGAGGGCGGTCGCCTCGGTTTCGATCAGGTGTTGGCCGGGAGCGGTGTTGGCGCCGATCAGGAGGATGGCGACGAGGAGAACGACGAGGCCGACCGCGCCGCCGAGGAGGTAGGCCAGGGCCTTGAGGATGCGACGCAGCATCAGAACGTTTCCCCGAGGCCGATATAGAGCTCGAAGCTGTCGTCGCCGGGCACGTGCTCGAGCGGCACGGCGACGTCGAGGCGGATCGGGCCGATCGGGGTGTAATAGCGTGCGCCGACGCCGGCGCCCACACGGAGCGGGCCGTTGAACGGGGCGCTGGTGGCGGCGACCTGGCCGGCGTCGCCGAACAGCACCGCGCCGATGTTGCCGACGATGCGCTGGCGGTACTCGACCTGCAGGGCGTCGAGCGAGGTGCCGCCCTCGGGCACGTTGTCGGGAAACAGGGGCGAGATCTGCTGGTAGCGGTAGCCGCGGACGGTCGTGCTGCCGCCGGCGTAGAGGCGCTGGTCGGGCGGGAGCTCGAAGGTCGAGGCACCCTGGACGCTGGCGACGACGCCGTGGACGGCGATCACCGTTCGGCCGGGTCTGGTGAGGCCGAGATCGGCGAAGTCGAGATAGGTCGAGCCCTGCGCCTGCAGGATGGTGAAGAAGGTGTTGCCGGCGACGGTGCCCGGGCCGTTGCTGCCGCTGCCAAGACTGTAGGAGGTGGTCAGGCCGAGCTCGACGCGGACGCCGTGGGTGGGCGG
>CAXTSH010000122.1:0-3562 GCA_964246925.1 uncultured Acetobacteraceae bacterium
AAAGCAACCATGGACGTCGTTCATTAGCACGCCCGACAGCCTGACGCCCCTGGACCAGGCTGCGGGCAGGCGCTCCCAGACCGTCCCGGACAAGCTCCGCTACATCGCTGTGGGGCTGCTTGTCCTGGCAGGGTGCATCAACTTCATCGATCGTTCGGCCGTCTCCATCGCGCTGCCGGCGATCCGGACCGACCTGCACCTCTCGGCGGGCGAAGCCGGCCTGCTGCTCTCCGCCTTCGCATGGAGCTACGCGGTCGCCCAGCTTCCCGCCGGCAGTCTCGTGGACCGGTTTGGTGCACGCGCGGCCCTGTCGGCCGGGTTGGCTGCCTGGTCGTGCGTTCAGGCGTTGAGTGGACTGGTCGGATCGCTGTCCCAGTTCATCTTGGCGCGCGTGGCACTCGGACTGGGCGAGTCGCCGATGTTTGTCGGCGGCGCCCGAGTGTGCGCCGAGCGGTTCGCCCCTGCCGAGCGCGCCGTCCCGATCGGGCTGCTCAACGCCTCCGCCTCGCTCGGCCCGGCGATCGCGCCGCTGGTTCTCACTCCCCTGATGGTGGCGACCGGCTGGCGGGCAAGCTTCGCCGCCCTGGGCGCGGCCGGGCTCCTGGTCGCCCTGGCGTGGGCGCTGATCTACCGCGATGCGCCGGCCAGCCGCGACGAGACCACATCGCGCGTCGCTGGCCCGACGCAGTGGCAACGCTTGCTCGGCCAGCGCTCGATGTGGGGATTGCTGATCGGGTTCGGCGGCACCGTCTATGTCACCTGGCTCTACGTCACCTGGCTGCCCGGCTACCTTCAGCAACGCTGGCACATGCACCCCGCCGCCGCCGCCCTGTGGTCGGCCCTGCCGCAATTTCTCGGCTTCCTCGGCTGTATCGGCGGGGGCGCCCTGTCGGACCGGCTGGCAAGGCGGTTCGGAGAGCGGCTGGCGCGTCAGGCGCCGCTCGTCGCCGGCCTGTCGGCCTCCGCCGTCGGCAGCATCCTGGCAGCCCTGTCCGGGGACGCTTTCGCGGCACTGGCCTGGGTCTCGCTGGCGCTGTTCAGCGCCAACTTGGCAACCACCTGCGGCTGGGCGCTTGCTGCCGGGCTTGCCCCCGTCGCACTCGTCGCCACCGTCGAGGCGATGGCCAACATCGGCGGCTCGGTCGGCGGCTCGCTGGCCCCGCTGGTGACAGGTTACGTCGTTCAGGCGACCGGTTCGTTCTCGCCCGCCCTGTTCATCGCCGCCGCCATCGCCGCCGGTGCCGCGGCCGCCAACTGGATGCTGACGTCGAGCAGGATCGAGATCGTCAGCTCAGGTCCGTGAATGGATTGTAGGCCACCTCCCAGAGATACCCGTCAGGGTCGGCGAAGTAGCCGGAGTAACCGCCCCAGAACACGTCCTGCGGTGTCTTGACCGGCCTCGCACCTATCGACACCGCTTCGGCGAACAACGCGTCCGCCTCCGTCTTCGAGCTCACGTTGTGCGCCAGCGTGATGCCGCAGAAACCCTGCCCGTCACTGGGCACCGTGGCGTCCTCGGCGAGCTTGTCGCGCGGGAACAACGCCAGCCAACTGCCCTCCAGCCGAAACAGGACGTGGTCGTCGCCATCCTTGTAGCGAGGTGCGGCGAACCCAAGCCCGTCGCGGTAGAACGCGACCGACCTCGCGACGTCGCCCACCCCAAGCGTGACGATGCTGATCTTCGGCTTCATCGTGGTTCTCCTGGTCCGGCTCAGAGCATGCTCAGCTTTCTGGGGGGTCTTCCCCCGCCGATCCGCCTATCGCATCGTCGCGTGACAAAAGAATCGAGCTCCATGGCATTGCCGCTGACCAGCCTCTCGCCCGACGACGCCCTCGGCACCGTCGCGCACGTCATCCAGACCGCCTTGACCCCCGTCTTCCTCCTCAACGGCATCGGGACCCTGCTGGCTCTCTTCAACACCCGGCTCGCCCGCGTCGTCGATCAGTTCGAGCACACCAACGACCTGCTCAAGGACGACCCCGGCGCGGAAGAAGCGGCCAAGCTCGAGCGGCATTACGCCCGCCTGAGCCGTCGTGTCTTCACCCTTGACGCGTCAGTCGCTTTCGGCGCGATCGGCGGTGCGGCGACCTGCAGTTCCGTCTTCTTCCTGTTCCTGGGCGGCGTTCGGGGATCGGGGGTCGCCGGGTGGCTGTTCGGCCTGTTCGGGTTGGCGCTCGGCTGCACCATCGCCTCGCTCGTCGCGTTCCTGGTCGACAGCCTGCTGGCCTGGCACGGCATCAGGCGGGAGGGCCCGCTGCCACCCTCGCTCCGATCCACCCGGCCCTGAAGGCCCGGCCGCCTCGGCCAAGCCGATGCTGCTCGTCGAACCACTAGGCCTGTTCTCGGGACCTGCCGCCGCCGATGCGGTCGGCAGGGGCGACGCCAGGCCGCTGATGGGCGGCCCGTCGGCTTTCATCCTGGCCCGACTGCATGGCGGCGAGACTTCGGTCCTGGTCCGGGCCATCGACATCCCGCCGCCATGGCGGGCCGCTCTCGATCGCGTCACCAACGCCCCGCCGGGGGCGGCCCTCCCGCCAGGCCCGCTCGTCATGGGCATCCTCAACGCCACCCCCGACAGCTTCAGCGACGCGGGCCGTCATCTCGACCCCGCCGCCGGCATCCAGGCCGGCCACCGCTTCGCGGCCGAGGGCGCCGCCATCCTCGACATCGGCGGCGAGAGCACCCGACCGGGTGCGATCCCGCCGCCCGTTGGCGAGGAACTCCGACGCATCCTGCCGCTCGTCGAGGGCCTGCGCGAGGCCCCCGCAATCCTCTCGATCGACACCCGGCGCGCCCCGATCATGTCGGCTGCCCTCGATGCCGGCGCCCGCATGATCAACGACGTTTCCGCTCTCGCCTTCGACCCCGAAGCGATCCCGCTTCTCGCCAGGCGCTCCTGTACCGTCGTCCTGATGCACAGCCGCGGCACACCCGCCACCATGCAGACTCTGACCACCTACGCCGACATCGCCGTCAACACCGTCCGCGAACTCGCGGGCCGCATCGACGCCGCCGTCGCCGGCGGCATCTCCCGCGACCGGATCGTCGTCGATCCCGGCATCGGCTTCGCCAAGACGGCCGCACAGAACGTCGAACTGCTCCAACGTCTGCCCATCCTCGCCAATCTCGGCTGCCGCGTCCTGCTCGGCGTCAGCCGCAAATCCTTCATCGGCCGGATGGCCGGCGTCGCCTCTCCGGAACACCGCCTGCCAGGCTCGCTCGCCGCCGTTGCCGACGCTCTCGCCTTGCCGAACCTGATCCTTCGCGTCCACGACGTTGGCTCCACGAGCCAATACCTGCGCGTCGCCAGCGCACTCAGGTCGAGTGGAGCCGGTAGGTAACCTTCGTTGCCGTGCGTCGAAACAGGAGGCGCGAACTTTCCAGAACTCGACGAGAACGATCTTGCCCTCAGGGCTTCGGCGGTCAGACAGGCCGAGACAGCAGTGCCACGCCAAACACCGCGAGCAGGGCACCGGACCGTTCGATCTCAGTGATCGGGGTCTGCTCGGCAACTGGACCGTCCACGCTGAGCGCGCCGTTTTCAACGACCCAGGCGTCATC
>CAXTSH010000122.1:3662-8135 GCA_964246925.1 uncultured Acetobacteraceae bacterium
CGCGTCGCAGCCGACGGCGGCGGCATCACCGACCGCACCTTCGAAGTCAGGTTCCTCGATCCTGGCGTCCAGGCCTATGCGTTCACCTTCGGGTAGGCCGCGTACTCAGATGCCGGCGAACCACGAATAGCCGCGCGTCTCCCAGTATCCGTCCGTCGGGAACTTGTTGGTCACCGACATCGACGTGATCCATTTCGGATTCTTGTAGCCAAGCTTGGTCGACATCCGTAGCCGCAGCGGATAGCCGAACGGGTCGGCAAGCGTCTCGCCCGCATAATCGAGCGCCAGCAGCGTCTGCGGATGCAGCGCGGTCGCCATGTCGATGCTGCTCGGATAATCGTCCGCCGTCGTGAACGATACGTATGGGGCGCGCAGATCCGCGCCGATCCGTTCGAGAAAGCGGCCCAACGGCACACCCGACCACTGGCCGATATAGTCCCAGCCCTCGACGCAGACATGGCGGATGATGATGTCCTTCTGCGGCAAGGCCGCGATCTGCTCCACCGTCCACGGGCGCTTGTCGGCGATCAGTCCGGACAGCTCGAGCCGCCATGTCCTGCCGTCGACCGGCTTGACGTTCATGACGTCGTAATAGGCGTTGAACTTCGGCGGCTTGAGCACCAACGACGCCGGATAGGTCGGCGCCAGCTTCGTCGGGTCGAACAGCCAGGCCTGCACGTCATCGTTCAATGAGCGGATGGCGAGCAGCGCTGCCTCGACCGACTGCGGCCGCTTGACGTTGCAGCCGGTCAGCATCGTCAGCGCGCCGAGCGAGAGGCTGCCGCGCAACAATCTTCTGCGCTGCAGCGACCTGATCAGCGGCCGGTGGTCGTCGAGGACCGCCGCATCCGGCACCTCATCGGGACGAAACCGCGACCTCATGACGCGTGCGGCCGTCTGGATCCCAGCCTGGGGCCGCCAGTCAGCATCGCCCACAAAGTGCGCGGCACCAGCAGCGACAATGCGACGTGCACGACAAGGAACCCGACGATCACCGTCATGCCCAGGAAATGAATGATGCGCGCCGACTGAAAGCCGCCGAGCAGCGACACCAGCCATGACAACTGCACCGGCTTGTAGATCGCGAGCCCGGTCACGACCTGCGACATGCCGGCCAGGATGACCACGATGTAGAGCAGCTTCTGCACCGCGTTGTAGGTCGTGATGTCTTCATGCGCGATCCTGAAGTGCAGCGTGTCGCGCACGGTATGAACCAGCTCGGACATCCGGATCGGCAGCAGGCGTTCCCGAAGCCTGCCGGTCACCAATCCATAACCGAGATAGAACAGCCCATTGAACCCCAGCACCCACATCCCGGCGAAGTGCCAGTTCAGGCTCGGTCCCGCCCAGTCGCCCAGCCTCAGGAAGCCCGGGAAATGCAGTCCCTTGATGATGACGTCGTCATCGTAGATACCCCAGCCGGAGGTGATCATGACCAGCATGGCTCCAGCATTGGTCCAGTGCATGACCCTGATCGCCGACGGGTGCATGCGCCGATCACCTGGCTCCCGGGTTCTCATGGCAGTCCCTCCCGTTGCATCGGACCCTCCATCGTGTCCCCCATTCGACAGCGGCAAGCCAGCCGTTACCGCGCCGGCCGGCTGAGCCGATGAGGCGCACGCTGCCGCTGGTCGTGGCCTTGATCCTGACGACCGCGCTCGCGCTCGCGCAGAGCCGCACACCCGGCGGCATGCCGCCACCGCCGGGCATGAGCCTCGCGACGTCGGCGGCGATGCGGTTTCCGCAGCCGGTCCGCGTGGGCGACCTGCTGCACCGCGACGTGCTGGAACCGGTTGAAAGCCAGACCCTGCTTGGCACCGTGAGGTCCGTCGTGCGCGACGGCACCGGTCAGATCGATGTTGTGGTCGATTACGGTGGCGGCCTGCTCGGGATCGGCGGCCGGCCGATCGCGGTGCCGGTTGACGCCATGGTCCTCGTCGGCAACGTGATGGAGATCGTCGCCTTCAAGCCGGCCCAGCTCCGCCGCTTTCCCACCTTTTCGGCCGCCGGCGCGACGCTGATCCCACCCGATACGACGATCGCCGTTGGCCTGGCGAAACCGTCCCACTAGGCAGGACACGAGGTGGTCTTGATCGCCGCCCATGCTAGAATCCGCGCCGGTTCAGGGGGCGGGGAAACGACATGGCCGTGCGTACGCTGTTCGGTACCGACGGCATCAGGGGCACCGCCAACCTCGATCCGATGACCGCCGAGACGGCACTCAGGCTGGGCCAGGCCGCCGGCCTCCTCTTCAACCGCGGCAGCCATCGGCACCGGGTCATCCTCGGCAAGGATACCCGACTGTCCGGCTACATGATCGAGAACGCACTGGTCTCCGGCTTCCTGTCTGCCGGCATGGACGTCACACAGGTGGGCCCGATGCCCACCCCGGCCATCGCCATGCTCACCAGGAGCCTGCGCGCCGACCTCGGCGTGATGATCTCGGCGTCGCACAACCCGTTCGAGGACAACGGCATCAAGCTGTTCGGTCCAGGCGGCTTCAAGCTCTCCGACGAGCAGGAGGCCGAGATCGAGACCGTCATGGGCGGCGGCGTTGCCGGCCGTCTCGCTGCTCCCAAGGACCTGGGCCGCGCCTCGCGCCTGACCGACGCCGCCGGCCGCTACATCGAAAGTGCCAAGGCGAGTTTCCCGCGCGGCCTGCGGCTCGACGGCCTCAAGATCGTCATCGATTGCGCCCACGGCGCCGCCTACAAGGTTGCCCCGACCGCGCTGTGGGAACTGGGCGCCGAGGTCGTGCGCATCGGCTGCGAGCCCGACGGCACCAACATCAACCGCGACTGCGGCTCCACTCTGCCCAACACCGTCTGTGCCGGAGTGCTGACCCATGGCGCCGACCTTGGCGTGGCACTCGACGGCGACGCCGACCGCCTGATCCTGTCCGACGAGCGCGGCCAGATCGTCGACGGTGACCAGGTCCTGGCCCTGATCGCCCGGGCCTGGCAGTCCGACGGCCGCCTGCGCGGCGGCGGCGTCGTCGCGACCGTCATGTCCAATCTCGGTCTTGAGCGTTTCCTCGAGCGCAACGCGCTCGGCATGATCCGCACCGGCGTCGGCGACCGCTACGTCGCCGAGCGCATGCGCGAGACCGGTTGCAACGTCGGTGGCGAGCAATCCGGCCATATGATCCTGTCCGACTTCGCCACCACCGGCGACGGCCTCGTCGCTGCCCTGCAGGTGCTCGCCGTCATCGTCGAGCGCCGCCGTCGCGCCAGCGAGGTCTGCCGCCTCTTCGAGCCGTTGCCGCAGAAGCTCCGCTCCGTCCGCTTCACCGGCCCGTCCCCGCTGGCCCTGCCCGAGCTCCTCGACGCAACCGCCGACGCCGAGCGCCGTCTCGGCAACCAGGGCCGCCTGCTGCTGCGCGAGAGCGGCACCGAGCCCGTCGTTCGCGTCATGGCCGAAGCCGAGGACGAGACCCTGGTCAACGACATCGTCGAAGGCCTCTGCGCCACCATCAGGCACCTGACCCAACGCGCCGCGTGACCCGACTGGCGAGAGTCCTGATCATCGCCGGCAGCGACTCCGGCGGCGGTGCGGGAATAGAGGCCGACATCAAGACCGTCACCGCGCTGGGCGCCTACGCCGCCACCTCGATCACCGCGCTGACCGCCCAGGACACCACCGGCGTGCGTGCCATCCATTCCGTTCCACCCGAGTTCGTCGCGCGCCAGCTCGCCTGCGTGCTCGACGACATCGGCGCCGACGCGATCAAGACCGGCATGCTCGGCGACCACGCCACCATCGCCGCCGTCGCCAGCGCCGTCCCGTCCGGCATCCCCTTCGTTCTCGACCCGGTCATGGTCGCCAAGGGCGGCGCCCGCCTTCTGGCACTCGATGCCGTCCAGGCACTCCGCACACGCCTGATCCCGCTGGCGACCTTGCTCACCCCCAACATCCCGGAAGCCGAGCTCCTGCTCGGCCGCCCGATCCAGGACGTCGCCGCCATGCGCGACGCCTGCCGTCCGCTGCTCGCCCTCGGCGCGCCTGCGATCCTGCTCAAGGGCGGCCATCTCGACGGCCCCGAACTGGTCGACCTCCTCGCGACCGCCGACGACCTGGTCGAGATGCGCAGTCCGCGCATAAACACCCGTCACACGCACGGCACCGGCTGCACGCTCGCCAGCGCCGTCGCCACCTTCCTGGCCCAGGGCATCGCACTCGAACCTGCAATCCGCCGCGCCCGCGCCTACGTCCACGCCGCCATCGCCGCCGCTCCCGGCTTTGGCCGCGGTCACGGCCCGCTCAATCACATGGTGGCGCTGCCGTAGGCGGATGAAAGGCAGGCGAGGGCTCTGCCCTCGACCCGCTGGGGCCGAGGCCCCAGGCCCCGTTCGTGGCGCAGACGATATCACCGGAGCTCAGCATCTCAGGACCTTCAATCGCGCGTAAACATGGAGATTACTGCAGGCTCGAGCTGGTTGGCGGCGCCAGCTGCCTCGATGAGTTCGGCCGGGC
>CAXTSH010000123.1:0-1504 GCA_964246925.1 uncultured Acetobacteraceae bacterium
CGCAAAGGGAGCCCGGTGCAGGGCAGAGCCCTGATCTCAGGAGCGTGCCGACGCGGAGGGACGGGTCTGTCTTATCTCGAGAGACGTTCAGTGCGACGGCTGGCGAGCCCGATGCGCACCGTCGCATCGGGAGGAAGCACGACGGCGCCTCGCATGTCATAGGTCGGGTATTGGTCGAGCGCGCGTGGGCCGAATCCGACCGGCTCGACGACGCGGCCGTACGTGGTTGCAAAAGGAGCTGAGCGGGTCCGGGGCCTGATTCGAAAATTAGAACGTAATATTAGGCTGCCTTGCGCCTACCGGACCGGAACTGGGCGACGAACGTATGCCTCTGCTCGGCGAGGTGGTCGGGCACTGGCCTCCGGCGCGACATCAAGCGCAAGGGCTCGGGTTAAGCGCCGCATTCGAGCCGCGGACACGCAGTCTTGGGACCGTGCTGCGCGAAGATGTCGCAGCGAAGCGAGAACCTCCCTGGTGTCGAGGCGGCACGATCGCCCAGAGTCGCGGTGCGCCGACAGTTGCGTTCATCGTCCAAGCCGTCCGAGCACGTGCGGATCGTGCCGAGACTTATCCAAGCACGTCAGGAGGCCAGGCGGTAGGCGGCGGCGATCATGCCGTGTCCGCGAGCAATGGCGGCACCGCGCAGCCGCAGGAGACTATCGAGGCCGAGGCAGCGTCCGGCCTCGAACGTTGCGAACATGCCATGCGCGAAGACAATCGCCATATACGTCCACGGCCACTCCGTCGGATCGTTGTAGAGGCCGAGCCAGAGCTGGAGCGTGAAGAGGACGGCGACCAGCCCAGACAGCCGCACCGCGAGACCGAGTGTCAGGCTGATCGTAAAGGCGATCTCGAGCAGGTAGACGGGGGTCTGCAGCCACGCGATATGCGGCAGGAGCACGTCGCGCACGACCGTGCCCTGGAGGCCGATCGCGCTGAACTTGCCTTCCTGGTCAAGCCAGAATTTGAAACCTGCGGCGACCGGAAGCGGAAGCTTCCAGATCGTGCCCTGGAACCACATGCCGCCGGCGACGAGGCGCATGACGAAGACGCCGACGTTTCGGCCGGTCCGTTGCGAAGGGTCCTCCGTCCAGTTGCGCCACGCAACGTAGAAGCCGGCGGCGAGCACGAGCAGGTAGAACAGGACGGAGATGTACTTCTCCGCGCCGAACCGGTTGTAATCGCCGGTGTCGCCGGTGAGAAACAGCACGGTGTCGGACAGAGGGTTGGTCATGTCGGTGTCTCTTCTGGTTGATCGTTGATGGTCGATGAAGGGCGAAATCCGCCAGATCTCGGCGCGAGATCGTCCGTCCGGTCCGCCAAGCGGCTACGAACCGGCCGATCAGCGTGCATGCCTCGGCCGAACCCTCCGCGACCTCCTTGCCGAAGTCGCCCGGCTGAGCGAGCCGATTGGTGACGAGCGCGAGGCACACCACGTCGCGACGGCGAGCGCGAGGGCGCGCTCGGTCTCGCGGAACAGCACGTCGGTGGTCCAGGATCCACC
>CAXTSH010000123.1:1604-7920 GCA_964246925.1 uncultured Acetobacteraceae bacterium
GCGCGAGGGCGCGCTCGGTCTCGCGGAACAGCACGTCGGTGGTCCAGGATCCACCCACGATCGACTCCGGGTCGGTCGCGCGCAGCATCCGCGTCAGGCCCGCGATCGTGTCGCACCAGCGGGTTCGGCGCCCCGTTCCGATCCTGTTTCAGTCAGTCTCAAGCGACGTTCAGTGCGACGGCTTGGCGAGCCCGATGCGCACCGTCGCATCGGGAGGAAGCACGACGGCGCCTCGCAGGTCGTAGGTCGGGAATCGGTCGAGCGCGCGTGGGCTGAAGCCGACCGGCTCGACGACGCGGCCGAGCAACGCCATGGCGTCGAGCGGCACGGCGATATCGCGGCCGCCATGTCCGAACCACCCGCCGTACCGGATCACGACCGCCAAGGTTCCGTCGGGTTCGCGAACGATCGCGCGGACCGAACCGAGCCGGCGCTGGCTTTCGACCGGCTGCTGGACCACCTCGCCCAGAAGGGTGCCGACCGTGACCGGCTGGGGAAACCGATGCCGCGCGTAGGTCGGCATCGACATGCCGGGCGGCGGCGGCAGGCCTCCCGGGAGCGGGCTCTGCGCGGAGGCGGCGGCCGGTGCGGCGAGCAAGGCCGCCGCAGCGGCGGTCAGATGCCGCCGAACCAAGGAAACCCCCTACTCTCCCAGTAGCCGCCCGGGTAGCGGTTCGTCACCTCGATCGCCGTCACCCATTTCGGGTTCTTGTAGCCGAGCTTCGTCGCCATCCGGAGGCGGAGCGGATAGCCGAACGGATCGGCCAGCGTGTCGCCACCATACGAGATCGCGAGAATGGTCTGCGGGTGCAGCGCCGTCGCCATGTCGATGCTGCTCGGGTAGTCGTCGGCCGTCTGGAAGGCGACGTAGCGGGCGCGGGTGTCGGCGCCGATGCGCTCGAGAAACGCCCGCAGCGGCACGCCGGACCATTGGCCGATATAGGACCAGCCCTCGACGCAGATGTGCTTGATGATCAGCTCGGCCTGCGGCAGCGCGCGAAGCCGATCGAGCGTCCACGGCGCCCGCTCGGTGACCAGGCCGGCCACCTCGAGACGCCAGGATCGGCCGTCCACCGGCTTGACCTGCATGATGTCGTAGAAGGCGTTGAACTTGGGCGGTCGGAGAACCATCGAGGCCGGATAGGTCGGCGCGAGCTGGTTCGGGTCGAACAACTGTTCCTGGAACCAGTCGTTGAAGCGCGACACCGCGAGCAGGGCGTCCTGCACCGAAGCGGACGAGCTCGGGTCGCAGCCGGTCAGCGCGACCAGGCTGCCGAGCGACAGCCCGGCCCGGAACAGGCCGCGCCGCCGCAACGAGGCGACGAGCGGGCGGTGGTCGTCGAGGATAGCCGGATCGGGCACCACCGCCGGACGAAAAGGCGATCTCACGAGGGCGCCGGGCCGGCCGACCGCCGCGGGCCGCCGACCCGCGGGCCGCCGCTCAGCATGGCGAGCAGGGTGCGGGGCACCAGGAACGCGAGCGCCACGTGCACGACAAGAAAGCCGACCAGGACGGACATGCCGGCGAAGTGAATGAGGCGGGCGTTCTCGAAGCCGCCAAGCAGGGCGACCAGCCAGCTCAGCTGAACGGGCTTCCAGATCGCAAGCCCCGTGACGACCTGCGACACGCCCGCGGCAATCGCCACCATGTAGAGCAGCTTCTGCACGGCGTTGTAGGTGCTGAGGTCCTCGTGGGCGAGCTTCAGGTGCAGCGTCTCGCGGATCGTGTGCGCGACGTCGGCGGCGCGCACCGGCAACAGTCTTTCACGCAACCGCCCCGTGGCCACGCCGTAGGTCAGGTAAACCAGGCCGTTGAACGCCAGCGGCCACATCGCCGCAAAATGCCAGTTCAGGCTCGGGGCTGCCCAGCTGCCGAGACGCAGCCAGCCCGGAAAATGAAGACCGCGGATGACGACGTCGTCGTCGTAGATCCCCCATCCCGACGTGATCATCACGATCATGCAGAACGCGTTGGTCCAGTGCATCACGCGGATCGGCCAGGGGTGCAGCCGTCGCGTCGACCGCCGGGTCGCGTCATGTCCGGCCGGAACGCCCGCCATCTCAGGATCTCGCCGCGGCGCGGAAGGCGCTCGGCGTCATGTCGTGGACCTGCCGAAACGCGGCCGATAGCCGCGTCGGTTCGAGGCCGACTGCCGAGGCGATCTCGGTGACCGATATTGTCGTGTCGACCAGCAATTTTCGGGCGTGGAGCAGCCGCAGATGGCGCAGGTGGGCGAGCGGCGTACGGCCGATCGAACGCTTGAAGCTCCGGAAGAACTGGGCGCGCGCGAGGCCTGTCAGCGCGACCATCGTGGCGAGGTCGAAATCCTCGGCAAGGTGCTCGCGCATGTGATCGATGACGCGACGGAGCTGCCAGGTTGCGAGCGTGCCGGCGCGCCGCCGGACGGCGCCGCGTGCCGGGTGTCGGCCGAAGACCTCGATGATGTCGAGAGACAGGAGAAGCGAAAGTGAATCGCGGTAAAGGCGCTCGCCGCCGAAGCTCCGGGTCGCGGCGACGAGGCCCTCGAGGATATCCGCCACCGGCCGGTTCTCGACGCCGACGAGCGGCTCGAGACGCAGCCTCGTCCAGTCGCCGTCGAACTCCTCGGCGACGACGGATCGGAGCTCGGGCTCCCCGACCGTGAGATGCGCGAAATCGACCGAGCCGTAGGTCTCCCACTCGAAAGCCTCGCCCGCCGGCATCAGCGTCAGCGAGTCCGCGGCGACGTCGACATCGAGCGCACGGGTTCCCTGCCGGCGCACGACTCGCTTCGGCCCGCCGAGATGGATCGCCAGCACCGTGCGGTCGAGCGCGGGCTGGCCGATGCGGCCGTCGATGTCGCGAAATCGTGCAATCGGCGCAGAGGACGGGCACGGCGTCAGGTCGATCGGTGCGGTGCGGCGAAGCTGCTCGTGCCAGGCTGAGACAGCAACCAAGTTCCCCGATCCCTCGTGCGGTGAACGGACGAACGCCGTCGACCGGTCGGCGAAACGCGACATGACTGACCTACCAGGGCCAACCAGAGGGGAGATATCGCCTGAGTCTACTTGTCTTGAATTTGCCCGGATCCGGGGCGCTCCGCCGCGGACGGGTAGCGGAACGGCCCGCCATCCCGCCGCGCGACACTCCACCAGACATCAAGTCCATGATCCGCGTCCCTCGACTTCGCCGTCCTGTGCTTCGGAGTAGCCCGCGTGACCTCGACGCCTAGCCCGGATGTCGCGCCAGGAAATCGAGGATGAGGCGGGCGATGTCGTCGTTCTTTTCCTCCAACGCGAAGTGACCGGCGTCCAGCAGATGGATTTCCGCGTCCGGCAGGTCGGCGCGGAAGGCCGTTGCACCCGCCGCGATGAAGGACGGATCGTTGGCGCCCCAGGCGACCAGCGTCGGCGGCTTGTGTTCGCCAAGCCAGGCCTGCCAGGCGGGGTAGCATGCGACGTTCGTGCGGTAGTCGTAGAGCAGGGCCGCTTGGATCTCACGCTGACCAGGCCGCGAGAGATGGGCGAACTCGCCGGTCCAGCCAGCCGGATCATAAGCCTCCGGACGAGAGGTGCCGGCCAGGTGTCGTTGCTTCGTCGCTTCAAAGGACAGAAAGGTGTCGACGACCTCCGGATGCGCCTTCGGGTCGGCCCAGAAATCCGCGATCTTCGCCCATTTCGGCCCGAGTCCGGCTCTGTAGGCGTTGCCATTCTGGACGATCAGCGCGTGCACCCGCTCAGGATGGGCCAGGACGATGCGAAAACCGATCGGCGCCCCGTAATCGAACAGGTAGAGCGTGTAGCGGGTGATCTTGAGCTGCTCGAGCAGCGCGTCGATCGTCCGAGCGAGATGATCGAAGGTGTAGCTGTACAATGCCGGCGACGGCGTATCGCTCTGTCCGAAACCCGGAAAATCCGGTGCGACGACGTGATAGTGCGTCGCCAGCAGAGGGATCAGCCTCTCGTATCCCTGCGAAGACGAGGGGAACCCGTGCAGCAGCACGATGGTGGGCGCGTCCTTGGGGCCCGCTTCCCGATAGAAGATTCCGACGCCGTCGACTTGGGTGCGGTGATACGTGGTCGTCGCCGTGGTCGAGGGGATAGGGCTTGCCGCCGCCGCGGAGCCCGCAAGCGCCGCGCCAAGGATCGTGGCTCCAACCGTATGGGAGTTCATCGTCTTGATCCTCCCATGACGTCGGACGGTGAGCATTGGGGTAGCGTGCTCATGTTCCAGCAGGCCGAAATGGCTGCTCGGAAACTCGGCCGGTTCCGCCAGTCACTGCCGGGCGTGCAGACCAGGACCACCCTGGATTGCGGTCCCGTCAGCGAAGGGGGAAGCCGAGGACGAAGCATGCTCAGAGCACCTTGGTTTCGCCGCCATCGACGCGGAGCGCCGTGCCGGTGATCCAGTGGCTATCCGGGGCGAACAGGAAGGCGAAGGCGTTGGCGATGTCGTCCGGCTGCCCGTAGCGGGCGATGCCGACCTCGGCCGCGAACCGGTCGATCGCCGCGTCGAGCGAGAGACCATGCATGTCGGCATAGCCCTGCAGCATCGTCTTGCGACGGTCGGTCATGACTGATCCGGGAAGGATCGTGTTGATCTGCACCCCGTCTCTGACCCCCCGATCGGCGAAGGCTTTGGCGAGCGCCAGGATCGCCGCGTTGATCGTGCCGACAGCGGCGAGGGATGCCTTGGGTGTGTAAGCCGACGTGCCCGACGTGATCGCGACAGAGCCGTGCGACGACTTGAGCGCATCCCAGGCCGCGATCGTGAGGCGGCGGGCGGAGTGGAATTTGAGCGCAAGTCCGTCATCCCAGTGCTCGTCCGTGAGCGCGAACATGTCGGCCTGGGGGACGGCGCCGGCGATGCAGGCGACGGCATCGATCCTGCCGAAGGAATCGCGCGTCGCAGCGACGATGGCTCCGGCAGCGTCCGGCTGGCGCAGATCCCGGGCGAAGAGGAGCGGTTCTGCTCCCGCCGCCCTGACTTCATCGGCTGTCTCGGTCAGGGTTTCCCGTGTCCGTGCCACCAGCGCCACGGCGCCGAAGTCGCGGGCCAGGCGGATGGCGGTCGCGCGTCCGATGCCGCGGCTCGCACCGGTGACGATGGCCACGCGGTCCATCAGACGCGAGCTTGGGCGATGGCCAGCGTATCGATATACTGGCGGAACGTGGCGATCCTGCCGTCGCGGACGGTCCAGACGTGGGCGTAGCGCGCCTCGCAGGTCTTGCCGGTGGCGCGGTGGACGCCTTTGAAATCGCCGAGCGACACCACGGTCTCGCCCTCGGTGACGAACTCGGTGGGCACGAGCGAGAAGCTGGTCCACTCGGCCATCAGGGGCTTGAACAGCCCTTCGGCGACAGGGCCGGGGCCGCGGCCTTCGACCTTGTAGTGCCACATGGTGGTCCACTGGATGTCGGAGGCCATCAGGCCCAGGGCGCCGGGAGCGTCGCCGGTGGCGAGCTTGTCGTAGAAGTCGCGGATGATTTCTGTCGGGGTGGCGGTCATGGTCAGCCTCGGTCGGAGAAGGTCCGCGCTCGGCGGCTTCGAAGATCAGGTGGAGCCGGGCGCCCGAGGGCGTGCGGCTGCGGCCGGGGGTCAGCGCAGGTGCTTGGCGAGGAAGTCGCGCATGGCCGCGCCGATTTCGCTCGCGTGGGTCTCGAGCGCGAAGTGGCCGCTGTCGACGAAGCGGATCTCGGCGTCGGGGACGTCCCGCCTGAAGGCTTCGGCGCCCGGCGGGATAAAGAAGGGGTCGTTTTTGCCCCAGATGGCCAGCACCGGCGGCCGCTTGTCTCGCAAGTAGGCCTGTATGTCGCCGTAGAGCGCGACGTTCGTCTTGTAGTCGCCGAGCAGGTCCAGCTGGATCTCGTCGTTGCCTGGGCGCGCCAGGTAGAAATCGTCAAGGTTGCGGCCGTCGGGTGACACCAGCGCCGGGTCGCTCACGCCGTGTGTGTATTGGAAGAGGGTGGTCTGCGGGGCCAGGAAGCCGCGCAGGGCGTCACGGTTGGCCAGGGTCGGCTCGTTCCAGTAGGCCTGGACAGGGGCGAAGGCCTCGGACACGCCATCCAGGTAGGTGTTGCCGTTCTGGGAGACGATCGCGCTGATGCGGTCGGGATGAGCCAGCGCCAGACGGAAGCCGACCGGGGCGCCGTAGTCGAATACGTAGATGGCGAACTTCCTCAGGCCGAGTACTTCGGTGAAGCGGCTGACCACCTTGGTGATGTTGTCGAAGGTGTAGGCGAAGACGTCGCGGGCGGGTTGCTCGGTCATGCCGAAGCCGGGCAGGTCCGGGGCGACGACGTGGTACTTGCCGGCCAGCTCCGGGATCAGGTCGCG
>CAXTSH010000124.1:0-7833 GCA_964246925.1 uncultured Acetobacteraceae bacterium
CAAGATGGCCCTCCCCTCCCCGGACCGGCTCAAGCCCCGCGCAGGCCGGCGATCGCCGCGGCGTAGTCGTCATTGCCGAACACCGAGCTTCCGGCAACCATCGTGTCCGCACCTGCCTGGCGCGCCTGCGCCGCGGTGGCGGCGTCGAGGCCGCCGTCGACCTGCAGCCTGATGTCGCGCCCGGACGCGTCGATCATCGACCGGATCGCGGCGATCTTGCCAAGCTGGCTGTCGAGGAAGCGTTGACCGCCGAACCCCGGATTGACGGTCATCACCAGCACGATCTCGACGAGGTCCAGAACCGGCGCCGCATGCTCGGCCGGCGTGGCCGGACACAACACCACGCCCGCCTTCCTGCCGTGCCCGACAATCGTCTGCAGCGAGCGATGCAGGTGCGGACCGGCCTCGGCATGGACCAGGATGTGGTCGGCGCCCGCGCGCACGAAGTCCTCGATGAAGGGATCGACCGGGGCGATCATCAGATGGACGTCGAACGGAAGCTTCGTGTGGCCTCGCAACTTGGCAATCACCGGCGCGCCGAAGCTGATGTTCGGCACGAAATGGCCGTCCATCACGTCGAGATGCAGCCAGTCGGCGCCTGCCCGCTCGATCGCGCGTATCTCGTCGGCAAGCGAGGCGAAATCGGCGGCGAGCAGGCTCGGGCAGACGAATGTTGGCAGCATCGGGACAGCGTAGCAGAAAACCGGGCCGGGGAGCCCACCCCTGGCCCCCCTCACAGCATGAGCCTCGCGGCAAAGAAGCCGTCCATGCCGCCGCGATCCGGCCAGCGCCCCGGGTCGGTCTGCAGCGTGCCATCGGACAACAGGCAGTCCTCGAAGCCCGGAAGCTCTCCCGGGTCGATCGGAGCTACGTGCCAGTCGGACCCGGCCTGGGCGATGATCCCGGGTCCTTCCTCCGGTTGCATCGAACACACGGCATAGACGAGACGGCCACCGGGACGGAGCATCGCACGCGCCGCCTCAAGGAGAGCCCGCTGGCGCGCCGCCAGCTTGGCGATGTCCTGATGTCGGCGGAGACGCAACACGTCGGGATGACGCCGGACCGTACCCGTGGCGCTGCATGGCGCGTCCAGCAGGACCGCGTCGAAGGGCTCGGAGGGACGCCACTCCAGCACGTCGGCCTGGACGATTTCCGGGTCGAGCCTCAGCCTCGTCATGTTCTCCCGCAGGCGGCGAAGGCGGCCGATGTCGCGATCGACCGCCGTCACGCTCGCCCCGGCGACGGCGAGCTGAGCGGTCTTGCCACCGGGCGCCGCGCACAGATCGCAGACGCGCTCGCCGGGACGGACGCCCAGCAGTCGTGCGGGCAGACTGGCGGCCACGTCCTGCACCCAGAAATCGCCCGCGTCGAAGCCGGGCAGCTCGACGACGCGCGTGCCGGACGGCAGGCGGGCGCTGCCCGCCATCCCGGCGCTGCCGGACGGCGGCGGCGTCCCGGGGCGAAGCGTCAGGTCCAGCGGCGCTTCCTGCTGGTGCGCGACGGCGATGGACCGGGCGCGATCACCCCAGGACGCCCAGAGCCAGCCCGGAGTATCGAGGCGCGGTCCATCGAGCTGTGCCAGCAGCCTGCCGCCCTCGCGTGCGACCCGGCGCAGGACGGCGTTGACCAGCCCCGCAAACGCTCCGAGGCGGCGCGCGTGTGCGAGATCGACGGCGGTTCCGACGGCAGCGTGCGCAGGTGTGGCAAGGAACAGCAGGCCGGCGGCCCCGATACGCAGAATCGTTCGAACCCGTTCCGGAGGGCTGCGGGTCAGGAGCGGTTCGAGAAGCGCGTCGAGCGTGCCCTGGCGTCTCAGCACACAGGCGGCAATCCGGTGCGAAGCGGCCCGGTCGCGCGGCTCGCTGGCCGGAAGGTCGTCCAGCGCGTCCTCGAGCGAGCGGCGCCGTTCGGCCACCGCCACGAGAAGATCGAACGCTCCCGAACGGGTCGGGTCCGACGGGGGCAACCCGACCAGCCGCATCTCCCTCCATGGTGCAGCGTTCATAACGCCGGCGCCGGCTGGCGTTGCACGAGTGCTGCAAGGGATGACGCTTGGCCAATCACACCGACCAGAACCGGTTTCTCGAGCGGCTTGCGGCTCTGATACCCGCGCTGCAATCCGACGCCGACGAAACCGACAGGGTTCCCGCCTTCCCCGAGCGCTCGCTCGCTCTGCTTCGTGAGCTGGGCGCGCTGGCAGCGCCCCTGCCGCACGAACACGGAGGTCTGGATTGCGGCGTCGCCAGCCAGGGCGGGCCCGCCGCGTCGTTCATGCGGTTGCTCGGCAGCGGGTCGATCGCGATCGGCCGTCTGCTCGAAGGCCACGTCAACGCGCTTCGCCTGGTCTGGCGCTACGGCACCACGGCCCAGTTCGCCGGGGCCGCGCGTGACGCGGCGGCCGGCCACCTGTTCGGCATCTGGGTGACGCAAGCCGATCCGGTCCGCCTGCAAGGCCGGGACGGAAAGGTGCTGACGGGAAAGAAGATGTTCTGCTCGGGCGCCGGATGGGTCACGCGACCGCTGCTGACGGCGACGGTCGAGGGAGGCGAGCCGGTCCTGATTCTGGCGCAGCTCGATGGGTCGGAGGCGATTGGCCCAGCCCGGCCGATGTCAGGCGTGAGGGGTGCCAGGACGGCGGACGTCGACCTGACCGGCGTGACCGTTCGCGAAACGGACCTCGTCGGCCTGCCTGGCGACTATCTCCGTCAGCCTGAATTCTCGGCCGGCGCGTGGCGTGGCTCCGCCGTCGCACTCGGCGGCCTCGACGCGCTCGTCCAAACCACGGTGGCGGAGCTCCGGCGGCGCGACCGGCACACCAACCCGCATCAGGCGGCGCGGATCGGACGCATGCTCATCGCGGCCGAAACGGCCCGGTTCTGGGTCGACCGCGCGAGCAGGGCGGACGGGTTCGCCGATGGCGACCTGGCTGCCCTGGTCAACCTCGCCCGCATCGCGGTCGAGCGCGCCTGCCTCGATGCCATGGAGGAGGCGCAGCGCGCGCTCGGCCTGTCGGCGTTCGCCGTCGGCAATCCGGTCGAGCGGATGCTGCGCGACCTGGCGACCTACCTGCGTCAGCCGGCACCGGACGAAACCCTGACGGAGGCGGCGATCTGGTTTGCCGGACGCAGCCTGCCGGGCACGGACGCGAAGCTCGCGTGATGCGGGCAGCCGAGATGCTGGCAGCGATCCGGTCGCTTCCGGTCGGCTCGATCGCCGATGCCGGCGACCCGCTCGTGCTGGCGCCGCACCCTGATGACGAGAGTCTCGGATGCGGCGGCCTGATCGGGCTGCTCAGCGATGCGGGCCGGCCGCCTCCCATCCTGTTCGTCACCGACGGCTCGCACTCGCATCCTGGTTCGGCGGCGTTTCCGGCGGGGCGCCTGCGGCGCGTGCGGGAGCGCGAGGCCCTGGAGGCCGCGTCGATCCTCGGCGTGCCCGGGGAGCGGGTCCGGTTCCTCGGATTGCCCGATGGTTCGGCCCCCACGGCCGGCCCCCTGTTCGACGGCGCGGTGATGGCGATCGGACAGATCGCGGCGGAGCTCCGATGCAACACCGTGCTGTCTTCCTGGCGGCATGATCCGCACGGCGACCACGTGGCGGTGCACGCGATGGCAGCCGCATCGGGACTGCGCGTGCTGTCCTACCCGGTATGGGGCTGGCTGGTCGACGAGGATACCGAACTCGACGGGCCGGACCCGGCCGGTTTCAGATTGCCGGTCGGCATGCAGCTCGAACGCAAGCGCCGGGCGATCGCGGCGCACGCCTCGCAGGCCGGTCATCTGATCGACGACGATCCGGCCGGTTTCCGCCTGCCGCAGGTGCTGCTGGATGCCTGCACGTCGCCGTTCGAATATTTCATCGAAGCGGCGCGATGAGTTCCAGTTGGGACGCGTCGGTCTTCGACCGGCTGTACGCGGCAGACGAGGACCCCTGGAACTTCCGATCCAGCGCGTACGAACGGACGAAGTACGAAGCGACGATGCATCTGCTGCCGCCCCGCCGCTTCGTCAGCGCGCTGGAAATCGGCTGCTCGATCGGCGTGTTGACCGCCATGCTGGCGCAACGCTGCGATGCGCTGCTCGCCATCGATTGCGCGCAGGCGGCACTCGGCCGGGCCGCCCGCGCCTGTGCGGTGCACAGCCATGTCCGTTTCGAGCGCCATCACGTGCCGGCCTCTTTCCCGGCGGGTTGTTTCGAGCTGATCGTGATCTCCGAGGTGCTGTATTTCCTGTCGCCTGACGACATCGCGACGCTGGCGTCGCTCTGCGTGGCTGGCACGGTGATCCTCGCCAACTGGACCGGCGAGACCGACACCCCCTGCACCGGCGAGCAGGCAGCCGACGCGTTCATCGCCGCCAGCGGGTTGGCGCTGTCGGAGACACGCCGGGCCGAGACGTTCAGGCTGGACTTGCTGCGATAGAGCGGGGCGGGGGTCGCCTCTAAGACACGCTCACGAGTGATGCCCTCGCCCTTGATCCGTCGCAGGAAGGCGTGCGCCTCGATGATCGCGTCCTCCAGACTGCTGCGGCTCACCATGCGGCGCTGGGCGAGTCTCGGGTGATGCGCCTCGTAATGTTGCCAGCAGGCGCCGAACGGTCTCTCCCGCGTGCTTCTGCGCAGATCGGCGCGGGCCATGGCGCGGCGAACCGCGTCCAGCACCGGCTCGAGGCGCTCATCGATCGACGGATCCTGCACGAGCATCCGGCGGCGCATGGTGTCGGCCATGCCGCCGACGGCACGGCCATGGAGCCGCCCGGACACGGTCACCCGAACTTCGGGCGAATGTCTGATGCGCGCGTCGATCCGTCGAAGTGCCTGCATCAGGGCGCGGTCTTCGCCGGTGTCGAGCGGAGGAACGCCGCCGGCATCGTCGAACACCTCCTTGCGAACGGCGATGCTGGCGCCGCTTTCTTCCGAATGGCGCGGCCAGGGATCTGCCGGATCGGGATCGAGGAGAGCGTGGAGTTCGTCGAGCAGGGCCGCGTAATGCATCTCGCGCTCGTCGTCGTCGTGCAGGGTTTGCGGGATCGCGCACGCTTCGTCGGGGTCGATGATGGCCATGCCGCAGACGGCGTCGGCGCCCGCCTCGATGGCGCGGAGATTGGCACCGAGCCAGCCAGGCTCGACGCGGCCATCGGCATCGGTGGTGATCAGCAACGCGCCGGCCGTGGCGAGCCTCGACGCGTGGTCCATTGCCAGCCGGCGCGCCTCGCCGGCGCTCGATCGTTCGGGTGGCAGCTCGACATCGTCATGATGCAGCCTGAGGCCGAGCCGTGCTGCGGTCCCGATCGCGATTCCGCCGGTATCGTCGGTGGTGTTGTTGGTCAGCAGGACGATCTCGGGCCGAACGCGACCCACGCTCGCGGCGATCGCCTCGAGGCAGGGAGCGATGCGATCGCATTCGTTGCGTGCCGGTATCGCGACGAAGCACTGATCGGGACTTGGCAATCGGCTCACGGCCCCGTGGAACGCCGCGGAACCGATCAGTCGCTATCGGAGACGCTGCTTTTCACGATCAACTGCGCGCGAGCGGAAGGCGGGTGGCGATCAGCGCCCGCTCCTCGACGACGGCCCCGCGGAAGCGAAACAGCTTGGCGGGCCGGCCGCGTGCTTCGGCCGAGAGTTCGCCGGTGTCCTCGACAAGGTCCTGCTGGGCGATCATGCGGCGGAAATTCTGCTTGTGCAGATGCCGGCCGGAGAGGGCCTCGATCGTCCGCTGCAGGTCGAGAAGGGTGAAGGCTTCGGGCATGAGCTCGAACACCAGCGCGCGGTACTTGATCTTGGCGCGCAGGCGGGCGACCGCGGTTGCCAGGATGCGCCGGTGGTCTTCCGCCATCGCCTGGCCGAAGGCGGCCGATCCGCGAGCGGGGGCGCGACGGCGCGTGGCCTCCTCGACCAGCCCGGCCTCGAACAGCAGTTCGTAGCGTGCCAGGGCCAGGTCCTCATTCCAGCCATCTCCGGCCGGGAAGGTGAAGGCGACACGGCGTTCCGCGTCCGCGCGTCCGCGCGCCCAGGCGTCGAGCGCCTCGCGGATCGCCGGAAGCGTTGGGACGGCGCCGCGGCGGTCCTCCCAGGGAAAGAACGAATACCAGTCGCGCCAGGTCGCGTTCGGCGGCGGCGCCGAGCGGTCCTCGCGCGCGAGCCCGAGATAGGACACCGAGATCACGCGCCCCAATCCGGCATCGTCGCCGGCGGAGGGCCGAACCCGGTCGCGATCGGCGAACGTATACAGTTGCTCGACATAGCCGGGACGCTTGCCGGTCTGCCGTTGCACCCACGCACGCAGCCCGGTCTGCAGCGAGCGGTCGTCGCGCGCGAAGGGGCCGCTGGGCAGCCGCGGCGCGTGCCGCAGCGTCAGCACGCGGGGCACGCCCTCGGTGACGGCGACGATCACCGCGACGAGCTCGGCCGAGAGCGCATGCGGATCTGTCACGTCCGAAGCGCCGAGATCGCGCCGGCACCGGTCAGGCGCGCAGGCAGCGCGCGTGCGGTGGCGCCGTTGATGCCGCCAAGGCCGAACACGCGCGTCGGCGATGTCGCCGTCCGGGCAAGCCTGGCGGCACGATGGGACCCGAGAGCACGCCCGCCAGGATGGCTCGACGTTGGGAAGACAGGCGAAATGAACACGATGTGAGCGCCGTTGCGGACGGCACGCCGCAGCTCGGCCCGATCATGGGCGGAGGCGCTGATCAATCGGCGTCGCGGCGGCCGCAGGACGGAGCGCCGGCCGGAGGAAAGATGCAGGCCTGCGCGCAGCGCGCAGGCGAGACGGACGTCGCCGGCGACAACCAGCGGAATGCCGGCGCGCCGGCACAGGCAGGCAAGGGCGCGCGCCGCGGCGACATCCTCCACGCCGCGGAGCACCACGCCGGACAGCCCCCGGGCCGAGGCGGCCAGCGCGCGGATCGGGCCGACGGGGTCGGTCAGTCCACGATCGGTGAACAGCCAGAGCGTCGGCACAGGGTGGGGGGCGCTCGCGCCTCCTCGTCTCGAACGCGTCTTGACCATATGCGCCCATGCCACGAGCTTGCGGTCCATGTCTCTCCCCGCCTCAGCGTCCACCGCAGACCCGGAGAGCACCGTGTCCGGGTCGTCTCATCCGGTTGTGGCGCCCGCCATTCGGGCCGTGCGTCTGCGTATCGAGAACGCGGCGCTGCAGGCCGGCCGCGACCCCGGTGCGGTCACGCTGGTGGCGGTGTCGAAGTTCCACCCGCCCGCGGCGGTCGAGGCAGCCTTGCGGGCCGGGCAGCGCCATTTCGGCGAGAACCGCGTGCAGGAGGCCGCCGCGAAGTTCGGACCGGCCGCTTCTCGCGGGAACGACGGGCCGATCCTGCACCTCATCGGGCCGCTGCAGACCAACAAGGCGCGTGAGGCGGTGCGGATCGCCGACGTGATCGAGACGCTCGACCGGGAGCGGCTTGCGCTCGCACTCGCCGAGGCGGCCGAACGGGAGGGCCGGATGCCGGCGCTCCTGATCCAGGTCAATGTCGGCGGCGAGGCGCAGAAGGCCGGCGTGGCACTCGGGGACGCAGACCGCTTCATCCGCACGAGCCGGGCGCGATTCGGCGGCGCGCTGCGCGGCTTGATGTGCATCCCGCCACTGGGAGCCGACCCGATACCGCACTTTCGCACGCTTGCCGCAATCGCGTCCGAGCACGGGCTCGAGCATCTGTCGATGGGCATGTCGGACGACTGCGAAGCGGCGATCGCGGAAGGTGCCACCGAAGTGCGGGTCGGCACGGCAATCTTTGGTCACCGGCCTCCAGGAACAAGCCCGTGAGCATCGCCACGGCCGCCGCCGGCGAGAAGGCGGCCGCGACGCGGTTTCGGTGG
>CAXTSH010000125.1:0-2727 GCA_964246925.1 uncultured Acetobacteraceae bacterium
CCCCCCCCCCCCCCCCCCCCCCCCCCCCCCCCCCCCCCCCCCCCCCCCCCTCTAGGAGCGAGATGTCTGAGCGTGAGTCGATGGAGTTCGACGCGGTTGTCGTGGGTGCCGGCCCTGCCGGGCTGGCGGCGGCGATCCGTGTTAAACAGATCCTGCCTGAGAGTTCTGTTTGTGTAGTCGAAAAGGGGGGCGAGGTTGGTGCGCACATTTTGTCGGGCGCGGTGATCGAGCCGCGTGCGCTGGACGAACTGCTGCCGAACTGGCGTGAACTGGACGCTCCGTTGACCACGAAGGCGGGCGAGGATGTGTTCCTGTTCCTGACGGAGAAACGATCGTTCCGCTCGCCGGTGCTGCTGCCGGCGATGCACAATGCGGGCAACTACATCGTCTCGCTCGGAAATGTGGTGCGTTGGCTTGGGGTGCAGGCGGAAGCGCTGGGCGTGGAGATCTACCCGGGCTTTGCGGCCTCCGAGCTGCTTGAGGAGGACGGACGGATTGTGGGTGTCGCCACCGGGGACATGGGCGTCACGCGAGAGGGCGAGCATGGGGCCAATTATCAGCCGGGCATGGAGCTGCGGGCGACCTATACGCTGCTGGCCGAAGGCTGCCGCGGCAGCCTCGCCAAGCAGGCGATGGCGAGGTTTGATCTCCGGTCGGGTGTAGATCCGCAGACCTACGGTATCGGCGTCAAGGAGCTGTGGGAGGTCCCGGCGGCCCACCACAAACCGGGGCTGATCCAGCATACGGCGGGCTGGCCGCTCGACCGGTCCACTTATGGCGGATCGTGGCTCTATCATTTCGGCGACAACCTGGTGTCGTATGGCTTCGTCGTCGGGTTGGACTACAAGAATCCCTGGCTGTCGCCGTTCGACGAGATGCAGCGGCTGAAGCTGCATCCGGCGGTGCGGCCGCATTTCGAGGGCGGCAAGCGGATCAGCTACGGCGCGCGCGCGCTCAGCGAAGGCGGACTGCAGTCGATTCCTCGCCTGACGTTTCCTGGCGGGGCGCTGATCGGCGACACGGCGGGGTTCCTCAACGTGCCAAAGATCAAGGGCACGCATGCGGCGATGAAGTCGGGAATGCTGGCGGCCGAGGCGGTCGCCGACGCGCTCGCCAATGGCAGGCCGGTGGAGCCGACGGGCTATGTCGACCGGTTCAAATCGAGCTGGCTGTGCAAGGAACTGCACGACGTGCGTAACTTTCGGCCCGGCTTCGCGAAGTTCGGTCTGTACGGCGGGACGCTGTATGCCGGGATCGACAGCATGGTGCTGCGTGGTCGGGCGCCCTGGACGATGCATCACACGCATGCCGACAACGAGACGCTGCTGGATGTGTCTAAGGTGCAGAAGATCGACTATCCCAGGGCGGACGGAGCGCTGACGTTCGACAAGCTCTCGTCGGTGTTCGTCAGCAACACGAACCACGAAGAGGACCAGCCGGTTCATCTCAAGCTGCGCGATCCGTCGCGCTGGCTGGGGGTGAACTGGGAGCAGTATCGCAGTCCGGAAAGCCGTTACTGTCCCGCGGGCGTTTATGAGGCGGTCGGCGTCGAGGACGGCGCGCCGCGGCTGCAGATCAACGCGCAGAACTGCGTGCACTGCAAGACGTGCGACATCAAGGACCCGACACAGAACATCGACTGGGCGGCGCCGGAGGGCTCGGGCGGCCCGAACTATCCGGGCGGCATGTAAGAAGGTGGTGCAATCATGAAGCTTCTCGTGCCGGTCAAGCGGGTTGTCGACTATAACGTCAAGGTCCGCGTGCGTGCGGATGGGTCCGGCGTTGAGACGTCGGGCGTGAAGATGTCGATGAACCCGTTTGACGAAATCGCGGTCGAGGAGGCGGTCCGGCTTAAGGAGCGCGGTCAGGCCTCCGAGATAGTGGTCGTTTCCGTGGGTACGGCGCAATGCCAGGAGACGCTGCGCACGGCACTCGCGATGGGTGCCGATCGCGGCGTGCTGGTGGAGACCGAGGCGTCGCCGGAACCGCTCGCGGTGGCGAAAATCCTGCGCGCGCTCGTCGCTCGCGAGGAGCCTCGCCTAGTGCTGATGGGCAAGCAGGCGATCGACGACGACATGAACGCGACCGGTCAGATGCTGGCGGCCCTGCTCGGATGGGCGCAGGGGACGTTTGCGTCCAAGGTCGCGATCGACGGCGAGACGGCGACCGTCACGCGCGAGGTGGACGGCGGCCTGGAGACGGTGGCGCTCAAGCTGCCGGCCATCGTGACGACCGACCTGCGGTTGAACGAGCCGCGTTATGCGTCGCTGCCGAACATCATGAAGGCGCGCAAGAAGCCGATCGAGACGGTTACCCCGGCTGATCTCGGCGTCGATCCGGCGCCTCGGCTGACGACGCTCAAAGTGGTGGAGCCGCCGAAACGCGTGGCTGGCGTCAAAGTAGGGTCGGTTGCCGAACTGGTGGCCAAGCTGCGAACCGAAGCGAAGGTGATCTGATGACAGCGCTCGTCCTGATCGAGAGCGATGGGCACACCGTCAAGCAACCTTCGCGGTCGGCGATTGCCGCCGCCGGCGCACTCGGCGAGGTGCACGTGCTGGTCGCGGGCGGTGGGGCGGAGGCTGCAGCCGCCGTTCCAGGTGTGGTCAAGGTGCTGGTCGCGGACAGCGATCATTACGCACACGCGCTGGCGGAGCCGCTGGCGGCGCTGATCGTCTCGCTCGCCGGCGATTACAGCCACATCTTGGCAGCGGCGACGGCGGTGGGAAA
>CAXTSH010000125.1:2827-7749 GCA_964246925.1 uncultured Acetobacteraceae bacterium
GCGTCGCGCGCGGCGGTCGATAGCGGGTTTGTGCCCAACGACTACCAGGTGGGCCAGACGGGCAAGATCATTGCGCCCGAGCTTTACGTTGCGATCGGGATTTCGGGCGCCATTCAGCATCTGGCGGGGATGAAGGACAGCAAGATCATCGTGGCGATCAACAAGGACGAGGAGGCGCCGATCTTTCAGGTCGCCGATTACGGGCTGGTCGCCGACCTGTTCAAGGCGTTGCCGGAGCTGAAGGCGGAGCTGGAGCGAACATAGCATCGACTTGGGGCGCTGCCCCAAATCCCGCCAAAGGCTTGCCTTTGAAAACCGCTAGTTTTCGAACCTAGTGGCCAGCTTGGATCCTTCTGCTGCGACGAACGCAAAAAGGGCTTCGGGGTCCTCCGATCGCAGCCCGAGCAAGCCTAGCTCGGCACCTTCCGCTACGATGATCTCCCGCCTTGCATCAGCCAGGCCGTCGAGGATGATTTCGGCCGCTAACTTCACCTGCATGCCATTTTCGATGTTCGCGTCGGTCCTGCCCCTCGCCGAGCCGTCGGCGCGGAGCGCGTTGATCGCGATCGAGGTTCGCACCGATCCCGGGAGAATCACGCTGACGCCGATGCCATGGGCGGTCTCGATCTCCGCCCTCAGCGCGTCGAAATAGCCGACGCAGGCATGCTTGGCAGCGCAGTAGCCGGTTCGGAGCGGCACGCCGATCTTGCCGGCGACCGAGCTCACGATGGCGATGTGACCGGCGTGCCTGTCCACCATGCGTGGCAGCACGAGCTGGGTCAGCCTGACGGGCGCGAAGAAGTCTACCTCCATCAGATGACGGTAGACGGCGAAGTCGGTCTGCAAGGCGAGGCTGCGCTGGCTGATGCCGGCATTGTTGACGAGCAGGTCGATCCTGTCGCGCCACGCCCAGGCGCGCTCCGTCACGTCGGGAAGAGCATCGAAATCGGTCGCTTCGAACGGAAGCAGGAAGGTGTCATCGATCCCGCTCGCGACACGTTCGAGCTCACCCTGACGCCGTCCGGACAGAATGACGCAAGCGCCGCGCGCCGCGAACCCGCGTGCCAGAGCTTCGCCGATGCCCGACGAGGCGCCGGTCACCCAGACGATCTTTCCATCGAAGTTCGTCATGAGAGGCGCACCAGCATCTTGCCGAGATTGTCGCCGGTGAAGAGCTTGATGAAAGCGTCGGGCGCCTGGTCGATGCCTTCGTTGACCGTCTGCCGCCATTTGACCTGTCCGGACCCGATCCAGCCGGCCATGTCCTCGACGAACCGGGGCATCAGGTCGAAATGGTCCGATACGATGAAGCCTTCGAGCCTGAGCCGCTTGCCGACCGCGAGCGCGATGTTGGACGGGCCTTTCGCCTGGGCGGCGTTGTATTGCGAAATCATTCCGCAGAGAGCAAAGCGGGCGAACGGCTTGGCGACCGACAGTGCGGCTTCGAGATGAGGGCCGCCGACATTGTCGAAATAGACGTCGATCCCGTCGGGTGCGTGTCTGGCGAGTGCGGCCGTCAGGTCCGGTTCGGCCTTGTAGTCGATGACGCCGTCGAGGCCGATCTCCGAGAGAAAGGCGCATTTCTCGGCGCCGCCGGCCGACCCGATTACCTTGGCGCCCTCCAGCTTGGCGACCTGGCACGCCACCGATCCGACCGCGCCCGCGGCGGCGGAGACGAACACCGTGTCGCCTCGCTTGAGCTGCGCCACCTCCCTCAGGCCGACGTAGGCGGTCAGGCCCGGCATGCCGGCGACACCCAGCAGGCACTCGGGAGGCAGGCTGGTCGCGGGTGTCTTCCGTAGGGCGACCGCTGGCGCATTGAAGGTCTCGCGCCAACCCAGCATCGACTGGACGAGGTCGCCGGGTTGGAATTCGCCATCGTCGGAGGCGACGACTTCACCGATCGCGCCGCCTTCGAGCGCGCGGCCGATCTGGAACGGCGGAACGTAACTCTTCCGGTCGGTCATCCGCCCTCGCATGTAGGGATCGACCGACATCCACAGGTTGCGCACCTGGACCTCACCGGTGCCAGGAGGTGGAACCGTGACCTCCTCGATCGAGAAATCGCCGGGTGTCGGGATGCCGTCGGGACGTTGCTTCAGGCGGACCTCGCGCGATCGGACCGGATGGCTGTTCATGACGCTTGCTCCCTTGTGAACTGGTGCGGCTCGCGGCTGAAAACGGAAGCGGCCTCCCGGTATTCCGCAACCAGCCTGCCCACGAGCTCGGCCGCCGGGACGACGCGTTCGACGGCGCCGATCCCCTGGCCGCAGCCCCAGATGTCGCGCCACGCCTTTGCGGGCTGGTTGCCGCCGGACGCGAAGTTCATCGTCGATGCGTCGCTCTGAGGCAGCGCGTCGGGATCGAGGCCGGCACGCACGATCGAGGGCCGCAGGTAGTTGCCGTGAACGCCGGTGAACAGGTTCGAATAGACGATGTCGTCCGCACTGCAGTCGACGACCATGCGCTTGTAGTCGCCGTCGGCGCGCGCCTCCTCGGTCGCAATGAAGGCGGAACCGACATAGGCGAGGTCGGCCCCCATCGCCTGAGCGGCGAGAATGGCGCGACCGGTGGCGATGGCGCCCGAGAGCGCCAACGGTCCGTTGAACCAGCGACGGATCTCGTGGACGAACGCGAACGGTGACAGGCGGCCGGCGTGACCGCCGGCGCCCGCGGCAACCGCGATCAGGCCGTCGGCACCCTTGTCGATCGCCTTGCGGGCAAAGCGGTCGTCGATCACGTCGTGCAGCGTCAGTCCGCCGTATTCGTGCACGGTTCGATTGAGCTCCTCGCGGGCTCCGAGCGAGGTGATGACCAGCGGCGCACGCCATTTGACGCAGAGCTCGAGGTCCTGGTCGAGGCGGTTGTTGGTCCGGTGCACGATCTGGTTGACCGCGAAGGGTGCTGACGGCGTGTCCGGGTGGTCGCGGTCCCACGCACGCAGCTCCTCGGTGATCCGGTGCAGCCACTCGTCGAGTTGGCTGATCGGTCTCGCGTTGAGCGACGGGAACGAGCCGACGACCCCTGCCTTGCATTGCGCGATCACCAGATCGGGACCGGAAATGATGAACAGCGGCGCCGCGATGACGGGAAGTCGCAAGCGGTCGTTTAGGGTGGGCGGGATGGCCATGTCGCCGGAATTCCTTGTCAGTGCCAGCTTTCCAGAGGCCGAAGCCGGCTTGAAACAATCGCAAGCACGGAGCCGAGGAGCAACATCGCCGCCATTGGCATCACACTTCCCCTGTCCGCCCACCCGACACCGATCGTTCCGAATGCACCGACCGCAAAGATGACCGTGCCGTAGAGCGCGGACGCGATGCCCGCCTGTTGCGGATGCGGTCCGATCGCGCCGATGGCCGCGTCGGGAAGCAGGCAGCCGAGTGCGACGGTGATCGCGATCATGGGTGCCTCGATGCCCCAGAGGCCGCCGGTGTCTGCGATCGAACAGAGCAGCATGACGACCGACGCCGCCAGCAATGCATAGACGGAGATCGTCAGGACACGCGCGGGGCCGACACGCCGCACGGCCAGGACGTTGAGCCAGGTGCCGAGCGCGAAGCCGGCACCGTTGGCGACCAGCATCAGGCCGAACAGCTTCGGCGTCATGCCGAAATGCAGCAGGAAAACCGCCGGTGCACCGCCCAGAAAGGCGAACAGGCCGAAGGTGGCGAAGCCTCCCGTCAGCACGTGGGTCGCGAACACCCGATCGCGCAACATCAGCCAATATTGCAGCGCGATGGCAGGCACGCCGCCCGACATGCGGGTGTCGGCGGGTCTGGTCTCGCGAAGGAAGAGGTAGGTGAGCAGCATGCAGAGCAGACCGTAGGACGCGGCGATCCAGAAAATGGCGCGCCAGCCTGCGGCCACGACGACGAAACCGCCCACCGTCGGTGCCAGCATGGGAACGACGCTCATGATCAGTTGCAGCCGGGAGACGATCCGCGCCGCATGTTCGCCGCTGGTGGCTGCGTCGCGAACGATCACCCTGGGAATGACGAGACCCGCGGCACCTCCGAACGCGGCGACAGCACGGAACGCGATGAGTTGCGGCATACTGGACGCGAGCGCGCAGGCGGCGGACGCGCCCACATAGAGCGCGGTGCCGAGCAGCAGCGGCGCGCGGCGGCCGAAGCGGTCGGACAAGGGTCCGTGCACGACCTGGCCGACCGCGATGCCGCCGAACCAGGCGGCGAGGGTGAGGGGGGCGGATGATGTGCCGCCATGCAGATCGGTCCGCATCGCGGGAAAGGCCGGCAGATACATGTCGGTCGAGATCGGTCCGACCGCAGTGATCAGCGCGAGCAGTGTCGCCAGGACAAGTTGATTTTGCGTCGAGCGCATACGGGTTCACCAAGGCATGGCGCGGCGGTCGCCCGCTCAGCTTGCGTTACACGTGGTGACGCGATCGCACATTGCGCTAAGCGCCTGACTTCATCCAGAAGTCAGTGGAGAAGTGTGCCATCGTCAGGTTCAAAGAGCCTACCTGCTCGCCCGCGGTCGGGTGGACAGGGCCGGGCCGCAGAGGGTTGCCATGAGACATCGTTCGTTCTCCCGCTTCGGGGTCGCTGCAAGCTGCCTGCTGATGGTTGGGCTCGGCGGCTGCGCCGTGGAGCCGCCCGCCGGACCAAGCTTTACCGCGTTGCCGAGCAAGGGGAAAACCTATGCCCGGTTTCAGCAGGAAGACGGGTATTGCCGGCAGCAATCGTTCTACGCGGCCGGCGGACGGACGCCCGGGCAGGCGGCGGCGAGCAGCGGGCTGGCCAGCGCCGGTCTCGGCACGCTGGCGGGTGCGGCGGCGGGCGCGTTGATCGGCGCGGCGGCCGGCAATCCCGGTGCCGGGGCGGCGATCGGCGCGGGCACCGGCCTCGCCTTCGGCAGCGTGGCGGGGGCCGGTGCGGCCGCCGCGGCGGCGTACGCGGCCG
>CAXTSH010000126.1:0-7722 GCA_964246925.1 uncultured Acetobacteraceae bacterium
CAGCTACGTGTCCACGAAGCAATCCGGACTTACAGGGGTTTGGGGCAGAGCCCCACGACCTGCAGAGACGTTCGACCTTGGCGCACAGCACGTGGGCGACCGTAATGTGGAGCTGCTGGACGATCGCGGTGACCGTGGACGGCGCACGGAGAAGCTGGTCGCAGGACGGCACCATGGTGCCGCCTTCGGCACCGGCCAAGCCGATGGTGTGCAGGCCCGCGGCCCGGGCGGCGGCCAGGGCGTGGAGGATATTGGGCGAACGTCCAGAGGTCGAGATCGCGAGGAAGACGTCGCCTGGGCGGCCGAGCGCGGCGACCTGGCGCGAAAAGATGTGGTCGAAACCGTAATCGTTGCCGGACGCGGTCAGGACCGAGCTGTCGGTCGTGAGCGCGATCGCCGGCAGCGGATCGCGGTCGGCAACGAGGCGCACGACGAACTCGCCGGCGATGTGCTGCGCGTCGGCGGCGCTGCCGCCGTTGCCCGCGATCAGCAGCTTGCCGCCTGCCTGCATGGACGCAGCAATGGTCGACGCCATGGCATCAAGCAGGGCGGCGGCCCCACTGTCGGCGGCGAGCGCCTGCAGCGCCGCGATCGAGCGCGCGAGAAAGTCTGCGGTGTCGTCGATCGCGATCGGCATACGCGGGACCGGATGGATGCCGGTTTGTCGGTGATTGACCGGCCGGGCACAAGCCTCTGCCCTTCACCGCGGGCGGCCGTAGGCCTAGAACGGGGCGGACAAATTTGGGAGAGGACCGGGTGAGCGAGCAGGCTCGGATCGAGGCGACGTTGATCCCGGGTGACGGGATTGGACCCGAGATCGTGGAGGCCGTGGTCGAGATCCTGGCAGCCCTCGGTGCGCCGTTCGAGTGGGACCGCAAGCGCGCCGGAATGTCGGCGGTCGAGACGCATGGCGACCCGCTGCCGCCCGAGACGCTGGAGAGTATCCGTCGCACCAAGCTCGCGCTGAAGGGTCCGCTGACGACACCTGTCGGCGGCGGGTTCAAATCGATCAATGTGGCACTGCGCCAGGAGTTCGAGCTGTTCGCCAACGTGCGACCGGCGCGCACCCTGGTGCCGGGCCGTTACGACAACATCGACATCGTGCTGGTGCGCGAGAACCTCGAAGGGTTCTACGCGGCGTTTGAGCATTACATGCCGCTGAACCACGATCCGCGGGCGATCGCGATGTCGGCCGGGTTCAACTCGAGGACCGAATGCCGCCGCATCATCGAGTACGCGTTCGACTATGCGGTGCGCAACGGGCGGCGGCGGGTAACGATCGTCCACAAGGCCAACATTCTCAAGGCGCTGACCGGGCTGTTCCTCGAGGAGGGTCGCAAGGTTGCGGAAGCCTACGCGGGCCGGGTCGAGATGAACGACCGGATCGTGGATGCGTGCGCCATGCAGCTCGTGCTCGACCCTTGGCAATACGACGTGATCGTCACGACCAACCTGTTCGGCGACATCCTGTCGGACCTGATCGCGGGACTGATCGGCGGGCTCGGGCTGGCGCCGGGTGCAAATATCGGCACCGACGCCGCGATCTTCGAGGCGGTGCACGGATCGGCACCCGACATCGCGGGCAAGGGTGTGGCCAACCCGCTCGCCTTAGTGCTGGCGGCGGGACTGATGCTGGAGCATGTCGGGCGGGTCGACCTAGCGCGGCGGCTTCGCGCCGCCGTGCATCTCGTCGTGCATGAGAACGGTGTGCGGACGCGCGATCTCGGCGGCGACGCCGACACCAAGACCCTTACCCAGTCGATCATCGCGCATCTCGTCTGAACGGAATTGCCATGATCAACGTCTCCATCGACAATCGTCCCGATCAGCGGCGCGATGACGCCGCAGCCCTGTTCTTCCGTCGTTGGGTGAGCAACCCGCTGCAGATGGGATCGGTAGTGCCGTCCTCGCCGGCTCTGTGCCGGCGCGTGGTACGGCAGGTCCGCCGGCTCCCGCACGAGGCGGTGCTCGAGCTTGGCGCCGGCACCGGCGTGATCAGCCGGGCACTGTTGGCGTCGGGCGTGCCGGCCGAGCGGCTGTTGGTGATCGAGATCGTGCCGAGCATGGCGGCACATCTGCGGTCGATCCTGCCTGGAGCAACGGTGATCGAGGGGGACGCGCGGGCGTTGCCGTCGCTGGTCCCGCGTGAGTGGCACGGGCGGATCGGAACGGTCGTGTGCGGTATACCGCTGGTGCTGCTCAAGAAGCCGGAGCAGCGGCATTTCATCAACGCGATCGAGGCGGTGGCGCCGGGACGCGGCTTCCTGCACTACAGCTACTGCGCGACGTCGCCGCTACCGGCACGGACGCACGCGCTCGACAAGCGGCGCGAGGCGTGGACGCCACTGAATTTTCCGCCCGCTTCGGTGTGGCGGTATACGCCGCGGCAGGCGATCTGAGGCCGCCCTCGTCATTCTGGTCTGGAGCGGACCATGTCGATGAAGGCGCGAAGCGGCGCGGGCGTCTGTCGGCGCCCGGGATAATAGAGGAAGAACGGCGGCAGCTCGGGGCACCAGTCCTCGAGCACGCGCAACAGCTCGCCGCGAGCGACGTGTTCGCGGGCGAGGCCCTCGTGGATGTAAGCCAGCCCGATGCCGTCCAGCGCCGCCCGCACCATCAGCGCGCTGTCATCGAGGATCAGGGGACCTGACGTGTCCACCTCGAGCGCCTCGCCGGGCCGCCCGAACTCCCAGGCGTAACGGCTGCCGCTCGGAAAACGTCGTCCGATGCAGGCATGCTCATGCAGGTCACGCGGGAGCCGGGGCCTGTCCCGGGCGGCGAAGTAGGCAGGGGCGCCGACGACGGCGAAGCGGCGTCGCGGGCCCACCGGTACTGCAATCATGTCCTGCGCCAGCCGCCTGCCGGAACGGATGCCTGCGTCGAAGCCTTCGGCCACGATGTCCACGAGCCCGTCGTCACTGGCGACCTCGAGCCTGATCTCCGGGTAGGCCGACAGGAACTGGCCCAGCACTGGCGCCAGCACCAGTTCGGCCGCGATGCGGGGAACGTTCAGGCGGAGTGCGCCGGCAGGACGGCCGCGAGATGATCTGGCCTCGCCAATCGCCTCCGCGATGTCGCCCAGAGCTGGCCCGATCCGCCTGAGCAGTTGCTCGCCCGCGTCGGTGAGGCGGACGCTCCGGTTGGTGCGGTTGAATATCCGCACACCTAGAGTTTCCTCCAGCCCCCGAATGACGTGGCTCAGGGCCGAGGCGCCGACACCCCGTTCTGCGGCCGCCTTGCGGAAGCTTCGATGCCGCGCCACGGCCAGGAAGACCTCCAGCGCGGGAAGACCAGGCGACGGCAGTGATGAGTTTGGCTTCATCCATTCAGTGAATAGTCTGGCGATGTGCTCAGCAATGGCGACGACCCATGTCGGGTGTCATCGGCGATGAAAGCGGCTCGCCGCGTAGATCGTGGGGACGGTCCCGGTCGACGGCGGCATGCAGCGGTTGCCGCACCGATACGGAGAATGGTCACCATGGACATCATCGAACTCACTGGACCCAGCCTCGACGCCTTCCGCCCGCAGACGCAGCCGAGGCCGAAGGCACGCCTCGGTGAGGTGCTCGTGCGCATGCGGGCGGCGTCGCTGAACTTTCTCGACATCGCGGTGGCAACGGGAAGGTTCGCGGCGCCGGGCTTTCCTCTGGTCCCGGTCTGCGACGGAGCCGGCGAGATCGTCGAACTCGGCGAGGGCGTCGAGGGGTGGTCAGCCGGTGATCGCGTCATCCCGCACTTCATGCCGGACTGGCAGGACGGGCCGATGACGGCGAAAGGAACCGAAGCAAGGCGAGGTGTCAGCCTTCCGGGCAGTCTCGCGGAATTCGTCTCGGTGCGGGCGGCGTCGCTGGTTGGCGTACCGGCTCATCTGGATTTCGTGCAGGCGGCGACACTGCCGATCGCCGCGACCACCGCCTGGCGGGCAGTGCGCAGCGCCGGCCTCGGGCCGCAGTCAACCGCTCTGCTGATAGGGACCGGAGGTGTTTCGATCTTCGCGCTCCAATTTGCCAAGGCGCATGGGGCGCAGATCATCATCACCTCCTCCTCCGACGCGAAGCTGGAGCGCGCGCGCAGGTTGGGCGCCGACCTGACGATCAATTATCGCGACATGCCGGCGTGGGACGAAGAGGTGCTGCGGCTGACCGGCGGTGCCGGCGCCGACCTGGTGCTGGAGACGGGGGGTGCCGAGACGTTTGCGCGTTCGGTGAACGCGGCCGCACTGGGCGGCACGGTGTTCGTGATCGGGTTCCTGACCGGCAACAGGCCCACGATCGACGTCCTGCCGATCATGGCCAAGCAAGTCCGTATTGAAGGAAACAACACCGGCCCGATCGCGGCGTTGGACGAAGCCGCCTCGGCGATCGCGGCGCATCGATTAGTGCCGGTGGTCGATCGGGTCTTCGAGATGAAGGACGCGGCGGAGGCCTATGCCGAGCTCGCAGCCGGAGGAAGGCATTTCGGCAAGATTGCGATCAGCGTCGGTTGAGCTCAGCGTTTGGAAAATTGGGTGTCGCCGAACATGTTGCTGCGGGCCTGCTCGTCCAGCGGACCTTGCCGGCGGCGTTCGGCGAGGAGTGCGAGGCCGCGTTCGACGGCGGGCCTGGCCGCGATCGCGTCGTGCCAGCGGGCGACGTTGGGGAATTCGGCAAAGTCGATGTTGCGCTTCTCGGGGCCTCTCGCCCACGGGAAGGTCGCGATGTCGGCGATGCTGATCTGGTCTCCGGCGAGGTATTCGGCGGCCGCCAGCCGCTTTTCCAGCACGCCGTAGAGGCGTCGGACCTCCTTGCCATAGCGGTCGATCGCGTAGGGAATTTCCTCCGGCGCATAGGTCGCGAAGTGATTCCACTGGCCGAACATTGGTCCTACCCCGCCCATCTGGAACATCAGCCATTGCAGGCAGAGGTAGCGGGAGGCGGGATCGGTCGGAACGAGCCGGCCGGCCTTCTCGGCGAGGTAGATCAGGATGGCGCCGCTCTCGAACAGCTCGATCCGCCCGCCAGGACCGTCGGGATCGACGATGGCGGGAATCCGGTGGTTGGGAGTGATGTCGAGGAACTCGGGCTTGAACTGGTCGCCGGCCATGATGTCGACCGCAATGGTGCGGTAGGGAAGTGCCAACTCCTCGAGCGCGATGTGAACCTTCTGGCCGTTCGGTGTCGGCCAGGACCAGAGCTCGATCATCGGATTGCTCGCGCGACGTTACCTGGCGGAGAGAACTGCGATCAGCGTCCGGCCGCAACCCCGGTCAGCACGAGATGACGGGCCAAGTCGGTGTGGTGCGGCGAGGCCATGAGCCAGATGGCGACGAGGAGAAGTGGCGTCAGGAACCAGGCCGGGCCGAGACGACGCATCCGATCTGGAGCAGCGATATCCGCGACAGGCGGCATAGTGGTTCTCCAGATGGTCGCGATGTTACGGCGTTGTGACGCGGTTCACATTAACCCCGACGTTGCGCCGTTGAAAAGCCGTAATCCGCTGTTTGTGCGCCTTGTGAGCGCACGCCGCGTAGGGCAGGTTCCACGCCGATGACGAGTGATCGCGACAGCGAAGCGGAGGCGGCGATCCTTCGTCTGGTTGGCGAGCGCGGCCCGGACAAGTCGATCTGCCCAACCGACGCGGCGCGCGTGCTTGGCAAGCAGGCATGGCGGTCGCATCTGGGTCGGGTGCGGGCGGCCGCGGTCGAGCTGGCGCGGTCGGGACGGATCGAAATTCTTCGCAAGGGCAAGCCGGTCGAGTTGCATGCCGTAGGTGGTGTGATCAGGTTGCGGTTGCGCAGCGCCAGAGCGTCGTCCGAGGAGGAGTAAGGCGGTGCGCAGTCTGGGACCGGTATTGGCCGACAGTTGGCGGCTGTTCAAGCCCTACTTCTTTCGTTCGGAGGAGCGGCCCTTCGCACTGACGATGCTTGCCGGCTTGTTCGTGCTGGCCGTCGTACAGACCGAACTGGGCGTCGTGATGACGTTCTGGTCCAACCTTCTCTTCGACACTTTTCAGCAACGAAACCTGCACCAGTTCCTGGCACTGATGCTGACCTGGGTTCGGCTGCCGAGCGGCTGGATCATGCCGGGACTTCCAATACTCGTAGGGCTGCTGATCCTGGCAGCCTGCTTGAACATCTTTGTGACGCAATATCTGCAGATTCGTTGGCGCAACTGGATGACAGGGAGCTTCCTCAGGCGCTGGCTTTCTGACCGAGCCTATTACCGGATCAGCGTCGCATCCGAAGCCGAGGGGATCGCGACCGACAACCCCGACCAGCGTATCTCGGACGATCTCGCAGCCTTCTGCGGTGCGGGGGCGAATACGAGGCCGGGTCAAGATACGCTGAGTTTCGCGCTGGGCTTCGTGACCAACGTGGTGTCGCTGTTGAGCTACGTGGTGCTCCTCTGGTTCCTGTCACGCAAGGTCGTCTTCTTCGGCTTGCATGTTCCTGGCGCATTGGTTTGGGTGGCGCTTCTGTTTAGCATCGGCAGCACTGCCCTGACGTATGCGGTCGGACGACAGCTCATCCCGCTGCGTTTCTTCCAGCAACGTTACGAAGCGGACTTCCGATTCGGACTGGTTCGAGCTCGCGAGAACACCGAGGGGATCGCGCTCAACGGCGGAGAAGTCGAAGAGCGTACGGTGCTCCTGAAGCGTTTTGACGCAATTCGCGCCAACTTTATCGGCCTGTTGCGACGCGTGCTGTTGCTGAACCTCACGACCATTACCTACAGCCAAGTAGCCGGGGTGCTGCCTTACGTGCTGATCGCGCCCGTCTTCTTTTCCGGCAAGGCGACGCTCGGAACCATGATACAAATCCAACAGGCCTTCGGGCAGGTCCAGAGCGCATTCTCGTGGTTTGCCGACAACTTCCCCGATCTGGCAAGCTGGCGCGCGACGGTGGGTCGTCTCGCGACATTTGACCGGGCAGTCGAGGCGGCACGAAGTTCGCAACGGGACGGCTTTGCTGGATCTGCGACGAGTGGACCTGCCTACCGGCTCGACGACGTGTCGCTCGCCTTGCCGGATGGCGGATCACTTTTGCAACGCGTCGATGCGACCTTCATGCGCGGCGTAGACACGGTGATCACGGGGCGGTCGGGAGCCGGAAAGTCGACGTTGTTCCGGGTTCTGGCCGGTATTTGGCCATTCGGTTCGGGAAGAGTCGAGCGGCCGGACGGCACCAAGCTGTTTCTGCCGCAACGACCTTACATCCCGCTGGGAACATTGCGTCATGCAATCTGCTATCCGCTCGCCGCCCGTTCCGTGCCGGCCGGCGCTGCGGAGTGTGCGCTGGAGGATGCCGATATTGCGCATCTGATCGGCCATCTCGATCAGCCGGACGAGAACTGGGCGCTGCGTCTGTCTGGCGGCGAGCAACAGCGGCTCGCCATCGCTCGCGCACTGGTCGTCAAGCCGGACTGGCTGTTCCTCGACGAGGCCACGGCCAGCTTGGACCCGGAGACCGAGGGTCGGATGTATGCGGTCCTGAAGCGTCGCTTGCCGGGCACGACGATCATCTCGATCGCGCACAACCCGGCTGTGGCTGAATTTCATAGAAGACGGCTCGTATTGGACGGAACTGGCGGCACGCTGCTCGCAGCGGAGTAGTTCAGCCCCGGCCGATGAAGCCCGAAGCGACGGCGGCGGCGAGCATGCCGAGGCGGGGAGTGACGAGTCGATCGCTGTGATGGCGGAACTCGGTCAGGGCGAGGCAGATCGAATTGGCGGCGAGGAGCGCTG
>CAXTSH010000127.1:0-7570 GCA_964246925.1 uncultured Acetobacteraceae bacterium
CCCGGGGCGCGCCGTCCGCGTTCGACCAGCCCTGGGGCGCGGCCCCGGGACCCCGCTGGGGCTTGCCCCAGACCCCCTTACTTAAAGGGATGGTGTCCAGAGGCGAAGCCTTTGGCGGGGTTCGGGGCGGAAGCCCCGAGCGCTAATGACGGGCCATGAAGGCGGCGATGTGCTCGTTGAGGAACTTTGCGTCCGCCGGGCTTGCACCCGCTCCTGCCGGATGGCCCCAGAGGGACGGGATCGGCAGGAAGGTGCAGTCTATGATGAACTGGGCCTCGTAGCGCGCGTCCTCGACCGGGAAATAAAGGTCGGTGGCGGACGGCATGTAGAGGACCGGCACCTTGATCGAGCGGAGCGCAGCTTCGACGTCGCCACCGAACGGCGGCGTGTCGCCGACATTGTTGCCCTGCCAGGTTCGCATCTGCAGGATCAGGTTGTTGGCGTCGTCGCCGGCGAAGAACTCCGCCTTGTAGCGATCGACGGCCTGCGCGAGCGTCGTGCCCGGCGGGTTCTCGGTGCGCCACAGTTCGCGGCGCCACCACTCCTGGGAATAGAGCCAGCCAAGCCAGACCAGGGAGGTCGCCGCAATTCCGCGCGCGGGTTCGATTTTGTAGTTGCCATCGTCGAATGCCGGGTCGGTGGTGAGCGCCGCGATCTGGCCGTCGAGGCGGACAATGCCGTGGCCGTAGGTCTTCGCCGTGCCCGAGGTGGCAACGATGCGGTCCATGAAGTCCGGGTAGCTCACCGCCCATTGCAGCGCCTGCTGCGCGCCCATCGAGAAGCCGATCACCGCTCGCAGGTGCCGGATGTGCCACTGCTCCACAAGCAGCCGGTGAACGGCGGCCACGTTGTCGCGGATCGTGGTGACCGGGAAACGAGGTCCGTGAAACGGTTCGGACGTGTTGCTCGGCGAGGAGGAGCGGCCGTTGCCGAACAGCTCGCTGGTGACAAGGAACAGCTTGGTCGGGTCGAGGGCGCGACCGGGCCCGATCAGCCACTCGTAGCCGTGCATGTCGGCCATGTAGTGCGACGGGAGCAGGACGGCGTTGTCGCGCGCTTCGTTCAGCTCTCCGTAGGTGCCGTAGACGATGCGGGCCTGCGGCAGGATCGTCCCGCTCTCGGTGGCGAAGTCGCGGATGACGAACTCATGCTGAACCGGGCCGTCCGGCGTGGGCCGGGCGGCGGCACCGTCGGCAGTAAAGAGGAGAGGCAACGCCAGGCGCGCGAGACGGGCTGCGGTGATCATGTTGCACTGGCCTCAGTGGCTCGGGGGAGATCTGGCTACCAGGGCTCGGGGCCTTCGGCGCTGAAGAAGCCGCCGGTGGGACCATCGCCGGGCAGCAGGGCGAGGCGGACCGCGGCGGCGGCTCCCTCGGGGATCGTCTGGGTGCCACGGTTGTCGTTCAGGTCGGTCGCCGTGTAGCCGGGGTTGGCGGCGTTGACCTTGATGGGCGTGTCGCACAGTTCGGCGGCGAGCTGGATGGTCAGCATGTTCAGCGCCGCCTTCGACCCGTTGTAGCCGATGAGCCTCACGTGGGCGAATTCGCCCGCCGGGTCGGCGTTTCGGGTGAGCGAGCCGAGACCGCTGGAGACGTTGACGATGCGCCCGGCCGCGGACCGGCGGATCAGCGGCAGCATGGCCTGCGTGACGGCCAGCACGCCGAAGAAGTTGGTGTCGAAAATGCAGCGGACGGCGTCGATCGCGGCGGTGCTCGGCGGCCCGTCGGCGCGGTCGACGATGCCGGCGTTGTTGACCAGGATGTCGAGGTGGCCGTGCTCGGCCTCGATGGCCGACGCGGCGGAGGCGATGGTAGCGGGATCGGCCAGGTCGAGGTGGAGAAAGTGAACGTCGAGGCCTTCGGCTTGAAGTGTCGCAGCAGCGGCCTGGCCGCGTGCGGCGTCACGGGCGCCGAGCAGGATACGGGTTCCAGCCTTGCCGATCTGGCGGGCGATCTCCAAGCCGATGCCTTTGTTGGCACCGGTGATCAGGGCGATGCGTGGGGTGGTCGGCATGGAGCGCTCCCGGCGGACTGGTGGCGCTCTAGATAGGCACGATCCTCCGGTTCGTCGCCAGCGAGGTCACGCCGCTGCCGGTTCGGGAGAGAGGGCCGCGATGAGTTCCGCCCTCACGGTCCCGGCACGGTCGTTCGGGACCTGGCACGTGCCGGCGGCGCGGTGGCCGCCGCCGCCGTAGCCGAGGCAGACCGCGCCGACGTCGACCGGCGAGCTGCGATCGAGGATCGACTTGCCGATCGCGAAGACGGTGTTCTGCTGCTTCACGCCCCACAGGATGTGCGTTGAGATATCGCACTGGGGGAACAGGGCGTAGACCATGAAACGGTTGCCGGCGTAGATCACCGTCTCGTCGCGGAGATCGATCAGGGCGAGCCTGCCGTGGACCGTCGTGCAGCGGCGGAGCTGGGCGGCGAAGAGATCGCGATGGGCGTTGTAAAGCTCGGCGCGCTCGCGCACGTCAGGCAGCGCGAGGACCTGCTCGATCGAGTGGTCGCGGCAGCGGTCGATGAGTTGCATCATGAGTTCGTAATTGGAGATGCGGAAGTCCCGGAAACGACCGAGCCCGGTTCGAGAATCCATCAGGAAGTTGAGCAGCACCCAGCCCTGCGGGTCGAGGATCTCGTCGCGGACGAACTGCGCCGAGTCCGCCTGGTCGACGGCCGCCATCAGGCCAGGGTTGATGCGCGGGAATGTCTCGACGCCCCCGTAATAATTGTAGACGACTCGGGCCGCGGACGGCGCCGAGGGGTCGATGATGTGGTTGGGATAGGTGCGGTCGCCCTGACGCGAGACCTCGCTGGCGTGGTGGTCGAACGCGAGATGACAGCCCTCGACATAGGGAAGGTTGGTGATGAAGTCGCGCGCCGTGATCGGCACCAATCCATCCTGCATGTCCTTGGGGTGGACGAACTTGACCTCGTCGATCAGGTCGAGCTCGCGCAGCAGCATGCCGCAGACGAGGCCGTCGAAGTCGCTGCGGGTGACGAGACGGTTCGGCATCGGCATGTGGTCTGCTCGTACGGTTGGACCAATTGAACTTGACCGCGAAAGGCTAAGAAGAGGTTACGAGGCGCGCTCCCGGGCGGATGGGACCTGTGGTCACTGAAAACGAGACGTTTTCCGGCCAGACAATGGGCTAACAAGGTGGCCCCTCGATCGCTTTGCCGGAGCGACAGAATGCGCGCCGCCAACCTCCTTTGCGTCGCCTCGGCAGTCTGGCTGCCACTTGTGGCGGGCGGTGCTGCGATCGCTCAGAGCAGCGTGCCGACACTGAGCGTGGATGCCGCCAAGGGTCGCCACCTGATCAGCGAGCAGGTCTACGGTATCGTCAGTTATGGACTGGACGCGACGTTTGCGCAGGAGATCAGCGTGCCCAACGTCAGGTGGGGCGGGGACGGGACGACGCGTTACAACTGGCAGGTCGATTCCAGCAATGCCGGTGCGGACTGGTACTTCATGGGCGGCAACGGAACGACCGGTCCGGTGCCGGGCGCCTCGGCCGACCTGATGGTCAGGACCTACAAGGCGGCGGGTGCCACGTCGCTGATGACGATTCCGATCATCCCCACCATCAACAGCAGCTCGGCCTGGAGCTGCAGCTTCCCTGTGTCCGTCTACGGCGCGCAGCAATCGACCAACCCCTATGTACATCCGAACGGGGGGAATTGCGGCAACGGCGTCTCGGCGGGTGGTACCACGCTCATCGACACGGATATTGCGGCCAATCAGATACCGAACAGCGTGGCGCTGCAGCAGGGCTGGGTGCAGCATCTGGTTTCGACGTTCGGGACCGCCGCGAAAGGCGGGATCGCCTTCTACCAGCTCGACAACGAGCCGCTCGGCTGGGGCAACACGCATCGCGACGTGCTGCCCAACGGCGCCGGCTACAGCACCATCACATCGCTGGGCGAGCAGTATGCGGCGATGATCAAGCAGCAGGATCCGAGCGCGTCGGTGCTCGGCCCGTCCGATTTCACGCTGGGCGGCTGGATCGGCACTCCCAGCCTGCAGAACAACCTGTTTGCCGGGCAATATTATCTGCAGCAGATGGCTGCCTGGCAGAAGGCGCATGGGCAGCGTATCCTCAACTACTTCGACGAGCACTATTACTTCAACTTCACCGACCCGACGAGCCAGCTCGCCTCGACGCGGACGCTGTGGGACCCGAGCTATAACGGGGGCACCTGGGTCGAGCAGTGGGAGTTTGACGGCCCGATGCAACTGATCCCGCGCTTCAACCAGTGGATCAGCCAGTATTATCCGGGCACCAAATTATCGTTCTCGGAATATTCGATCGACAGCGGCAACAAGCTGATCACCGACGCGCTGGCGCAGGCGGATGTGCTTGGGATCCTCGGACGCGAGGGTGTGGGCCTTGCCAACATGTGGAACGCGCCGCAACCGACCGATCCGATCGCCTATGCGTTCCGGCTGTTCCGCAATTTCGACGGCAAGGGCGGACGGTTCGGGGTGATCGGGATAGCGGCCGCGAGCACCGATCAGACGCAATTGTCGATCTATGGGTCGCAACGCAGCAGCGACAACGCGTTGGCGTTGATCGTGCTCAACAAGACGCCGAACGCGATCGCGACCAGCCTGTCGCTGGCCGACTACACGCCGTTGCCATCGATGGCCACCGTCTACAGCTATACTGGTGCCAACCTGCAGCAGATCAGCCCGCTTGGCAGCATCGCGGTCAGCCCGGCCGGTTTCTCGTATGATTTCCCGGGCTATTCGGCGACCTTGTTCGTCATCAAGGGTTCTCTCTCCTAGGCTGGGGAGCGCGGCCTGGCGTCTTCGCCGCAACAAGGATGGCCTGGCCGGGTTCCTTCGGCACGATTGGCTGCGTCGTCTGCACTATCGGAGGATTCGTTCCGGTTGCGCCCTGTCTCGCAGAGCATGAACAGCCCCGGATCGTCCGCCGGCCGGTGCAGGTGGCGTCCTTAATTCAGACATCTGGACTGGTCGGGACCTATCAACGCCTAAGCCCGCCACGCCAGCTCGCGCAAGTCGAGTGCGAAGAAGGTGGGACCAGGTCGCGCGGAAGCCGCGCATCCAGGCCTCGAACCCGGAATGCCCGCGCCACTCGCCACCATAGGGCAGGACATCCTGGGCCGCGGTCACGCGGCGCCTTCAGCGCCAGATTGCTGAAGGTCACCTCGGTGGTCTCGACGGGGCCGGACGGCACGGAGACGATGGCGGCTCGGACCCGCATGACCCGTGGTGCGCGCGGTGGCTTAAACGTGCGAGCGGCTGAACACCACCGCGTCGTCGTCGGTCAGGAAGATGCACGGTTCGTGGACCGACAGCGCGGGGCGGCGAACGGATTGGCCGCTTCTGCAAAAGATCGGGCAGCGAGACCGGCTGATCCTGACGCTGCAAGCTTTCCACTGGGACACCGCGGCAATGCTGTCTGCGCTTGCGGGACCTGACTGAGGCCGGGACGCGGAGATCCGGTCGCCCGCATCGACCCACCGCGCAAGTTCGAGAGACACGCCTACTATCGGTCGAACGACGGCCGGACGCACTGCTCAGCCGCCTCGCGCCGGCTGGCCTGCAATCGATCAATCTGACCGGCGCGATGAGCGCCGCCTTCGACCGGCTGGAGGTCAAGGACCGGCGCTTCTTCACCGGAGCGACACGGTGGTCATCACCCGCCGCCTTGTCACCCGCGCCACGGGCGAGGTGCTCGATCATCCCATGGCGCAGGTCATCCGCGTTCGCGACGATTGCATCGTGGAGTTCCGCCTCTTTTATTGGAACGTGCCTTGGCGTCAGGCGTCAGTCTGACGTCTGCCCGATGGTTCTCCGACGGACCTGTTGTAAGGCGTCCGCACGCGCGGTGCGAACCGGGCCACGGCTGGTGCGCTCAGCTTGCAGATACGACGGAGGAATGACGATGTCCGGAACCGGCAATCCGACGATGGAGTCCGACCCGACCAAGGAGGAGCCGCCACTGGAGGATGATCGTCCCGGCCTTGACCTGGACGACGACCCGACGAAGCCGGAAGCGGTGGCACCCGACGTCATCGCGCCCGATCTCGAGAGCCCGGGGTCGATGCCGACGGGTATCGGTCCTATGTAGCGCTTTCACACGGCGGCGAGATGCGGTCGGTCGACCAGAGCCCTATCCCGAACCCCGCCAAAGGCCTGCCTCTGGACACCGAGCTGGGGAAGATCTTGCCAATCCGGGGCAGCACCCGGTTAGGCGAGGGTTAGGGCATTTTGGTAAGGTGACGCAAACCCACCTCTGATCATACGGTCTAGAGGATTGTAGCTGAGCGTATCTGGCAACCACTTCCGTGGAGGTTGGCAGTCGTGCGGGAAATAATCGACAGATCGAAAATGTCCCGGATGGTGGCCGGGCCGATCGGCAGGCTGAAAGACGGTACGCCGTTGACGCGGCCGCGGTGACCGTCACGGCCGGCCGTGCTCCGCGGACGGTCGATGACCGCCGCCCCGTGTCGTCGCAGCAACGCGGCCGGCTCGCGACCGTGCAGATCATACGCGCCTGCGCAGCGCTGGCCGTCGTCTCGGCCCATGGGGCAAAGGAACTGCTGGCCACCCGGGCCGTGACGGCAAGCACGCCCTGGCCGTACGTGCTGGACCGCGGCCAGTTTGGTGTCGATCTGTTCTTTGTCATCAGCGGCTTCATTCTCGCCCATATCAGCCACGCACGCATGAGCGAGCCTGCCTATCCGGTTCACTTCCTGATAAGGCGCGTCGCGCGCGTCGTTCCCGTCTATTGGTTCTATGTGACCCTGGTCGTGGCCGTCACGCTGGCGGCGCCGCACGCCCGGCACAATGCCGGCATCAGTATTCCCTATGTCCTGGCTTCTTATCTGTTCATCCCGTTCGCCTGCCCGACCGATGGCAGCGTCGAGCCGATCCTCGGCATCGGCTGGACACTCAATTACGAGATGTATTTCTACCTGATATTCTTTCTCGCGATGGTCTTGCTGAAGGCGAATGCGATCAGGGCCATCTGGATCTACTTCATCGCGATCTTTGCCGCCGGCAAGCTCGTGCCGCCGGGTAACGCGGCGCTGTCGTTCTGGTCGAGCAATATCGTGTTTGAATTCGGCTACGGGATCCTGATCGCGGTCCTGTTCGATGCCAGAGTCTCTCTAGGGCGCCACGCGGCTGCCGCGCTCGTCGTTGCCGGCCTGCTCTCGTGGCTCGCAGTCGGTCTCGATCCGGGATTGAGCATCGCGCCGGGGCTGGACTTCCCATCGATCAGGTCTCGTGGGTTCGTCTGGGGAATCGCGGCGGCGTCCATCGTCGCAGGCCTGGTACTCGGGGCTGCAGGCGAGCAAAGAGAGCAGCATCCAGTGTCCCGTTTTTTCGCCAGGCTGGGGGATGCGTCCTACAGCCTCTACCTCGTGCATCTTTTCGTCATGCGTCTTGTCACGACGGTGTTTCGCCACTTCGAGGGAATGCTCGGCCAGGCCTATGGCCTGATCTACCTCGGGGCTTTGGTGTCTGCGTCGGTCGTTGCCGCCTTCACCTCCTACAGGCTGTTGGAGAAGCCCGCCGAGCGGGCATGGCGGAGCCG
>CAXTSH010000128.1:0-7438 GCA_964246925.1 uncultured Acetobacteraceae bacterium
CCCTCGACGTTCGCCTCTCCATCGTCGACGAACGTGAGCGACCGTCCCGGCAAGCCGAGCGCCGCCTCCACCAGCCCGTAGCTCCGTGGATCGGGCTTCTTCATCCCGAGATCAGATGAGAAGAACATCGCGTCGAACCCCGTCGGGTCGAACAGGCGTGTGATTGCCCGAGGATTGTTGGTGAAAACCCCGAGCCGGTAGGCTTGCGAAAGCGCGGGCAGCGCCGCCATTGCCGGTGCGACCGAGAACGGAGACAGCCAGGTGTGCCAAGCCTCCGCCTCATCGAACGGACGGTTGCAGAGCTCCGACAGGAACCGCGCCAGCTCCGTCCCGTCCGCCTGACCGGTATCGAGCCGCTCGGTCATCCCGCCCGCCTCGATCCGGGATTTCACCTCTTCAACCGCCAACCCTGACAAGGAACCGATCAGCGCCAATCGACGCTCCGGCACGAAGTCGAGCAACACGCCGGCGAGGTCGAGCAGCAGCCAAGGCCGCTTGCCGCCCATCCCTATTCGGCGGCCTCCGCATAGGCTTCCAGCGGTGCGCACGTGCAGACCAGGTTGCGGTCTCCGAACGCGTTGTCGACCCGCTTGACCGGCGGCCAGTACTTGCTCTGCCTCAGATACGGCAACGGAAACGCCGCCTGCGTGCGCGTATAGGCATGGTTCCAATCGTCGGCGGTCAGCTCGTCGGCCGTATGCGGCGCATTGCGCACCGGATTGTCGATCCGGTCGAAACGGCCCGACGCGATCGACGCGATCTCGCCCCGTATCGCGATCATCGCGTCGCAGAACCGGTCGAGCTCCGCCCTCGTCTCGCTCTCCGTCGGTTCAATCATCAACGTGCCCGGCACCGGCCAGCTCATCGTCGGCGCGTGGAAACCGAAATCCTGCAACCGCTTGGCGATGTCCTCGACCTTGATCCCGGCCTCGGCGTCGAACGGCCGGCAGTCTACGATGCACTCATGCGCACAGTGTCCCTGCCGGCCCATGTAGAGCAACGGGTAATGGTCGCCCAGCCGCGTCGCGACGTAGTTGGCCGACAGGATCGCGACCTCGCTCGCCCGCTTCAGCCCGTCCGCCCCCATCATCCGGATATAGGCATACGAGATCGGCAGGATCCCGGCACTGCCGAACGGTGCCGCCGACACCGGCCCCACTCCGGTCGGCGGCCCCGCATCATCGCGCATCGGGTGGTTCGGCAGGAACGGCGCCAGATGCGGCGCGACCGCGATCGGCCCGACGCCGGGACCGCCGCCACCATGCGGAATGCAGAACGTCTTGTGCAGGTTGAGGTGGCACACGTCGGCTCCGATCGCCGCCGGACTGGTCAGTCCCAACTGCGCGTTCAGGTTCGCTCCGTCCATATAGACCTGCCCACCGGCCGCATGCGCGATCCGGCAGATCTCCGCGATCTCTTCCTCGAACACGCCATGCGTGCTCGGATACGTCACCATCAGCGCCGCGAGCCGTTCCGTATGCGCCTCCGCCTTCGCTCGCAGATCACCGAGATCGATGTTCCCCTCGCGGTCGCACGCCACCACCACGACGCGCATCCCCGTCATTACCGCACTCGCCGGATTGGTTCCGTGCGCCGAGTCCGGGATCAGGCATACGTCACGCACCGCCTCGCCCCGCTGCATGTGGAAGGCACGGATCGCCAGCAATCCCGCCAGTTCGCCCTGGCTGCCCGCATTCGGCTGCAGCGACACCGCCGAAAATCCGGTCGCCGCCGCCAGCCAGCCCGCGAGCCGGCCGATCATCCGGCTGCTCCCCATCGTCTGCACCGCCGGCGCGAACGGATGCAGATCGGAAAACTCCGGCCAACTGATCGGCATCATCTCAGACGTGGCATTCAGCTTCATCGTGCATGAGCCGAGCGGAATCATCGAACGGTCGAGCGCGATGTCCCGATCCGCCAGCCGCTTGAGGTAGCGCAGCATCTCGTGCTCGGAGCGATGCGTGTTGAACAGCGCTTCAGGCAACAACGCGTCGTGCCTCAGCAACCCGTCCGGCAGCGATACGCCCAAATCCTCGACACCGATCGGCAATCCGAGTGCCGCCGCCAAGCGAATCAGTTCCGCCTCTGTCACCGTCTCGTCGAACGCGATCGAGATCGCGCCCTCGACCCTTCGGATATTGAAGCCCGCCGCGAGCGCGCGCATCACCAACGCTCCCGCCGCCTCGCCCGCCTCGACGGTCACCGTGTCGAAGAAATGGCTATACCGGACCGTCATGCCCGCCGCCCGCGCCGCGCCCGCGAACCGGCGCGCCTGCCCGTTGACCCGGCGCGCAATCGCCCGCAGTCCCTCCGGCCCGTGCCAGACCGCGTAGAAGCCCGCCATCACCGCCAGCAGGACCTGGGCGGTGCAGATGTTGGACGTGGCCTTCTCACGCCGGATGTGCTGCTCGCGCGTCTGCAGCGCCAGCCGCATCGCCGGCCGCCCCGCCGCGTCGACCGAAACCCCGACGATTCGCCCAGGCAGCGACCGCCGAAACGCCTCGCGGGTCGCAAAGAACGCCGCATGCGGCCCGCCAAACCCCATCGGCACCCCGAATCGCTGGGCCGAACCCACCACCACGTCCGCCCCCATGCCTCCCGGAGCAGCCAGCAGCACCAGCGCCAGCGGGTCGGCGCACACGATCGCCAGCGCGCCCGCTTCGTGGGCCGCCGCGATCTCCCCGGTCAGGTCGCGCACCCTACCCGTCGTCCCCGGATACTGCAGCACCACCGCGGCCGACCCCGGCAAGACCCGCCGAAGCGCCTCCTCATCCCCTGCCGCGAACTCCGACACCGCCGTTCGCAACGGTGCCGCCCGGGTCGCGATCACGGCACGTGTCTGCGGATGCAGGTCGCTCGCCAGCACCACCCCTCGCGCACCGCCCTTGACGGACGCCTGCGCCATCGCGACCGCTTCCGCGGCCGCCGTCGCCTCGTCCAGCAGCGACGCGTTCGCCACCGGCAGTCCGGTCAACCCTGCCACCATCGTCTGAAAGCCCAGCAGCGCTTCCAGCCGGCCCTGCGCGATCTCCGCCTGGTAGGGCGTGTAGGCGGTGTACCAGGCCGGATTCTCCAGCACGTTGCGCTGGATCACCGAAGGCGTGTGCGTCCCGTGATAGCCACACCCGATCAGCGAACGCACCAGCACGTTTTCGCCCGCGAGCCGGCGCAACTCGGCCAGCGTCGCCGCCTCGCTTGCCGCTTTCGGCAACCCGTCCCCGAATGGCCGCGCGATCGACGGCGGCACCGTTCGCTCGACCAGGTCGCCCAGCGACGCCACGCCCACGCGCTCCAGCATGGCGCCGATGTCGGCCTCGTCAGGACCGATATGCCGGCTGGCGAAGCCCGTGACCGCCGGCTCGCCTCCGACCGAGAACCGCGCCGGCATCGTCGAGCCATCTGCCATCACAACGTCTCCAGGAAGGCCTCGTAGGCCTCCTCGTCCATCAAGGCCTCGAATGCGTCCTCATGTGACGGCTCCATCCGAAAGAACCAACCTTCACCCTCGGCTTCGCTGTTGATCAGCCCCGGCTCCTCGACGATCGTGTCGTTGACCTCCGAGATCTTGCCAGCCAGCGGGGCATAGACGTCGCTTGCCGCCTTCACGCTCTCCACCACCGCGCACGCCTCGCCCTCGGCGACTTCCCGCCCGGGTTCCGGCAACTCGACGAACACCACGTCTCCGAGCGCCTGCTGCGCATGGTCGGTCACCCCCACCGTGGCGGTGCCGTCCTCTTCCAGACGCACCCATTCGTGATCGCGTGTGTATCGGGTTTCGGCCATTGGCACGCTCCTCAGGCTGTGTTGGCGACACGCCGCCCTGTCCGCGGCGGCAGAAATGGCAGCTTGACCACACGTCCCGGCACGGCGCGCCCGCGCACGTGAAGCACGACTGCCGAGTCGACCGAAGCGAGATCCCGGCGCACATACCCCATCGAGATCGGCCCACCCACCGTAGGTCCGAACCCACCCGACGTGATCGTGCCGGCGGCCGTTCCGTTCCCGTCGCTGATGGCGGTCGTGGGGCGCGCCGGCCCGCGTCCCTCCGGACGAATCCCGACCCGCAGCCGATGCGGCCCCCGCTCGATCTGGTCCATGATCGCGACCGCGCCCGGGAAGCCGCCCTCGACCCGGCGCCGGCGCGCCACCGAGAAGCCGAGTCCGGCCTCGATCGGCGTCGTCAGTTCGTCGATGTCCGATCCCCAGAGCGGCAGGCCCGCTTCAAGCCGCAGACTGTCCCGTGCCCCGAGTCCCGCCAGCCCGACCTCGGGTTCGTCGAGCAGCCGTTCGGCCAGGGCGACGGCGTTCGCCGATGGCACCGAAATCTCGAACCCGTCCTCGCCGGTATACCCGCACCGTGCCACCAGCAGCTCGCCGCCGTCCCAACCAAACCGGGCCGCGGACATGAACCCCAGCGACCGGACGCCCGGACACACCCGCTCGAGAACCATGCCTGCGGCCGGCCCCTGCAGCGCCAGCAATCCCCGCTCCTCCTCCATCGTGACCTGCACGCCGGGCCCCAGCGACCGCTCCAGATGCGCGAGGTCGACCGCCCGGCGCGACGCGTTCACCACCAGAAACAGGCGGTCTGCCGCCAGCCGCGTCACGATCAGGTCATCAATGATCCCGCCTGCCTCGTTCAGCAGCACCGTGTAGCGCTGCCGTCCTTCGGCAAGCCCGGCGATGTCACCCGGAACCAACCGCTCCAGTGCGGCCGTCGCCGCGTCGCCCAGCAGTGTGATCTGCCCCATGTGCGACACGTCGAACAGCGATGCCGCCGACCGGCAATGCAGGTGCTCGGCCATGACGCCGGCCTCGTACTGCACCGGCAGCGTCCACCCCGCGAATGGAACCATGCGTGCGCCGCGCGCCCGGTGCAGGGCATCGAGCGGTGTCGTCCGGTCCACGGTCTCGGCGTCGTCGCTCATGCTCTCTCCGTCAGGCAAAGGTCGCGCCAGCCACGGCCCACCGATCATGTGAGCCAACGCAGGCGGACCCCCCTCTGTCACGGAACCTGAGAGATTCGGCCGCCCATCCTCCGAGCATCGGATGGAACGCGCCTTACTCCTTCGGTGCGGACGGCGGCGAACCGCCCTCCGGCTTTCCAGAGACCCGTGTTCCGACGCGGTCCAGGGTGCCTGAGCGTTTCCGGGGGCCGGTTGCGCCTTCGGCGGCAGCAGAACTGCACTCTCCCGCGTCGGCGGTTCGAGCGCCCTGAATCTGCTCCACCACCCCGGCCGCCGCAAGTGCTGCTCGTCTTTGCACCACGCCCGCACCACGCCCTATATGCACACCGCGTGGGACGCGCGGTCCCTCGAGCAGACGCGACGGTGATCGAATGCCTGACCAGACCGCCACTCGGACCCCGGTGCTCCCGCTCCAGGCGACCGACGGGGACGGACACCAGCCCATGCGCGTGCTGCTGGCGGGCCCGCGCGGCTTTTGCGCCGGCGTCGACCGCGCCATCCGCGTCGTCGAGGAGGCCATCCGCCGGTTCGGCGCCCCGGTCTACGTGCGCCACGAGATCGTTCACAACCGCACCGTCGTCGAGCAGCTCGAAGCTCAGGGCGCCATCTTCGTCGAGGAACTCGACGAGGTCCCAGGCGACGCTCCCGTCGTGTTCTCCGCCCACGGCGTCCCCAAATCCGTCCCGTTCGAGGCCGAGCGGCGCAACCTTCTCTATCTCGACGCGACCTGCCCACTGGTCTCGAAAGTCCACCGCGAGGCGGAGCGCCATTTCGCCGAAGGCGGCCCGGACCAGCTCCACATCCTCATGATCGGTCACGCCGGCCACCCGGAAGTCGTCGGGACCATGGGCCAGCTCCCAGCGGGTGCGATGACGCTCGTCCAGTCCGCCGACGAGGCTCGCCTCGTCACCCCCGCCGACCCGGCCAGGCTCGCCTTCATCACCCAGACCACGCTCTCGGTCGACGATACGGCCGAGATCGTCTCGATTCTGCGCCGGCGCTTCCCCTCCATCGAGGGCCCGAAGCGTGAGGACATCTGCTACGCCACCACCAATCGCCAGGAAGCCGTCAAGGCGATCGCTCCCGATTGCGACCTGGTCATCGTCATTGGCAGTCCGAACTCGTCCAACAGCCAGCGCCTGCGCGAAGTGGCCGAGCGCACCGGTGCCGCGCGCGCCATCCTCGTGCCGCGTCTGAGCGATCTGGACTGGTCCGTGCTTGAAGACGTCCGTACATTGGGCATCACCGCCGGCGCTTCCGCGCCTGAGGCCCTGGTGCAGGAGATGGTCAACGCGCTGGGCGAGCGTTACGCACTCACCATCGAGGAGCGCACCGTCAAACAGGAGGACGTCATCTTCAAACTTCCGGCGCCGCTTGAGCGGGCCTGAGGAAATCTTGGGGCTCCGCCCCAAACCCGGCCAAAGGCTTGCCTTTGGAAACCATCTTTGATGGCTGTCTATACCGACGTTACGGATGAGGAACTGCAGACGTTTTTGACGGAGTATGATCTTGGGACGCTCAAGGCGTTCCGCGGCATTGCGGAGGGAGTCGAGAACAGCAACTTTTCACTGCGGACCACGACCGGCGACTACATCCTTACGCTGTACGAGCGGCGGGTCGATCCAGAGGAGCTGCCCTGGTTCCTCGGCTTGATGCAACATCTGGCGACTCACGGCCTCAACTGTCCGCTTCCCGTCGCCGGCATCGACGGCAATCCGCTCCGTCGACTTTCTGGACGCCATGCCGCGATTACGACGTTTCTCGAGGGCGTCTGGCCTCGCCGCGTCCGCCCCGAACACTGCAGAGCTCTCGGCGAAGTCATGGCGCAACTGCATCAGGCTGGCCGCACCTACAGCCCGGTCCGCAGCAACACTCTCGGCCCAGCCTCCTGGGGCCACCTCCTGGAACAATCACGCTCCCGGGCCGACCAGGTTCAAGCCGGTCTCGGCGACGAACTCGCCCGCCATTATGAGGTTATATCAACGAATTGGCCGGCCGACTTGCCGACCGGCCACATCCACGCCGATCTTTTCCCTGACAACGTCTTCTTTCTTGGCGGCCAGCTCTCCGGTGTGATCGACTTCTATTTCGCCTGCACCGACCAGTTCGCCTACGACTTGGCTATCTGTCTGAACGCCTGGTGCTTCGAACCTGATGAGCGATTCAACTCAACGAAGGCACAAGCGCTCATTTCCGCCTACGATCAGGTGCGTCCGCTGTCGGAGGCAGAGCGCGCTGCGCTCCCGATGTTGGCGCGGGGGGCTGCACTACGTTTCGTGAGCACCCGCCTCTACGACTGGCTCAACACGCCCGAGGGAGCCAAGGTCACGCGCAAAAATCCTCTTGAATACGTCAACAAGCTCCGCTTCCACACCACCGCCCTGTCCCGCATCGCTCTCGATCTTTGACGCCCCGCGTCATCGCCCGTGACCGCCGCCACCCCGGTAGCCGTAAGGTCCGACGTTGTAGCC
>CAXTSH010000129.1:0-7374 GCA_964246925.1 uncultured Acetobacteraceae bacterium
CTCGGCATGAAGCAGCTCGAGGCCGACCCCTGGGACGGCGTCGCGATCAAGTATCCGCCCGGTGCGAAATACACCGGCCGCGTGACCAACATCACCGATTACGGCGCCTTCGTCGAGTTGGAGGCCGGCGTCGAGGGCCTGGTCCATGTCAGCGAGATGAGCTGGACCAAGAAAAACGTCCATCCAGGCAAGATCGTTTCGACGTCACAGGAAGTCGACGTCATGGTGCTCGACGTCGACAGCTCCAAGCGGCGCATCAGCCTCGGGCTCAAGCAGGTCCAGCGCAACCCCTGGGAGCAGTTCGCCGACGACCATCGCGTGGGCTCGACGGTCGAGGGCGAAATTCGCAACATCACCGAGTTCGGCCTCTTCGTCGGCCTGTCGGCCGACATCGACGGCATGGTGCATATGTCCGACCTGTCCTGGGACGAGCCGGGCGAGGCCGCCATCGCCAAATACGAGAAGGGGCAGGTCGTCCAGGGCAAGGTGCTCGATGTCGACGTCGAGAAGGAGCGCATCAGCCTCGGCATCAAGCAGCTGCACGAGGACCCCGCTGCCGACACGATGAGCCGGATCAACAAAGGCGACGTCGTGACCTGCATCGTCACCGCCGTTCAGGCCAATGGCATCGAGGTCAAGGTCGACGAGGTTCTCAGCGGCTTCATCCGTCGCGCCGAGCTTGCTCGCGACAAGGGCGAGCAACGCCCTGATCGCTTCGCCGTGGGCGAGAAGGTCGACGCCAAGGTGATCGGCGTGGATCGGGCCTCGCGCAAGCTTTCGCTGACCATCAAGGGCCGCGAGATGGAGGACGACAAGCAGGCCATGGCCGAGTTCGGCTCGTCCGACAGCGGCGCGTCACTGGGCGATATCCTGGGTGCCGCCATCCGTCGTCGCAACCAGACCGGCGAGGGATAGGCAAGCAGGGTAGGGGCGGAGTCGAGCACCGGCGCCGTGACGTCGTTTGCGGCCGCGGGTGCGCCGCGCGCCCCTAATCTGCCGCAAGCGTCTCCGGCAATACGATCTCTGCCAGGAACTTCTCGGCTTCCAGCGCCGCCATGCAGCCGGTTCCTGCCGCGGTGACCGCCTGGCGGAACACCTTGTCCTGCACGTCGCCGGCGGCGAACACGCCGCGGACCGATGTCCGCGTGCTGCCCGGCGTCGTCATCACGTAGCCCTCATTGTCGAGCGCCAGCTTGCCCCTGAACATCGCCGTGTTCGGCGTGTGACCGATCGCCACGAACACGCCGTCGACAGATAGGATCCGGCGCTCCCCGGTCGCCACGTCGCAGATCGACATGCCGCCCACCACGGGTGGCGTCCCGGTCGGCAGGATCGCCTCCACCGTCGCGTTCCAGACGACATCGATCTTCGGATGCGCGAACAGCCGCCGCTGCAGGATCTTTTCTGCACGCAAGCTGTCGCGCCGATGGATCAGAGTGACCCGTTCGGCGTGGTGAGTGAGGTAGAGTGCCTCCTCGACCGCCGTATTGCCCCCGCCGACGACTGCGACCTGCTTGCCGCGATAGAAAAACCCATCGCAGGTCGCGCACGCCGACACGCCGGCCCCCTGCAGCGCCTTCTCCGATGGGAGTCCGAGCCAACGGGCCTGCGCTCCCGTCGCGACCACGACCGAGCGGGCGACATACATGTCACCCGAGTCGCCCGCCAGCCGGAACGGACCGCCGTTCGGCAGGTCGGCGTCCATCACCATGTCGGGGATGATCCTGGTTCCGACATGGCGTGCCTGCGCCTCCATCTGCTCCATCAGCCACGGTCCCTGGATCGTCTCGGCAAACCCCGGATAGTTCTCGACGTCGGTCGTGATCGTGAGCTGACCGCCCGGCTGCAGCCCGGACAGCAGGATCGGATCGAGGCTGGCCCGAGCGGCATAGATGGAAGCGGTGTAGCCCGCCGGCCCTGCGCCGATGACCAGCAGATCGGTATGATGTGTGGTGCTCATGGGTCCTGTCCGGTCAAGCTTCATCGGGCCGGCCATTCGATATCGTGCGGGACGGCAAACGGGGCAAGCGCGTCTTGTCGGACGCAGCCATCGCCGTATCATCGCTTCGCCTAGCAAGGGAACAGGGCGTGCCCAGGGACGAGCAGCCCGAGCCGGGGTTGGCGGAGCCGGTCGAGTTGGACGCGACGGACCGCCACATCCTGCGCGAGCTTCAGGCGGACGGCCGCATGACCAATGTCGAGCTCGCTCGCCGGATCGGGATGTCCGCGCCCCCCTGCCTGCGTCGCGTCCGGCGGCTGGAGGAGGCCCGAATCATCCGTGGCTACACCACCGAGATCGATCCGGTCCTGATCGGCTGGCCGATCACCTTCTTCGCGCTGGTCGGGCTGGAGACGCAGAAGGAACGCACGTTGGCCGAGTTCGAAGCGCTGGTGTCAGTCTGGCCGGAGCTGCGCGAATGCCACATGATCCGCGGCGGCGGCGACTTCCTGCTCCGCCTTGTCGCGCGCAACACCGCCCATGAGAACCGCCTGACCCAGTCCCTGACCGGACTGCCGACGGTCGCCCGGGTTCAGACCCTGCAGACCATCCGCACGGCGCGTCACACGGCGGGCATGCCGATCTGACCCGATGAGCGAGCAGGCCCTGACGCTGACGCGCGGCGCGGATCGCGAAGCCGGACCCGACCTCACGGTCGTCGTCCCTTGCTACAACGAGCGTGCCAACGTGGCGCCCCTCGTCGCTTCGCTCGAGCACGTGCTGGGCGATGTGTCGTGGGAAGTGCTGTTTGTCGATGACGACAGCCCGGACGGTACGGCCGAAGAAGCGCGACGTCTCGGTGCGGCCGACCGTCGAATCCGCTGCATCCGTCGCGTCGGCCGCCGCGGCCTGTCGAGCGCCGTCATCGAGGGCGCGCTGGCCGCCTCCGGCCGCTGGGTCGCGGTGATGGACGGCGATCTGCAGCATGACGAGGCGGTGTTGCCGCAGATGCTGGCACTCGTCCGCACCGGCGCCTGCTCGATCGCCGTCGGCAGCCGTCATGTCGGCGGGGCCGACGAGTCGGGCCTTTCATCCGCCGGGCGCCGTCTTCTATCCCGTGCCGGCATCAGGCTGGCGCAGGCGACCCTTCCGGTCCGGCTCGCCGACCCGATGAGCGGCTTCTTTGTCACCGAGCGGTCGACGTTCGAGCGCCTGGCCCCACGCCTGTCGGCGAGCGGCTTCAAGATCCTGCTCGACCTTGTGCTGTCCTCGCCGACGCCGCTTCGTGTCCGTGAAGTGCCGTTCCGATTCCGGCCGCGAATCGCCGGCGCGAGCAAGCTCGACGTCCTCGTCCTGGTGCAGTTTGCCTCGTTGCTGTTCGACAAGGCGACCGGCGGCGTCCTGCCAAGCCGCTTTCTTGCCTTCACTCTGGTCGGACTGATCGGCGTGGGGGTCAACCTGGCCGCCCTGGCCGCCATCCGCGCGACCGGCCTGAGCTTCGGCTATGCCCAGACGATCGCGACCATCGCCGCGATCGCCGCCAATTTCTGGCTGAATAACGCCATTACCTATCGTACCCACCGCCTGCGCGGGGCAGCCCTCGGCCGCGGCTTCATCCTCTTCATGCTGGTCTGTGGACTGGGGGGAGCGGCCGACATCGGCATCGCCCACATGCTCTATCGGGCTCACTCGGGCTGGAACCTCTCGGGCGCCGCCGGAGCGCTGATCGCCGTCGTCTGGAACTATGCCGTCTCCTCGACGCTGGTCTGGCGCGTCAGGTGAGTTGGGCTGCCGCGGTCGTCGCGGTCTTGACCCTCCTCCGCCTGCTGGTCGCGGCCCGAACCCCGTTGTCTCCCGACGAGGCCTATTACTGGACCTGGTCCAGGGCGCTCGCCCCTTGTTACCTCGACCACCCGCCGATGGTGGCATTCTGGATCCGGATCGGGACCGGCATCGCCGGCGACAATCCGCTGGGCGTTCGTCTGCTCGCACCGCTAGCGGCATCGCTGGGATCCGTGCTGGCCGCCCGCGCTGCGCGCGACCTGCTCGGGCTCGGTCGCGAACGCCGGATCGCGACCGTCATGCTGCTCAACGCCACCCTGATGGTCGGAGCCGGCGCCGTGATCATGACTCCCGACACGCCGCTGCTGTTTTTCTGGACATTGGCGCTCTGGTTTCTCGGCCGCTTCGTGGCCACCGGCTCCGACCGCTGGCTTGTCGGCGCGTTCGCAGCGGTCGGACTGGCTTTCGATTCCAAATACACCGGCTTCCTGCTTGTCCCGCCGATTGCGGCGTTCCTTCTACTCGGCCGCGACTGGCGTTCGGTCCTCGCCTCCCGCCCCATCTGGGCTGCTTGCGCAGCCGGCCTGCTGGTCGTCCTGCCGGTCGTGGCGTGGAACGCGAGGCACGGCTTTGCCAGCTTCGTCAAGCAGGGCGGCCGCGCCGGCGATATCCATCTCGCAGCCGCGGTCCGTTTCCTGCCCGAACTTGTCATCGGTCAGTTCGCCCTGGCGACACCGCTGATCGCAATCCTGTTCTGTGTGGGCGTTTGGCAAGTCGCTCTTCGCGGCCTGGCCGGCGACAAAGGCGCTGCCTTGGTGGCGTTCGCCACGTTGCTGCCGGCGGCGGTCTTCATCGAACACGCCTTCGGAGACCGTGTGCAGGCCAATTGGCCCGCCGTGCTCTATCCGTCCGCCGCAATGGCCGCCGCCGCCTGCACCCTGCGGCGGCTGGATTGGCGACCGGCTGCCCTGCTGGGCGGCGCGATCACGCTCCTTGTGTACGCCCAGGCAGCGCTTCATCCCTTCACGCTGCCCGGTCGCTTGGATGTGACGCGGGCCAGGTTCGGCGGCTGGCAGGGCCTGTCCCGAGAGGTCCGGCAGATCGATCGATCGCTCGGGGACGACCCGGTCGCCGCCGACGACTACGCGCTCGCCGCCGAGCTCGCCTGGCATGGCGCCGCTCGCCCCCTGCTCGGCCTCGAACGGCGATGGTCCTTTGTCCGTCTTCCCCGCGTGATGCTCGGCAACACGCCCGTGCTCCTGATCCGCACGACGCGACGCGGACCGCCGGACCCGCGTCTCTGGACCTCGATGGTCCCGGTCGCCAACTTGGCGCGTGGCGGCTCCAGCCAAGCCGAACACTATCTCGTGTACCGGGCGACCGCGGCAGCCGGGATCACGGCCGCACGCCTGCCCGAACCACACCGCCCAGCCGGGACCGGCGCTCCCCCTTAAACCCTCGCTAACCCTTCCCCGGCATCCTGACCCCATCCGCAGGAACTCTGGCATGGCAAAGAAGGCGAAGAAGGGCACGCGCACCATCGTGATCCGCCGCGAGGAAATCGTTGCCGGCAGCCATCACGGCGGAGCGTGGAAGGTGGCGTATGCGGACTTCGTCACCGCGATGATGGCCTTCTTCCTGCTCATGTGGCTCATCAACGCCACCACCGAGAAACAGCGCCGCGGCCTCGCCGACTATTTCAGCCCGGTCGGTCCCACCACCAGGAGCACGTCCGGTTCCGGTCGGCCGTTTGGCGGTCTGACCCCCAACGAGACCGGATCGATGGTCTCCAACCGCGGCTATGTCAGCAACACCGACCAGACCGGCAGGCCTCCGCCCGAGGAGCAACCGACGCTGCAATCCCCGTCGAGCAACGGCACGCCTAGCGGTCCGGCGAGCGGAGAGGCCAGCCCGAAGAACGTCTCCAACCAGTTCGGCACCGCCAAGTTCGCCGCTCCGCAGACCGACCCCGATGCCGTTGCGATCGAGGGTGACTCGAACCTCCCGGGCGCCTCCGGCCGCGCCGACGCCGATCAGGATGCCGATTCCGACGGAGATCAGCCCCAATCGTCCACTCACGACCTCCCCAAAGCAACGCCGGTCGCCGTGCCGGTCGTCGCCCGGGAGGCTGACACCTCGATTACCGACAAGCTGGCCCAGCAGCGCCTGGCGACTGCCGCCGCCGCCATCAAGCGCGCGCTCCAATCGGATCCGGGCATCGGCGATACGGCAAAACAGGTCGCGATCGACGTCACTCCCGACGAACTGCGCATCCAGATCTTCGATGCCGAAGGCAAGCCGATGTTCGATCCGGGTGCCACCGAGCCGAATGCGCGGGCTCGGCGCATCCTGGCACAGGTCGCACCAGTCCTCGCCCATCTCGGGGAACCGATTTCCATCGTCGGTCACACCGACGCGATGCCCTGCGCAGGACGCTGCCGCTCGAACTGGGACCTATCGGCGGCTCGTGCCGAGTCGACCCGCGCCGCGCTGGTCGCGGGCGGCCTGAGCGACCAGCAGATTGCCGGCGTCGCCGGACTTGCCGACCACGAGCTTCTTCTCCCGTCCCAGCCGGCAGCACCCGCCAACCGGCGCGTCGTCATGATCGTCCACCGACGGATTTCCGGGACGGCCGGGCACTAGGCCATGCGCTTTCCGCTTCCCGTGGGCCGCCCGCCCGTCCTCGCAAGCCGCCTGAGCGCTCGGCCGACGCGATGCTGATCCTTGGTGGTCTCGCCTTCCTCATCATCTGCGTCTTCGGCAGCTTTCTAGCCTCCGGCGGCGCAATGGGACCGTTGATCGCCGCCATGCCGTTCGAGATGCTCAGCATCGGCGGTTCGGCCACCGGCGCCTTCCTGATGGCCAACTCGATGAACGACGTGAAACACACGCTCGCCGGCTTCATCAAGGCGATCAAAGGTTCCCGCTTCCGAAAGGCCGACTACATCGAACTGCTCACCGTGCTGTTTCAGCTCGTCCGGCTCGCAAGCAGCAGGGGCGCCGTCGCCGTCGAGCCGCACATCGAGGCCCCGGAACAGAGCGCCATCTTCAAGCCTGCTCCGAAGGTCCTGTCCAACCATCATGCCACCGCGCTGATCTGCGACTACATGCGAATGGTCGGCATGAACGCCGATGATCCGCATCAGATCGAGGACACGATGGCGCGCGAGCTCAAGAAGGGACTGGGCGAGGAGCTGCACCCTTCGCATGCCCTGCAGACGATGTCCGACGGCTTGCCTGCTCTCGGGATCGTCGCCGCCGTGCTCGGAGTCATCAAGACAATGGGGCACATCAACGAGAGCCCGGCGGTCCTTGGCGAGATGATCGGCGGGGCGCTCGTCGGCACGTTCCTCGGCGTCCTGTTGTCGTATGGCGTCGTCGGCCCCGTAGCCGCGCGTCTGCGTGGCGTCGTCGAGGAGGAAGCGAAATACTACGAGATGATCCGTGCCGTTCTGGTCGCCCACCTGCACGGCAACGCGCCGCAGGTCAGCGTCGAGAGCGGCCGCAAGGTCGTCCCGACGCAGCACATGCCCAGCTTCGTCGAACTCGAGACCGTGCTGCAGGCCTGCACGCCTGTTGCCTGACGCCCCCGGTTCCAAAAGCGGTCGGCAAACCGGGCCGGTCAGCGTTCTCGACAGCCGGGCGGGTCTGGG
>CAXTSH010000130.1:0-7363 GCA_964246925.1 uncultured Acetobacteraceae bacterium
CGGCCGTCGCCGTGCTCGACCAGCGCCGTGCAGCTCTCGACCCAGTCGCCGTCGTTCATGTAGCGAATGCCTCGAACCTCGCGCATTTCGGCATGGTGGATGTGGCCGCAGACGACGCCGTCGAAGCCGCGCTGACGGGCCTCGTCGGCCATCGCAGTCTCGAAACGGTCGATCGCCTTGACAGCTTCCTTGACCTGCCGCTTGAGCCACGCCGAGAGCGACCAGTATGAGTAGCCGAGCCGCCGGCGCAGCGCATTGAAGACCGTGTTCGCCTCGAGCACCACGCGATAGGCCCAGTCGCCAAAATAGGCGAGAAATTTCGCGTAGCGCACGACGCTGTCGAACTCGTCGCCGTGCATGACCAGGATGCGCTTGCCGTCTGCGGTGATGTGTTCCGCCTGCGAGCGCAGCTTGATGCCGCCGACCTCAAGTTCGAGACCGAGCCAGGTGCGGAACAGCTCGTCATGATTGCCCGGAATATAGGTGACGGCGGTGCCGCGACGCGCGTGGCTGAGGATCAATCGGAGGACCTCATCGTGCGCCGCGTCCCAATGCCACGACTTCCTGAGCTTCCAGCCATCGATGATGTCGCCGACCAGGAACAGATGCTCGCACGACATCCGGCGCAGGAAGTCGGCCAGGAAGTCGCAGCGCGCGCCGCGGGTGCCGAGATGCACGTCGGAGATGAAGACGCTGCGGAAATGCGCCTGTGGCGAGGACATCCGCGATGTCGCCGTGAGCGGCCCGGGCGGTGAGAGACTCGCGTTCATGACGCACGCTCGCTCCTTTGGCGCGGCCCTGATAGACAATAAGGTCCGGCAACCATGTGAATCTTACATGACGTCTTCAGCGGGCCGTTACAGCTAACGACGGTCCGGGTGTCTTGGAGATGTCACACGCGCTCTGCCTGCATGGTTCCTACACTTCCGGCCACGCCGGAGTCTCGCCATCGGGCGCCGGCTTGCAGTCATGGGTCGAGCGCACAGCCAACGTGATCATCATCTATAATCCGACGGCGGGACGCCGGCGTATCGCCGCCTTGTGGCGGGTGGTGGACGTGCTGATCGCCAATGGGCTGCGCCCGCGGATCGCCGAGACGCAATCGATCGGTCACGCCATGGTACTGGCGCGGGAGGCAGCGCTGGCCAACGAGAGGATCGTGGTCGCGGCGGGCGGAGACGGCACGATCGCCGAAGTCGCGGCCGGCCTTCTCGGCAGCGGGTCCTCACTCGGCGTGATCCCGCTCGGGACTGCCAACGTGCTCTCGCATGAACTGGGCTTGCCGCATCACGCCAAGGCGCTCGCCGCAGCGCTCGCCTTTGGTCGCACCCGCACGCTCTGGCCGGGTGTCGCGGACGGACCCGACGGAAGCCGCGTGTTCGTGCAGATGCTGGGCGTGGGGCTGGATGCGCAGGTGGTGCATCGGGTCAGCCAGCGGCTGAAGCGCGCGATCGGCCGTCAGGCCTACACCCTGCAGACGTTGCGCGAGATCGGCCGCTACGACTACCGGCCGATCGTGGTCAGTCTGGACGGCCGCGCGACCGAGGCGGCCAGCATCGTCGTCAGCAAGGGTCGGTTCTATGGCGGGGCCTACACGCTGGCGCCGCAGGCACGGTTTTCGGAGCCGGGTTTCTCGGTCGCCCTGTTCCGCAACAATGGCGCGCGGGCGGCGCTGGGATACGGCGCCGCCCTGGTGCTCGACCGGCTGGGACGCGCGCACAGCGTCGAGCTGGTGCGCGCCGAGCGGGTCGAGATCGACGGCACCCAGATGGCGCAGGCCGACGGCGATCCCGCCGGGATGACGCCGATCGTGGTTCGGGATGCCGAGGTCTCTTTGCCGGTCGTCGTGCATTGAGACTGGTCGCATAGTGCGACGAACTCCGGGGCAGGACACTAGCGCCTGAGATAGCTCCAGTAGGCCGGTCGCCGCTCCGCCATCTCAGCCTTGGTTTCGTAGCGTGTGGCGGGCCAGTCGCCGGGGCGTTGCGAAGCCTCCATGACGCCCGCGAATGGGGCCTGCGCCGACATCACCCGCCGGACCCAGTCCTGATAGGTCGGATCGTCGCTGGCAATGCGCCACTCGCCGCCGGGTCGGATCACTCGGGCCAGCAGTTCGATGTTCGCCGGGTTCACGAACCGTCGTTTCGCGTGACGCGATTTGGGCCACGGATCGGGGAACATCAGGAAGACGGTGTCGAGACAGGCATCGGGGAGCGCCCTGAGCAGCGTACGGGCGTCGCCGTCCCAGAGCAGCAGGTTTGGCGGCAGAGCGGAGCTGGCTTCCTGGCCCTCGGGCACGAGACGCGAGAGGAGCGAGCAGATGCCGTTGGCGAACACTTCGGCCGCGATCAGCCCGTCGCCGGGGTAGGCACGCACGATCGCCTCGGCGTGTTCGCCGCCGCCGAAGCCGATCTCGAAGCGGAGCTTCCCGATCGGCCACTTGAAATTCGTGGTGGTCTTCGCGGCGTGTTCGAGAGGAAAACGGATGCGCGGGAGCGCCTGATCGAGCAGCGCCTGCTGCCGAGCCCGCAGCCTGTGCCCTCGCTGCCGCCCATAGAGTCGATCTTGAAATTGCGGGTCTGGAGGCGCTGCCCCCAGCGGGTCCAGGGCAGAGCCCTGGATATCAACGTCCAAAAGCGCTGCGGAGAGTGTCGGCAAGATCCGTCCGCTCCCAGGTGAAATCATCCCGCTCATTATCGGGGGACCGCCCGAAATGCCCGTAGGCGGAGGATTGCGCGTAGATCGGCCGATTGAGCCGCAGGTGCCGCCTGATGCCGCGCGGCGACAGGTCGAGCACCTCGCGCAGCGTGCGTTCGAGGCGCACCTCGTCGACGTCGTGCCCGGTGCCGTGCAGGTCGACATAGACCGAGAGCGGATGGGCGACGCCGATGGCGTAGCTGATCTGGATCGTGCAGCGGTCGGCGAGGCCGGCGGCGACGACGTTCTTGGCCAGGTAGCGGCAGGCGTAGGCGGCGGACCGGTCCACCTTGGTGGGGTCCTTGCCGCTGAACGCGCCGCCGCCGTGCGGGGCGGCGCCGCCATAGGTGTCGACGATGATCTTGCGACCGGTCAGGCCGCAGTCGCCGTCGGGGCCACCCACGACGAAGACGCCGGTCGGGTTGACGTAGAAATCGTTCTCGGCGCACATCCAGCCGTCCGGCAGCACGTCCCGCACGACGCCTTTGACGGAGGCGCGGATGTCGGATTGCCGCGCGCCCTCGTCGTGCTGGGTCGAGACGACGACGCTGGTGGCGCGCGAGGGCTTGCCGTTCTCGTAGGCGAGCGTGACCTGGCTCTTCGCATCCGGCTGCAGCGCCGAGCTGCCCTGAAGGCGAAGTGCGCGCAGGCGCTCGAGAATGCGATGCGCGTAGTGGATCGGCGCCGGCATCAGGCTGGCGGTCTCGTTGGTCGCGTAGCCGAACATGATGCCCTGGTCGCCGGCGCCCTCGTCCTTGTTGCCCGATGCATCGACGCCGACCGCGATGTCGGGGGATTGGGCGTGCAGGTGGCACTCGAAGCTGGTGGCTTCGCGCCAGGTGAAGCCGTCCTGGTCGTAGCCGATCTCGCGCACGGCCTGTCGGACGAGAGGCTCGAGCGTGTCGATGACGCGTACGGGGCCACGCACCTCGCCCGCGAGGATGATCCGGTTGGTGGTCACCATGGTCTCGCAGGCGACGCGCGCCTCAGGGTCGGCGGCGAGATAGGCGTCGAGCACGGTGTCGCTCAGGCGGTCGGCCACCTTGTCGGGATGTCCGTCGGAGACCGACTCCGACGTGAACAGGTAGCTGCCCTTATCGCGCATGTCTCAGTCCCTGGGTCGGTGGCTCGGTTCGGGGGTCGCCGGGGCGCGATTGCTTGGCCGAAACCGCCAAGGGGGTCAAGGCTTGGGACCGAGGCCGAGAACGTCGGCCATCGTGTAGTGGCCGGGCGGCTTGCCAAGCAGCCAGGATGCGGCGCGCAGCGCGCCCTCGGCGAAGACACGCCGGTCGAAGACGTCATGCGACAGGGTGATCCGTTCGCTCGCGCCGATGAAAGACAGCGCATGTTCGCCCACGATGGTGCCGCCACGCTGGACGGCAAAACCGATCGCGCCAGCCGCCCGAGGTCCGGTCTCGCCCTCCCGTGCCAGCACGGCGAGGTCCGCGAACTCCCGGCCGCGCCCTCGTGCGACGGCGTGGCCGAGAGCCAGTGCCGTGCCCGACGGAGCGTCGCGTTTGCCCCGGTGGTGCGTCTCGATGATTTCGGCGTCGTAATCCGCCTCCGGCAGTGCTGCGGCCAGGCGGCCGGCGAGTGTGGCCACGAGGGTCATTCCCGTCGAGAAGTTGGCGGCCTGGACCAACGCGATCCGGCGTGACGCGGCCAGCACCGCGCTCTGCGCCGCCTCGTCGAGGCCGGTGGTGCCGAGCACCCAGGGCACGCCGGCGCCGGTGAGAGCGGAGGCGTGCGCGAGGACCGCGCTGGGGTGGGAGAAGTCGATGAGCACGTCGCAGACTGCGGCCAGGTCGGCCACGTCTTCGAACAGGTCTTGACGGGTGCCGCCGGGGCGGCCGGTGCCTCCGGCCAGCGTGTGGCCCCGATCGACGGCGAGATCGGCCAGCAACCGTCCGATCCGGCCGGTGATGCCGGCGATCCCGATCCTCATCCGGCGCCCCGGCGCCCGACATAGAAAAACGGCGCGACCTGGGGAGATCGCGCCGCCTCATATCTGTCCCAAGCGCGATTGGGGGGGGGGAGCGCCTGAGACCACCCGATAATGATCGAAGCCGACCGTGGTTTCAATGCAACTGTCAACATAACACGGCAGCACACGCCAAGTTTATCCAGCACTGCTGTCGAAGATCGCGCGGACACGCGCGAAGAAGCCCTCGCTTTCAGGGCTGCCGGTCGGGTGATGCGATGCCTCGCGCTCGAAATCCTCCAGGAGATCGCGTTGCCGCTTGGTCAGGTGGCGTGGCGTCTCGACGGCGACCTGGATGAACATGTCGCCGCGAGCGGCGCTGCGCAGGATCGAGAAACCCTTGCCGCGCAGCCGGAACTGTTCGCCCGACTGGGTCCCGGCCGGGACCTTCACGCGGGTGCGCGATCCGTCGATGACCGGTACTTCGATCTCGGCTCCGATCGCGGCCTGTGTCAGCCTGATCGGCACCCGGCAGAAAATATTGGCACCCTCGCGCTGGAACATCTCGTGCTGCCTGATTGCGACATGCACGTAGAGGTCGCCGGATGGTGTGCCCTGAGGTCCGGCCTCTCCCTCTCCGGCCAGCCGGATACGGGTTCCATCCTCGACGCCCGCTGGAATCTGGACCGAGAGTTCGCGTTGCCTCGCGACCGTGCCCGCGCCCTTGCAGACCGTGCACGGATTGCGGATCACCCGGCCGGCACCGCCGCAGGTCGGGCAGGCGCGCTCGACGAGGAAGAAGCCCTGCTGGGCGCGCACCTTGCCGGCGCCCCCACAGGTGGGACATTTGTCGCCGTGCCGATCCTTCGTCTCCGATCCGGTGCCGGCGCAATGCTCGCACGCGGTCCTGGTCGGGACGTTGATCGGCAGCTTGATGCCGCTGAAGGCGTCCGGGAGGTCGATCTCGACCTGGGCGCGGATGTCGGCCCCGGCCCGCGCCCGGCCGCCGCCTCGCCGGCCGCCGAGCGCCTCGCCGAACATCTGCTCGAAGATGTCGCCCAGACCGCCGGCCTGGAACTCGAAGCCGCCGGCCCCGCCGCCGCCATTCTCGAAGGCGGCGTGACCGTAACGGTCGTAGGCGGCCCGCTTGGTGTCGTCCTTGAGGATTTCGTAGGCCTCGCCCGCTTCCTTGAAGCGTGCCTCGGCGCCCTTGTCACCCGGGTTGCGGTCGGGGTGGAACTGCATCGCGAGCTTGCGATAGGCCTTCTTGAGGTCGTCGGGACTTGCCTCGCGACCGACGCCCAGGGTGGCGTAGTAGTCCTGCTTGGCCATTCAGACCCTGCCTATGGTTCGCGGCCGGATGCGTCTCGTCCCACCTGGGCAGCCTGGCGGATCCGGCGAAACCGGACCCGTCTGCCACCGCCCAGCCCAGGCCCTTGGTTGAGCTGGCACCTTTGCCGGCGTGCCAACGCACATAGGCCGAACGCCTCAGGCTCAGGCGGACTTCTTCTTGTCCTCGACATCCTCGAAGTCGGCGTCGACGACGTTGTCGGCGCCCGGCCCGGTGTTGCCCGGTGTGCCGGCGGCCGCCTCGGCCGCACTCGCCTGATAGACCGCTTGACCGATCTTCATTGCGGTCTGGCTCAGGCGTTCGGTCGCTGCCTTGAGCGCCTCGACATCGGCCCCATCGAGATGCGAGCGCACGGCTTCGATCGCCGCCTCGGCCTCCGCCTTGTCGGCGGCCGGCACCTTGTCGCCGTGCTCCTTGAGGTTGCGCTCGACCTGGTGGACCATCGCCTCGGCCGAGTTCCGCTGCTCGACCTGCTCGCGCCTGAGCTTGTCGGAGGCCGCATTGGCCTCGGCCTCGCGCACCATCCGCTCGATGTCGGTGTCCGACAGGCCGCCGGAGGCCTGGATGCGTATCTGCTGCTCCTTGCCGGTCGCCTTGTCCTTGGCGGAGACGGACACGATGCCGTTCGCGTCGATGTCGAACGTCACCTCGATCTGCGGCATGCCGCGCGGCGCCGGCGGGATGCCCTGCAGGTCGAAATTGCCGAGCAGCTTGTTGTCGGCCGCCATCTCGCGCTCGCCCTGGAACACCTTGATGGTGACGGCACTCTGGTTGTCGTCCGCGGTCGAGAAGGTCTGGCTCTTCTTGGTCGGAATGGTGGTGTTGCGGTCGATCAGACGGGTGAACACGCCGCCCAGCGTCTCGATCCCGAGCGAGAGCGGGGTGACGTCCAGGAGCAGCACGTCCTTGACGTCGCCCTTCAGGACGGCGCCCTGCACCGCGGCACCGATCGCCACCACTTCGTCGGGATTGACGTTGCGCGCCGGTTCGCGGCCGAAGAACTGTTTGACCGTCTCGATGACCTTGGGCATGCGGGTCATGCCGCCGACCAGGATCACCTCCTGGATTTCGGACGGCGAGACACCGGCATCCTTCAGTGCCGAGCGGCACGGCCCGAGCGTGCGTCCGATCAGGTCGTCGACCAGGTTCTCGAGCTTCGCCCGGCTGAGCTTCATGACCATGTGCTTGGGGCCGGACGCGTCGGCGGTGATGAAGGGCAGGTTGATCTCGGTCTCCTTGGACGAGGAGAGCTCGATCTTGGCCTTCTCGGCCGCTTCCTTCAGGCGCTGCAGCGCCAGCTTGTCGCGACGCAGGTCGATGCCCTGCTCGCGCCTGAACTCGTCGGCGAGGTAGTCGATCACGCGGGCGTCGAAATCCTCGCCGCCGAGGAAGGT
>CAXTSH010000131.1:0-7359 GCA_964246925.1 uncultured Acetobacteraceae bacterium
TCGATGACGATCTCAGGCTTGTCGCACAGGAACCGCCTGAAGGCGTCGGCCACACCCGGGATGATGGAATAGTCGTGCGTGATGATCACGCCGCCCGGCAGCATGCGATGGTAGAAGAATTCGAGGCCGGCCGCGGTGCTCGCCTCGAGATCGACGTCGATGTGGAGCAGGGCGAACCGGCGTTCCTCAAGCCCCTCAGCGCTGCCCGGAAACAGGCCAGGGTGGAAGTGCACGTTGTGATAACTCGATAGGGAGGCCGTGACGCGCTCCAGAGTGGCGCTGAAGCAGCCTTCCGGGAAGACCCTGCCCTCGTCGTCATTGGGCGGCGGCAGTCCGCCGAACGTGTCGAACAGGTGCAGCGGGCGATCGCCCTTGACCTCGCACAGCAGGCGCGCCGAGCAGCCCTGGTAGACGCCGAACTCGGCGAAATCACCGTCAAGCGCGCTTTGCGCGCGGCCAAGTTCGTGCAGGACGAACATTTCGTCGTTGCTCAGCAGCGGCTCGGCGCCCCGGCGTGCCTGCCTGAGAGCGGCCAGGGTCTTGGGCGATTTGTGCCCGGCGAGAAGCATCATCTGCAGACGATTGGACGTCCCCATGCACATGCGGCGCAGTGTCTGGCTGCGTGCCATCGCGCCACGCATCCGCTCGTTTCTCATCCACATGAACAAGTCCTTCACACAAAGGCGAGGGGCCTGCCCCGCGACCCCGCTGGGGCCGGCGACCCCACACCCCATGACCCTCGGTCATGGGTTCCAAAGGCTAGCCTTTGGTGGGATTTGGGGCGCGGCCCCTAACTTCTACCTGTGAGGACGCAGAAGGTTGCAGGAGGCGGGTGATCTCCGGCAGCGTGGACGCAATGGCATCGGCCAGTTGCCGCCCGACGCGACCGGCGTCGGGAGAGGCCGTCTGCACCGCGCGCTCGAACCGGCGAGCCAGCTCCGCCGAACGCGAGAAGCCAAACATGCCGGCGCTGCCGGCGTAATCGTGGGCCGATGCGGCGAGGTCGAGACCATCGGCGGGAGACAAGCGCAGCCTGCCAAGCAGAGAGCCGCCTCGCTCGGCGATGGTCTGGAGATAGGGCTCGATCGAACCAGACTCGAGGTAGCGGGCGGTATGGCCGAATGCCATCCGGTCGAACACGGCAAGGCCGGCGATTTCAGCATCCTGCTTGGAGGCGTCCGCCAATGACGCAGGATCCATCGCCACCGCGCGCTCGATCGCGAGCAGGAGAGCATCAGGCGCGAAGGGCTTGGAGAGGTGGCCGTTCATGCCGGCGGTGCGGCACTCCTCGACCTGCTCGCTGAACGCCTGCGCAGTCAGGGCGACGATCGGGACCGAGCAAGCAGGGGACGGGAGAGCTCGGATGCGGCGCGCCGCCTCCAGACCGTCGATGTCGGGCATGCGGACGTCCATCAACACGGCGTCGAAGCCACCGGCGGCGACAGCGTCGATCGCGGCGAAGCCACCATCGACCACGACGGTCTCGTGGCCGGCGGCACGCAGGAAAGCCTGGGCAATGTCGCGGTTCATCGCGACGTCGTCGGCCACGAGGACGCGCAGGCGCCGTTTGCCTTGCTTGGGCAACTCGGCGGCCGGTTGCGTCGGTTCGCACACCCGATCAGGCGGAAGCTCCAGCCAGAACAGGCTGCCGCCGCCCTGATTGTCCGCGTAGCCGATCTGTCCGCCCATCAGGGCGGCGAGGCGGGCGGAGATGGCCAGACCAAGGCCGGCACCCTCGACCGTCGCCTCGCCGGAGTGAAGGCGCTCGAACTCGCCGAAGAGGCGATGGCTTTGCCCGGCCGGAATACCCGGTCCGGTGTCGGCAACCTCGATGCGCGCGGCTCCGCCCGAGCCGGGCAGCAGCCGCAGCTCGACCAAACCGGCCTCGGTGAACTTGACCGCGTTGCCGAGCAGGTTGAGCAGCACCTGACGCAGGCGCGCAGGGTCGGCAACAACCATCCGAGGCGACCGTGGATCGACGAGCAGGCGAAGATCGAGCGCCTTCTGCTCCGCGGCCGGCTTGACCAGGGCGAGACAGGCACGCGCGGTCTCGGCCAGGTGGACCTCGGATGTCCGAAGATCGACATGCTCGGACTCGATCTCGGACAGGTCGAGCACGTGGTTGATCATGCCGAGCAGGTGCTCGCCGGCGGACAGCATGCTCGAGACCCGCGCCTCCTGGGCGTCGGTCAGGCCGCCCTCGAGACGAAGCAGGTGCGCGTAGCCGATGATGCCGTTGAGCGGCGTGCGAAGCTCGTGGCTCATGCCGGCCAGGAAACGCGTCTTGGCGGAGCTCGCCTGCTCGGCGCGGTCGCGCGCCTTGGCCAGGTGGCGGGCGAGCCGCTCGAGCTCCAGATTGACGGCACGCAACTCGTCGGACTGCACCTTCCGGCTCGAGATGTCGCGAAGCGACGCGACCACGCCTTCAGGATTGCCGTCGTCATCCCGTATCAGGCTGAGCGAGGACTCGACCCACACGTGATGGCCGTCCTTGTGCCGGAACCGGAACGTCATCAGTTCGGTGTCGGCCCTGCCCGACGCGAGCCGCCCATATTGGCGGTCGAGCGTCGCCACGTCGTCGGGATGAGCCAGGTCGAGGAGGTTTCCGCCGAGCATTTCGGCGGCGTCGTAGCCGCACAGGGTCGTCGAGGAGGGCGACACGTAAATCCTCCGGCCATCGAGGTCGAGACGGACGATCACGTCGTTCATGTTCTGTGCGAGCAGGCGATAGAGCGTCTCGCTCCGGCGGATGCGGCGCGAGAAGCGGCGCAGCATCCACCCGCCGGCGGCAAGACAAAGGATGGCCAATAGCGCGCCGGCGACCGCGAGATACGCCAGGCTGGCGCGGGCACGGTCGAAATCGGCGCGCCGGCCGGTCAGCATCCGCTCCGCCCCCGACTGCATCAGGTCTAGGGTCGCCAGGATACGGCCGGTGAGATGCTGGTCGACGTCACTCGTCATGATGCGCAGCGAGGCCGCTTTACCCGACGAGGCGCGCGCCCGCAGCGTGGCGTCCATCTCGGCCATCTTTTGGCCGATCGCAGGCAGCAGACGACGGAAGATGTCTTGCTGGGGCGGATCACGCCCGAGCAGGCCGATCAAATCTGCCTCGACGGGACCGAGACGCTGCCTGGCCTGCAGGAACGGCGCGAGATCATCCGGTTTGCCGGTCAGGAGAAAGCCGCGCTGGCCGGTCTCGGCGCGGAGCAGAGTGAGTTTGAGTTCCAACACCCCATTGAGGACGGCGCGGGCCTGGCGGATCTCGCCGAGCAGTGCGACGTCGGTGCGGGCCCGCTGGATGGTCAGCCCGATCACGATGGCGAGGAGTGCCGCCAGTCCGCCGAGGACGGCGCCGATCGAAAACAGGCGGCGGTAAGGAAGCATCATGCTCGGGTGTCCGGTTCACCCTTGATGGTGCTCGTCAATGATTACGGCCGGGTTAAGATCAGCCGGCCGGCTTACGATGTCCGGTCCGCGTAGGGGTTGGTCGTGCCGCGTGCGAGCAGGCGGACCGGAACGCCCGGAAGGTCGAGATGCTCGCGCAGGCCGTTGACCAGGTAGCGGCGATAATCCTCCGGTAGCTTTTCGGCACGGGTGCCGAACAGGACGAAGGTGGGCGGACGCGCCTTGGCCTGGGTGAGATAGCGCAGCTTGAGGCGCTTGCCGTCGACGAGCGGCGGGGCGTGGCGTTCAAGTGCCTGCTCGAACCAGCGGTTGAGCGCACCGGTGGCGACCCGCCGGTTCCAGACCGCATGGGTTCGCCGGACGGCGGGAAACAGGTTGGCGAGGCCATCACCGGTCAGCGCGGAGACCTGCACGGTCTCGATGCCCTTCATCTGCGCGAGGCTGGTCTCGAGCCGGTCGGCGACCGCTCGCCCCGTTGCAGGGCGATCCTCGACAGCGTCCCACTTGTTGAGTGCGATGACACAGCCGCGGCCTTCGCGCTCGATCAGGCGGGCGATCTGCAGGTCCTGTTCGTGCAGGCCGAGCACGGCGTCGACGACCAGGACGACGATCTCGGCCATCTTGAGCGCTTCGATGGTGGCGCTGACCGACATGCGCTCCAGCGCCAGCTCGACGCGGGCGCGCTTGCGCATGCCGGCAGTGTCGACGAGCGCGATCGGACCCAGGGCGTCGGCGATCTCGATGGTGACGGCGTCGCGCGTCAGGCCAGGTTCGGGGCCGGTGATCATGCGCTGCTCGCCGAGGAGGCGGTTGAGCAGGCTCGACTTGCCGGCGTTGGGGCGGCCGACGATGGCGAGCTTGAGGGGGCCTGCCTCCGCAGCTGCTTGCGGATCTTCGGACGATTCGTCGAGCGGCGGCAGTCGCTCGGCAATCTCGCGCATCAGGTCGGCGATGCCTTCGCCATGTTCGGCCGAGACCGCTAGCGGTGCACCCAGGCCGAGCGAGAAGGCTTCCATCGCGGCCTCCGTGCCTTGGCGTCCCTCGGCCTTGTTGGCGACGAGCAGCACGGGAACGTTCTGACGGCGGAGCCAGGCGGCGAAATGAGCGTCGGACGCGGTGATGCCGGCGCGGGCGTCGACGACGAAGACGACGATGGATGCCAGGGCCACGGCGGCTTCGGAGGAGGCGCGCATGCGGCCGAACAGCGTAGAGGGGGCGGCCTCCTCGAGCCCTGCGGTGTCGACGAGACGGACGTCGCGGCCGCGCAGACGAGCCTCGGCCTCCTTGCGGTCGCGGGTGACGCCGGGTTCGTTGGACACGAGCGCGGATCGGCGCCCGGCCAGACGGTTGAACAGCGTGGATTTGCCGACGTTGGGGCGGCCGGCGATGACGACGACGGGGAGGGTCAGCGGTAGGCTGTCAGCCTCCCGTCGTCGGTCAGGACCAGCATGGCGCCGGCGGCCGCGATCGGCGCCTGGCTGGCGGGTCCGCGCAGCTTGCGCTGGTCCTCGATCAGGCCTTCGGCCGGAGACAGCAGAAGGAGCTGTCCATAGGTGCTGACGAAGGCGAGGTGGCCACCGGCGAGCAGCGGGCCCGACCAGCCGATCGGCTGCTTGCCCGAGTTGGGCTTGTGGAAGCGGGGCAGCACGCTGTTCCAGCGGACGTGGCCGGTGGCCTTGGCGAGACAGGAGACGGTGTTGTCCGACGTCAGAAGGAACAGCCAGTCGCCGGCGAGGACCGGGGTGTTGCCGCCGGCGATCGCGCGTTCCCAGACGCGTCTGCCGGTGCGCATGTCGGTCGCCGTCATCAGGCCGCCGACGCTGATCGAGTAGGCGGTCTCGCCGTCGATGACCGGCTCGGCGTGGACGGAGGCGAACTCGAGCGGGCTGGCGCCGACGGTGCTGCCGAGCGTGTCGCTCCAGACCAGCGCGCCGTCGAGACTGCCGAGGGCGGCGACTTCGCCGGAGCCGAAGCCTGCGAGAACGACGCCGTTCGACACCGCGGGTGCGGGCTGGCCGAGCACGGCGTTGAAGGATTGCGAGGCCTGGTAGGTCCAGAGCGTGCGGCCGTCGGTGACGTCGAGCGCGTGCAGCTTCTGGTCGATGTCGCCGAAATAGAGCCGGCCGCCGTCAGTCGTCGGTGGCGAGCGGACCGGGACGGTCGTGCCGACGCGCCATTTCACATGGCCGGTCGCGGCGTCGACCGCGAGTGCCTCGGCGAGGCCGGTCGCTGCGTAGAGGACGCCGTCGGCGTAGGCGATGCCGCCGCCGACATTGGTGCTTTTCTGCTTCCTGGGTTTGGTGACGAGGTGCCAGACCGTATGGCCGGTCTGCAGATCGAACGCGTCGATCACCGCGTCGGCGTCCATGGTGTAGACGCGGCCGCCGGCGACCAGAGGCGGAGCGGTGAGCTGCGAACGGAAACCCTGGCCGGTGCCGATCTTGATCTGCCAGGCAACCCTGTCGCCCCCGCTCCAGGCGACATTGCCCTGAACGTGGCTCGGGATCCGGCCGGGCTGCGGCCAGTCCGCGTTGTCGTCCGGCGCCGGGAGGACAACCGCGACGGCGGCGAGCGTCGGGTCGGGGCTCAGGCCGTAGGCCGGCGGCAGCACGTCCTCGCGGTGGCCGGGGGTGATCGGCTTGACATCGTCTTCGAAGAGACCGCAGGCGGCGAGCGGAGCCGCGAGCGCGGCGACGCCGGTCGCGAGAATGGTGCGCCTCTGGATCGGGATCATCCGCCGGCGGCCGGCGGACTGATGGCCTGGAGCAACGTGTTGGCGCGTTCGCGGATGGCGTCGGTGGCATTCTCGTCGGCCAGCAGCAACTGCAGGGTGCGGCGGCTCTCCTCCGTCTTGCCGGCGGCGAGGTCGATCATCGCTGTCGTCTCCAGAGCCAGCGCACGGAAGGGAGCGCCTTCCTGCTCGATGCCCTGGAGACGCAACGCCAGAGTGGCCGGATTGGCAGTGGACATCTGACGCTGCACGGAGGCCAGCGTTGCGAGATCGCGCAACGGACGCGGCGCCTGGAGATCGCCCGCGACCGTATCGAGGTCTGCGACGGCAGCCGCGCGATCGCCGGCATCGGCCTGCAGCTCGGCCAGACGAAGGCGGGAGAGCGACCGGATGCCGACAGCGTCGGCTTGCGCGAGCCGGCGAAACAGGGCGATCGATCTGGTCCGGGCGGAGGCCTGGTTGGCGAGGCCGGCCTCGTCGGTGCTCTGCATGGCGGCGAAATAGGCGGCGGAGAGCTTCGCCTCGTTGCGTGCGCGCCGGACGGTGAGGAGTTGCCACACGATTGCGCCAACGACGACGATCAGGACCAAGCCGACCACGACCCCACCATACCGCTTGGCCATCGCGCGCGCCTGCTCGGCCCGCAGGTCGCTCTCCACCTCCCCGAACAGATCGGCCACTCGTCGCTGCACCCCTGGGCAAACCGGCGCGGACCATAGCGATGACGCAGCAGCCGATCAAACCAGCCCCCGCGTGGAAAGGGTTGGGTAAGGCAGGTCTGGCAGGATCGGGCGATGAGATTGGCCCCACTCGTCATGATCGTCGCCTTGGGGCTGGCGGGGTGCGCTCCCGGGACGGTCGTCCCGGTGGTGGGCGGGTTGGGTGCGAGCATCGCGATCTTCCATCGCGACCTGTTCGACGTGCTTTACTCGGGGATCACCGGACGGGACTGCTCGGTGGTGCGGCTCGACGAGGGGAAGAGTTATTGCCGGGTGCCGGACCCGCCGGTGCCGCCGCAGCCATACTGCACGCGCAGCCTTGGCGTGGTCGATTGCTGGGCGGCGCCGCAGTTGATGAACCCGCTGCCGCCGCAGGTCGCCGACGGGCCAAGCTCACTGACGCCGGAGCAGAACCGTTATCGGCTGCGGCGGTGGCCTGACATATAGTCTGATCGCAGCGGTCTGCCCTGACCCGGATCAATCAGGTACGGTTTCCAAAGGCGA
>CAXTSH010000132.1:0-7232 GCA_964246925.1 uncultured Acetobacteraceae bacterium
GTCCAGGGGCGTCAGGCTGTCGGGCGTGCTAATGAACGACGTCCATGGTTGCTTTACCACGTGGGCCGCGAAGCTGACCCGATGTTACCGCCGACGCGCAGCGTAGCAGGCCGCTTGCCGGTAGCGCTTGGCACAAAGGCGCGACGGTTCTTGGGCGTTGGACGGTCGACGGCAGTCTCACTATCAGCCGGCTTGATTTATGGTTCAGCGAAGCCGCCATTTGTACGCTCGATCTCTCACTCATGTCGCCCCCTTGCCGAATACTACCCGTCGTTGTTTGCAGCATATCCGCGGGCTGCTTGAGGTGCGGTTTCGATGCATGGTCCATTGTAGTGCCAGGAGCGAGCTGAACCGCGTCACCTTGCCGGGCCAAATGTTTCGTTGGGGAGGGAGCGTTCCCGCGTGTTCTGGACAGGCTCCACAATGATGCTCGCGATCCGCGAGCTCATGATGAAGCTTCTCGAGCGATGCCGACGTTCGAGCGGGCGACGTCGGTCAAGACTGGCTGAGTGCTGACGGGTTCAGTCGGGCCAAGGGGCCGGACCCTGTTCTGTCAAAGTACGGACCTTGGAATGAAGCCGTCGCTAACGAAGGGCGCCGTTTTCCAGAGATCGCGGGCGGGTCTGGGGGCGCGGCCCCCAGCGGGGTCCAGGGGCAGAGCCCCTGGCCGTCTCACTAGGTTGGCTGCGGCGCCGGCCCGATGCCGCCGCTCACGGGCGGTGGAGTGGTGGTCTTGCCGCCGGTGGTCGGAACCGAGGCGCGGCGGTTCTCCGGCATCGGGTCGTCGACGACGGTCTTGATGACCGGCTCGCCGCGCAGGACCTGGCGCACCTCCACACCAGACAGCGTCTCGTGCTCGAGCAGGCCCCGGGCAACGCGATGCAGCTCCTCGAGGTGCTCGGTCAGGATCTCCTTGGCGCGGTTGTAGCCGCGGTCGATCATCGCCTTGACTTCGGCCTCGATCTCGCGAGCGGTCTGCTCGGAGACGTTCTTGTTCTGGGTGACCGAGTGGCCGAGAAACACCTCCTGGCTGTTGTCGCCGTAGGCAATCATGCCGAGCTTCTCGCTCATGCCCCACTCGGTGACCATGCGCCGGCTGATGTCGGTCGCCTGCTTGATGTCGCCGGCAGCCCCGTTGGAAACTTTGTCGGCGCCGAAGATGATCTCCTCGGCGACGCGGCCGCCCATGATCATGACCAGCTTGCCGGCGAGGTAGGCGCGGCTGTAGCTGAGCCGGTCGTCCTCGGGCAGGCTGAAGGTCACGCCGAGCGCGCGGCCGCGCGGGATGATGGTGACCTTGTGCAATGGGTCGTGCTCGGGCTCGAACAGGGCGCACAGCGCGTGGCCGGCCTCGTGGTAGGCGGTCATGCGCTTTTCGGCCTCGGTCATGACCAGCGAGCGCCGCTCGGCGCCCATCATGACCTTGTCCTTGGCGTTCTCGAACTCCGACATCGCGACGGTGCGCTTGCCGAGGCGGGCGGCGAGCAGGGCCGCCTCGTTGACCAGGTTGGCGAGATCGGCCCCGGAGAAGCCGGGGGTGCCGCGGGCGATGACCTTGGGGTCGACGTCGGAGGCGAGCGGCACCTTGCGCATGTGGACGCGCAGGATGCGCTCGCGGCCGTTCACGTCGGGGTTGGGGACAACGACCTGACGGTCGAAACGGCCGGGACGCAGCAGGGCCGGGTCGAGCACGTCGGGGCGGTTGGTGGCCGCGATGAGGATGACGCCCTCGTTGCTCTCGAAGCCGTCCATCTCGACGAGCATCTGGTTGAGCGTCTGCTCGCGCTCGTCGTTGCCGCCGCCGAGACCGGCACCCCGGTGGCGGCCGACGGCATCGATCTCGTCAATGAAGATGATGCAGGGCGCGGACTTCTTGCCCTGCTCGAACATGTCACGGACGCGCGATGCGCCGACGCCCACGAACATCTCGACGAAGTCGGAGCCGGAGATGGTGAAGAAAGGAACGTTGGCCTCGCCGGCGATGGCGCGCGCGAGCAGCGTCTTGCCGGTGCCGGGAGGACCGACAAGGAGGACGCCCTTGGGAATCTTGCCGCCGAGGCGCTGGAACTTCTGCGGGTCCTTGAGGAACTCGACGACCTCCTGAAGCTCCTGCTTGGCCTCGTCGATGCCGGCGACGTCCTCGAAGGTGACGCGGCCCTGCTTCTCGGTCAGCATGCGGGCGCGGGACTTGCCGAAACCCATCGCGCGGCCGCCGCCCGACTGCATCTGGCGCATGAAAAACACCCAGAGCCCGATCAGGAGAAGCATCGGGAACCAGTTGAGCAGCATGCGGAAAAGGGGGTTGACCTCGGCGTCCTCGGGCTTGGCGACGACCTCGACGTTCTTGGACGTCAGGCGCGAGACGAGGTCGGGGTCGTCGGGAGTATAGGTCTCGAAGGTGGTGCCGTCGGTCAGCGCGCCGGAGACGTTGTGGCCCTGGATGACGACGTTGCGAACGCGGCCGCCGCTCACGTCGCCGACGAAGTCGGAGTAGGCGAGCTGCTCGGAAGCACGCTGAGTGCCGCCCGGCTGGAACAGGTTGAACAAAACCACGAGCAGCAGGGCGATGATAACCCAGAGGGCGAGGTTTCGGCCGAAATTGCTCATTTTCACGACGGTTCCTACGGGGCCGAACGGCTCAAGTCCTGCTGTCAATCCAGAGAGGCATTATGGCGCGAGGCAGGCACACGGCAAGCGGTGGTCGGTCATAGACGAAGGGTGACAGGGAGACGTGAAGAAAGATGGTGCAATCGGCAGCAGCGGAGCAAACATGACGTCGATTTCATGAAGCAGATGGTGGATGCCGGCCAGAGGGGCGGCCTGCAAGGTGCCGTTCTCATCGTAGAGGGCCGGGAGCGAGCGGAGCACGGCGGATGGAAGGGAGGTCGCCTTGCATCGATGCTGGCCGAGTGCACCCATGGTCCAGGTGAGCGGGACTGCGCCCTGGCCAAGGCGGAAGCGGTTGTCCCAGATTGCGCCTGGCGTCGCGAGCACGGGCCGTGCCATTGCGGCGGGTTCCCGGCAGGCGATCAACCCCTTGCCGAGGCGGCCGGCCGCCAGAAGACGGACACCGTGCAGCGTGGCCGGGTGTGGATCCTGGGCAAGGCGCTCGGTCTCGGCGCGTCCGGGCGGGTGTTCATGACCGGACAGGGTCTGCAGCAGGCGAGACAGAGCCGACGAAGGCACCGGACCGGGCGGTAGTATCGCGAAGCCTGCCTCGTGCAGGGTGACGTGCCGGGCGAGCCAGGCCGCATCCCGTTCTCTCGTGCTGGCCGGAGTGCAGGGGGTCGGGCCTGGGTCGGCACGAAGGCGGGCACGCTCGAAGCGCGGATCACGATTGCTGGGATCCTCCACCCAAGGAAGACCGGCCAATCGAAGCGTCGCACGCAGACGCGGCGGTGACATACCGAGCAGAGGGCGCAGGAGGCGCAGGTGGTTGCGCTCCGAAATCCGGGCCATGCCGGCCAGGCCGTCGGGACCGCTGCCTGCGCGTGCGCGCATGCGAACCGTCTCGGTCTGGTCGGCGCCCTGATGGCCGAGGGCGAGGTCCAGCAGACCGGCTTGCGCGCAGGCGTCGGCAAGAGCGGCGTGGCGGGCGCGGCGGGCGCGCTCCTGCAGCCGCGGCCCGGCGGGGAGGTCGAGCAACAGCAGGCGTGACGGGACCCCGAGGCGGGCGAGGGTAGCACGGGTCACGGCGGCCTCGCCGGCTGAGCTGGCGCGCAGCCGATGATCGACGACGAGAGCGAGCGGGGAAAAGGGCGACCAGTTCCGGATCAGGAACGCGAGTGCAAGGCTGTCGGCGCCGCCGGAAACCGCGACGGCGATCGGCCGATGCGCTGACCACGGGCCGAGGTCGCGCATGATGGCGGCAAACTCGTGCGCTCCGACCGGCTCGGTGCCGCTCGGCGCCGATGGCTCAGTGACAATGGGCGCGGGTGCGGAGATACGATGCCTGCTTGAGGATGCCAGGGCGAGCGGTCGGGAAGTTGGCGCGCAGTTCGCCCAGCGCCTCGCAAGCGGCGTTGGTGTCGCCGGTCGCGACCAGCGAACCGCCGACGTGGAGCAGGGCGTCGGCGGCGAGCGGGCCGCGCGGCTGCTTGGTGTAGGCGGTGTAGTAGGCGGCGGCGGCGGCGCCATGGTTGCCCTGCCCCGACAGGGCCTCGGCCAGCACGAACTGCGCCTGGACGGTGTGCACGCCGCCGGCGGCGAGCGCCTGGCGTGCGAGGTCGGCGGCGCCGGCGTAGTCACGGTGCGCGAGTGCCACATTAGCCCCGCGCAGAGCGGCTTCGGGCGTGCGCGGCACGGCGGAGGGGACCGGAGGTGCGGCGCTCGGCGGCGGCTCAGCCTCGGGGGCCGCGGGTGCCGGGGCGGCGTGGCCCTGCTGCATGGCGAAGCTCAGGTCGCCGATCTGCTTGTTGAGCGCGGCCGACTGGGTCTGAAGGTCGTTCTGCAGTTCGTCGACGCGGCCGCGCAGCGTGCGGACCTGGTCCTCCAGACGATTGACCCGGTCGACGAGCTCGGCCGTCAGGCTGCCGCCGCTGGACGGCGGCCCCTCGCCACCGCCGAGAGGCGGGGCGGCCGGGTTGGGATAGGATTGCTGCTGGAGCTGCTCCTGTTGCTGCTCGTAGAGCTGCTCGTCCTGCTGGCGGATCTGATCGCGGGTCTGGGCGATGGCCGGGGCGGCCACCAACGCGGTGGCCAACCCCGTCGCGACCAGACCCGGCAGCCCTGCGGCCAAGGATCAGCGGACCGCGGTGATGGCGTTGCGGTTCTGCTGCCAGGCCTGCTCGTCGTCACCGAGCGCGGTCGGGCGATCCTTGCCGTAGCTGATGGTCGAGATGCGGTCCGACGACACCCCTTGGGCCACGAGGAAGTCGCGGGCGGCGTTGGCGCGGCGCTCGCCCAGTGCCAGGTTGTATTCCTCGGTGCCGCGGTCGTCGCAGTTGCCGGCGATCTGGACCTGGACCTGCGGATATCTCTGCAGCCAGGCGGCCTGGCGCGAGAGCGTCGACTTGGCGTCGTCGCTGAGGCCGTTCTGGTTGAAGTCGAAATAGACCCGGTCACCGACGTTGGCGACGAGGTCGGCCTCGCTGCCGGGAGCGGCCGAGCTGGGAGCGGTGGCGGTGGTGCCCAGGCCGGTCGCAGCACCGGTGCTGTTGCCGCCACCGCACGCGGTCAGCAGCGACAGGGCGGCCAGCGCCGCGAACACCTTGTAGTCACCGAACTTCGCCATCTGCATCTTTTTGTCCTTGTCGACTGGGGTGTAGGCTCCGAGGCCACAGTCGAGCGAGTCGCGCAGCCTTGTGACGGCGGGCGATGTGCGCCCCGTTTGTTGCACGGTCAAGTCGCGGCGTTGCGTCAGGTTCCGAGCGGCGACCAGGCCGGATCGCAGGCGCCGGTGGGGGTGCGCAGGCCGCGGCCGTTGAAGCCGGCGATGTCGATGGACGCGATCCGCGACGAGTAGCCGGCGCCCGACGGACTGCTGGCCGCGGTCTGCGCGCAGTAGGCGATGACGCGGCCGTTGGGACAGAAGGTAGGCGTGTCGATTGAGAACCCCTGGTCGAGGATGCGCTCGCCCGATCCGTCGGTGCCCATGATGCCGAGCGAAAAGCCGCTGCCGATGCGGACAAAGGCGATCTGGTCGCCCCGGGGGGACCAGACGGGCGAGCCGTACTGGCCGGAACCGTAGCTGATCCGTCTGGCGCCCCCACCGCCGGCGCCCATGACGTAGATCTGCGGCGAGCCGCCGCGGTCGGAGACGAAGACGATCTGCGACCCGTCGGGGCTGTAGCACGGGCTGGTGTCGATGGCGCCGGAGTTGGTGAGCTGTCGCTGGCTGCGCGAGGCGAGGTCGACGACGAAGATGTCCGAGCCGCCGCCGCGTGTCGCCGACAGGATGACGCTGTCGCCGGAGGGCGAAAATCGCGGAGCGAAGGAGATGCCGGCAAACTCGCCCAGGATCTGCTGGCGGCCGGAACCGAGGTCGAACAGGTAAACGCGCGGCCGGTTGTTGGCGTAGTCGAGGAAAGCCACCTCGTCACGGACCGGGCTGAAGCGCGGCGTGTGGACGAGCCATTGGCCGCCGGTCAGGATGCGGTTGTTCGCACCGTCCTGGTCCATGATCGCGAGGCGGGTGATCTGGTCGGCGCGTCCGCCGGTGAGGGCGACGTAGGCGATGCGGGTGTCGAAATAGCCCTTCTCGCCGAGCATGCGCTCGTAGATGACGTCGGCGATCTTGTGGGCGATACGCCGCCAGGCGCCGGTGTATTGGGTGCCCTGCAGTTGGGTCCCGGCATTGACGTCCCAGAGGCGTATCTGGGCGACGACGCCACCTTCGCCGCCGGTGGCGCTGCCGGTCACGACGGCGCGGGCGCCGAGCTGCTTGAAGGTGGCGAAATCTGGCGTTGCGCCGCTGCTAGCGGACGCTGCGGCGCCAAGCGGGCGGAACAGTCCGGAGCCTTCGAGGTCGTTGTTGATGACCTCGGTCATCTCGTCGCCGATGCCGGGGCCGAGCGATGGGATCGCGATCGGGATCGGCGCCTGGCGCGCGCCTTCCACGGTGATTTCGGCATTGCCCTGCGCACGAACGCCGGTGGCGGCCAGGGCGGCGACGGTGCCTAGGAGGGTTCTTCTGGGGAGCATGGTCGCCTCTGAGGTTAGGCCAGGGGCGCTGCCCCTGGCTTGCTACGGTCTGAACACGAAACTGAGCTCGTGCGGCTGGCCGAGCTGCGACGCCGGCAAGGGCAGGTTGGCGCAGGCCGGGTCCTGGACGGCGTCGGCGGCACGCTCGGCAAAGGCGCGGAACGCCGGGTCGGCCGACATGCGGCCGAGGTCGCCGGGCGAGAAACGAACCATGCGCGCCACTCCGGAGCCGTCGACGGTGACGATGAGATGGGCCTGGAAGGTGGCGTAATTACGCGCTTCGGTGTCCTCTGTGTAACAGCGCTTGACCGAGTTGCCGACCGCGCGCTGCTGCGCCAGCGACAGGCTGCGGGTGATGTCGCCCTCGGGCGCGCCACCGCCGTTGGGAGCGCCGCCGCGCGGCGGATTGTAGCGATGCTTCGGTGCGACGGTCGGCTGGTCGGCCTGGTACTTTTCCAGGGTCGCCAGCAGCGAATGGGTATCGGGTGTCGCGTTCCTGGTCTGGTTTGGCTGGGTGAGGCGGCTGTCGCGTGTCTGCGCCGGCTTGGGCGGAGGCGGCTGCTTGCTTGGACGCGTGGGAGCCTTGGGGG
>CAXTSH010000133.1:0-5777 GCA_964246925.1 uncultured Acetobacteraceae bacterium
TCCCAGTCGAAGAAGACAAGATAGGTGCGGGCCGTTTCGGGCGCCGGCACGGGAGCCGTGATCGGTTCGGGCGGCGGCGGCGGGGCGGTGTTGAAGGCGTAGCGCAGGCCGAACAGGATCTCGTTGTCGAAGATGTTGCTGAAGGTGGCGTGCTCGCGTTCGAAGGTTCCGGTGGCGAAGTCAAACGCGGAGCCGCGATAATATGGCGCCGGCGACAGCACGCCGATGAAGCGGTATTCGGCGGTGAGCGACAGGCCGGGAAGCGGGAGAGGCACGGCAAGGCCGGCGATCGCCTGGTAGGCGAAATTGCCTCGGGTTGCCTGCAGGCGGGATGGATTGATGACACCGAAACGGGACGCGTTGATGTCGTCGAGTTCGATCTCCTGATAGCCGGCGCCCAGGCCGACATAGGGCCGGACCGGAAGCGGGAATGGGAGATCGTAGAGGACGTTGCCGAAGCCGCCGTATTGCTGCTCGTAGCCGCCGGCGCGCAGCGATCCGAAATCGGGCGCAAAGAGCGTGCCGTGCACGTGATTGTCGGTGTAGTCGCCCTCCGCCTCGACGCGCAGTCCATTGCCGAAGCCGTAGCCGGCCGAGGCCTGGACGGCCCCGCCGGGATCAAAGATGTAGCTGTGTGGGGCCGGCCCGAAGCCGACCGGCTCGACGTTCTGGTCATAGGCGAAGTTGACGCCGCCGCCGAGGCTGACATAGGGGCCGGAGATCGGCTGGGCGTGCGCCGCGAGCGGGACGGCGATGGTGGCGAGACCGAGCAGGATGCGGGGGTTCATGGCGCCGTTCCGGGAGGGCGCCAGACCTGTATAGATGCGTAACGTTCGCGGCAAGCGTCTCCGTTACGCTTCCATCTTGAGTGCGGCGAGAAAGGCACTCTGCGGAATTTCGACGCGGCCGAACTGGCGCATGCGCTTCTTGCCTTCCTTCTGCTTGTCGAGCAGCTTGCGCTTGCGGCTGATGTCGCCGCCGTAACATTTTGCGGTCACGTCCTTGCTGAGCGCGCCGATCGTTTCGCGGGCGATGACGCGGCTGCCGATCGCGGCCTGGATCGCGATCTTGAACAATTGGCGGGGGATGAGGTCCTTCAGGCGGGCGCAGATGGCGCGGCCGCGGCTGTCGGCGGCACTGCGGTGGGCGATGAAGCTGAGCGCGTCGACCAGGTCGCCGTTGACCAGAATGGAAATGCGGACGAGCTCGCTCTCCTCGTAGCCGTCCATCGCGTAGTCGAAGCTCGCGTAGCCGCGGCTGATCGATTTCAGCCGGTCGTAGAAGTCGAACACGACTTCGTTCAGCGGCAGACGGTAGACTGCCATCGCGCGGTTGCCGACATAGGTGAGGTCGGCCTGCTGGCCGCGGCGGTCGTTGCACAGCGTGAGCACCGGGCCGAGATAGTCGTCGGGAACCATGATGGTGGCGCGTATCCAGGGCTCCTCGATGCGGGCAATGGCGGTGCTTTCCGGCATGTCGGCGGGGTTGTGGAGCTGCTCGACGGCGCCGTTGGTGCGGGTCACGCGGTAGACGACGGAGGGCGCGGTCGCGATCAGGTCGAGGTCGAACTCGCGTGACAGGCGCTCCTGTATGATTTCCAGATGCAGCAGGCCGAGGAAGCCGCAGCGGTAGCCGAAGCCGAGAGCGGCCGACGTTTCGGCTTCGTAGTGGAAGCTGGCGTCGTTGAGGCGGAGTTTTCCCAGTGACTCGCGCAGCTTCTCGAAATCGTCGGCGTCGACCGGGTAGAGGCCGCACCAGACGACGGGGACGGAGGGCTTGAAGCCGGCGAGCGCTTGCGGGGCGGGGCGACGGTCGTCGGTGATGGTGTCGCCGATGTTGCAGTCGGCGACCGTCTTGATGGACGCGTTGATGTAGCCCATCTCGCCCGGCCCCAGCTCGTCGACCGGGAGCAGGCGCGGGGTGAAGACGCCGACCTGATCGACCCCGTAGGCGGCACCGGTCGACATCATGCGGATTTTCATGCCGGGCCGGAGGCGGCCGTCGCGTATGCGCACCAGGATCACCACGCCGAGGAACTGGTCGTACCAGCTATCGACCAGCAGCGCCTTGAGCGGGGCTTGGGCGTCGCCCTTCGGCGGCGGCAGGCGAGTGACGAGGGCTTCGAGCACGCCCTCGATGTTCAGGCCGGTTTTCGCCGAGATCTCGACGGCGTCGTCGGCGGGGATGCCGATGACGTCCTCGATCTGCTGGCGGACGCGGTCGGGTTCGGCGGCGGGCAGGTCGATCTTGTTGAGGACCGGGACGATCTCGTGGTTGGCGTCGATCGCCTGGTAGACGTTGGCGAGCGTCTGCGCTTCGACGCCCTGGGAGGCGTCGACGACGAGGAGCGATCCTTCGCAGGCGGCGAGGCTGCGGCTGACCTCGTAGGCGAAGTCGACGTGGCCCGGGGTGTCCATCAGGTTGAGCTGGTAAGTCAGCCCGTCGTTGGCCGGGTAGAGCAGGCGGACGGTCTGGGCCTTGATGGTGATGCCACGTTCGCGCTCGAGCTCCATGCTGTCGAGGACCTGGGCGTGCATCTCGCGCTCGGTCAGCGCGCCGCAGGCCTGGATCAGACGGTCGGCGAGCGTGGACTTGCCGTGGTCGATGTGGGCGATGATCGAGAAGTTGCGGATGCGGGAAAGCGGCGTGTCTGTCATGGCTCGTCCATATGGGCCCCGCCCGCGCCGTGTGCATGTCCGCCGCCGGCGGCGCCGAGCGCACCCTTATGCCGCGTTCCCCGATGCCGTGGCGAGCGGAACGGCGCGACCTGGCCGCGAGCGCTGGCGCAACAGCACGCGCTGATCGAAGTCCGAGGTCGAAAAGAGCCGGCTGCGGAAGGTCGCATGGCGCGGCTGCAGAGGCGTCGCCGGAGCGGGCGGCTTGAAATTCGTGGTGGTCGGCGCCGGCGGACGGGCGCTTGCGACGGGGGGCATTGCGGCGGTTGGAGGCTTGCGGGCGTGGGGCAAGGCGGCTCCTCGCGGCTTCAGGCGGGTCAGGCGGCTGGCCTGGGTGAAGGCGCGGGCGGCGAGGGCGTGGTCGCCGTCGCACATGAAAATCCGGGCGGCGAGACGGAGCACCTTGGGGCGGGGCATGACCGCGTAGGCCTCGGCCCCGACCTCCCGGCGGACAAGACTTGCGATCAGGCCGTGCCAGGCCAGGGTCGACCGGCGCGGACCACGCGGCGCGCCAGCGCCGTGGCGGACGCCGCCGTGGCGGCCGGCTTGAAATTGGTGGGATGCGAGAGTGGGCATGCCGGCGGCTCCGGGAAGGCGGGGCGGCGAGGATAGAGGTGTCTTTGGGGGAGCAGGCATGGGCCAGGTTTGGGGCTCTGCCCCAAGCCCCGCTGGGGCTGGCGGCCCCAGACCCGCATTCAAACCCGCGTCTTTGGCGCTGAGGAACCGTTGCGCCCGGCGTGGCGCTTACACCTGAGGAGGACACGATCATGCAGGTCGAGGGGATCCTGGCGGCCAAGGGGCGCGACTGCGCCACGGTGCGGGCCAACAACAGCGTGTCGGCGGCGGTGGCGCTGATGGCCGGCCGGAAGATCGGCGCCGTGGTGGTCACCGAGGCGGCCGATCGCGTGGTCGGCATCTTTACCGAGCGCGACCTGGTCCGGCTGCTGGCCCGGGAAGGCGCCGGCGCGCTCCAGCGCGAGGTCAAGGACGCGATGAGCCGGCCGGTGGTCAGTTGCAGGAAGAGCGACCGGATCGAGGATGCGATGGCGGTGATGACCGCGCGCAACATCCGTCACCTGCCGGTGATGGAGGGCGCGGAGCTGGTCGGGATCGTCAGCATACGCGATCTGGTACGCCGCCGGCTGTCGGAGAAGGAGATGGAGGCCGCGGTGTTGCTGGACATCTCGCGGCTTCACGGCTGAGGCAGGCTGGCTCAGGAGCCGGGAGCGAACGGCTGCAGATCATGCTCGGCCTGCGAGGCCGCGTCGGCGACGGGAAAGCCGCCGACTGAACGCTTGTCGGCGAGTGCCTGCACCTCGTCGAGCGTCGGATCGGGACGGGTCTGTCCGGGCACCGTCCTGCCGACGGCTGGACGATCCGCGACCGGCCGCCGGGATCGGGAAGATCACGAAAGGGCCGTCCCGATGCAGAAAGGTGGCGATCTCGTCGGCGGGTGGTGCGGCGTCGTGTCGGCGCGGGCGCGGAGAAATCGTGGCGTCCTTGGCCGACGCCATACCTTCCGTTCGGCTCGCTCGCCGGGCAAGCGGACGCCAACAGGATATGATCGTTCCGGCAGCAAACAATCCGCCGGCAGCTTGCAGGCTCTTACAACGGAGGTGCTACAGCCCAGGCGATCCTTCGTTATCGCTTGGTGCCATGCCCCGCCGCTCTCCTCATGCCGAACCTCACCTGCGCCGCTCGCCACCGCGCCGCATCATGGGGCGGGCAGCCGATATCTCGGACAGGGTGCTCGCGGCGACCCTTGCCCTTTTGCCTGAGCGCGGTTTCGCCGCTCTGAGCCTCGCCGCGGTTGCTGAACGCGCAGGGATCAACCGGTCCACCATGCACCGACGCTGGAGCAGCCCAGCGGCGCTGGTGCTGGAGGCGATCGCAGCGCGGATCGAGCAGACCATCGCGCTGCCCGATACCGGCACATTCCGCGAAGACCTGGCGGGCGCCCTGTTGAGCCTTGCCGGTTTCCTGCAATCCCCGATCGGCCGGGCGGCTTTGACCGCGGCGATCCAGATCCAACGCGACGAGGCGGTCCTTTCGCTGCTCCGGACCCTCTACGCGCGGCGCTTCTCGGCGGTGAACGTCGTTTTCGAACGCGGCATCGCGCGTGGCGAGCTGCCGTCCACGTTCGACAGGCACGGCGTCTTCGCCGCCGCTGCCGGCTCGGTCTACTTCCGCACGATCGTTACCGGGGAGCCGATCGATCGCGACTGGGTGACACGAATCCTTGACGTCGTCACCCCCCCGCGTCCGCGGCAGCGGAGGCGGTCGCCCAAGGCGCTTGCCCGCTCCGACGCACTCGCGTAAAAGCGACATATGTCGCGTTTGCGCCGTCGCGATGCCTGCGGCCAAGTTCCTGGACGGGGCCGCCCGGACTTCGGGGATGCTTCCATGCGTTGGCCGATGATGATCCGTGCGAAGGTCGGTCTCGCCACCTTGGCTGTTTCACTCGGGGTGACATTCGCCACTTGCGTGCACGCCGACGATCCTCAGCTCACCCTGGCGTCCAGGTTGCCCCAGGTTTGCCGGGACCAGACCTATGCGCTTTGCACCGGCGCGAAATGCGTCGTCTTCAACGGCGTCGCCTACTGCGGCTGCGAAGTGAAGCACGGCGACAGCCTCAGTAAACAGTTGTCGGTCGATGGCGCGGATGTCTGCCAGATCAACGGCGCCGGGCCGGCCAACGGCTACATGGTCAGCACGTTCAGCGAGCCCACATCCATCGTCGCGCCCTTGGGCGATCAGGCGCTCTACAATTGTCCTCGCACGGCCAACGGTTCCTACGGAACGTGCGACGGCGGCATCTGCTTCACCAGCACGGAAGGCAAGTTCCCGGGCCAGCCTCCGTCGAAAAACCAGATCGTCTGCTCGTGCCCTATCACCACGCCCGACCCGCTGACCGCGAAGGCCGGCCATCAGATCATCGGCCCTTACCCTTGTCAGTCCTCCTTCTTTCAATACTGCGATGCCGCGGTCTCCAACACGAAGACCGGCTCGACGATCTACGCCGCCGCTGCGACCGGCGCCGTCCGTTTGAACATCTTCCTGCTCACCGGGATGATCCCGCCGGTGCATGTCTGCAGGCCGCCG
>CAXTSH010000133.1:5877-7202 GCA_964246925.1 uncultured Acetobacteraceae bacterium
GGCCTCTCCGCTCCGTCAGCGTGCGTTTGCCAGCACCGCCCAGGTCGCGATCGCACCATTATAGCTCGTGTAGAATCCGTAGGCGTCATACACCAGACTGCCCCAGCTTCCCTGCACCGCAACGGGAAGAACCGAGTTCTGCACTGGATCGGAGACGTTGCGGATGAAACCGAACGCGGTGTCGGCCGCCGCGCAAACCTCGCCGATCACGGCGTCGTCCATCTCGATCGCGCTATAGGCCTGGAAGTCGCCCGCGATCGTGCCAACCACGAAGGTAGACGTCGTCAGCAGCGATGCCGCGCCGCCGGTCTGGTCATCGATCTGCGGAACCGCGTCGCCGAGGTTCAGTCCGGCCGGATCGAGCTGCGCCAACGTGTAGCCGGTGCTGGAGCCATTGTTCAGGCTCTCAGCCAGCAACTGCAGATCGCTTGACGTGGTCGGGATCGGGAACAGCAGCTCAGACAGGTTCGCGTCGCCGAGCACGGCGCTACTCGCGGTCCAGCCGTTCTTGTACTCCGGCCAGCTCGCGGCAGGCTGGCCGGTCTCGTAGAGTGTGCCGGCACTGACCGCGCGTACCGTGCCGATATGATCGGTCGGCTTGGCGCCACCCGCGGTCCCGATCGACAGGATCAGAGCTGGCTCCACATCGGCAATCAGCAGCCTGATCAGCGCCTCGAGCAAGCTGGCGCCGGGATAATCGAGATGGGTGTTCGATTTGAACAGCAGCACCGGCTTGCCGCCGACTTCGACCAGCCGATAGAAGCCCCACTCGGTCCAGCCTGACGGAGCGCCGCTCGGCAGGTTCTGCGAACAGGTCTGCCAGCCGCTCCAGCTGCTGCGCGTCCTGTCGCTGTAGGGCATCGCGGCGCCACCGGCACAGAACACCTGCTGCATCGCTGCCCATTCGGACTCCGCCCAGGTGATCACCACGGCCGAGGCCTTCGGCAGCGCACCGGCCGGCGTGCTCAGCAGGGTCGGGGCTGCCTGGCCAACGGCGGCATAGTTCACCACGGGTAAGGCCGGCGTGTTCGTGATCGTCGGGCGGCGACGCGATGCGTCGAGCACTGTCACGCCAAACCGGAGATAGGGATTGTGACCGTGTGTCATGGCGCTGGCGGCATCCTCTGCCGGTGACGGGAGGTACAATGTTCTCGCTCAGCTCGCGATGGAGACGGATCCGGTCGCAGCCGGGTCCACGGGCTCGGCCTGTCGCGGCGTCACGGCTGAGGCAGGCTGCTCAGGGGCAGGGAGCGAACGGCTGCAGATAATGCTCGGCCTGCGACCAGTTGGTGCCGCCGGCGGACAAACCGACATAGGCGTCGGGC
>CAXTSH010000134.1:0-7091 GCA_964246925.1 uncultured Acetobacteraceae bacterium
CGCTTGGCGCGATCGCGGTCCCGGTCGCGCTCCATGCGGTCGAGGCGGGCGATGGCGCGGACGGCCTTGTCCCACTGGCGGTTCTCCAGCAGGCCGTAGATGCAGATCAGCATCAGGTGCAGGCGGGAGAGATTGCCGAAGGCGCAGTCATGGTAGGGGTCGGCCACGATGCCGTAGAGGTTGGCGGCGCGGTCGAGGTCCTCGAGCGGTGGGCCGCCGTCGACGGCGCCATCGGCCCAGTCGAGATGCATGCGGCGCCGGAGTTCGGCAAGCGAGGCAGGGGACAGGGGCTGCGTCATGCGAAAACAGTCGGGGTGTCTTCAGTGCGACGCAATGCCTGGGCCTAAACCGTGACTTGTGCGGGTCCGGCGGCGCGGCCCGTCACGCCTTTGGCGTGCTGACGCACGACGGGGTTTGGGGCAGAGCCCCATCCTTACTGCAAAGTCGGCGTCTCAGGCGGCGTCATCGCCCCCGTCATGATCGCGACCGCGTCGGACATGGAGTAGTCGTTCGGCCGAATAACGGTCGAGCGGCGGCCAAGGCGCATGATGTGGATGCGATCGGCGACCTCGAACACGTGCGGCATGTTGTGGCTGATCAGCACGATCGGAATGCCCTTGCGCTTGACCTCGCCGATGAGTTCGAGAACCCGGCGGCTTTCCTTCACGCCGAGTGCCGCGGTCGGTTCGTCCATGATGATCATCCGGCTCGCGAACGCCGCCGCGCGCGCGACCGCGACACCCTGCCGCTGGCCGCCAGAAAGCGTCTCGACCGGCTGGTTGATGTTCTGGATGGTGAGCAGGCCGAGCGAGGACAGATGGCGGCGGGCCTGGCGCTGCATCTCGGCGCGGTCGAGGCAGCCGAGCAGGCGGCCGAGCGGGTCGGTCCGCCTGAGCTCGCGGCCGAGAAAGAGATTGTCGGCGACGCTGAGCGCGGGCGAGACGGCGAGGTTCTGAAAGACGGTCTCGATGCCGGCATCTCGGGCCTCGAGAGGAGAGCGGAAGATGATCGGTTCGCCGTTCAGCCTGATCTCGCCCTCGTCGGGGATGAGGGCGCCGGCCAGCGCCTTGATCAGGGAGGATTTGCCGGCACCGTTGTCGCCGATGACGGCGAGGATTTCACCGGGCAGCAGGTCGAAATCGGCGCCGTCGAGGGCGGTGACGCGGCCAAAGCGCTTGATCAGGCCGCGCGCCTGCATGACAGGGGTCGCGGTCATGCGGAGGCCTGCCTGATCCACTGGTCGGTGGCGACGGCGATGATGATGAGCAGGCCCACGGTGAATTCCTGCCAGAGCACGTCGACGCCGGCGAGGTCGAGGCCGTTGCGAAAGACGCCGACGATCAGCGCGCCGAGGAGCGTGCCCCAGATCGAGCCGCGGCCGCCGAATAGGCTGGTGCCGCCGATCACGACGGCGGTGATGCTGTCGAGGTTGGAGGTGTAGCCGGATTGCGGGCTGATCGCACCGGTGCGGCCGATCAGGATCCAGCCCGCGATGGCGCAGATGAAGCCGGCCAGCGTGTAGACCCCGAGCAGGGTGCGGACGGTGCGGATGCCGGCGAGGCGGGCGGCGGCGGGGTCGTCGCCGGTGGCCTTGATGTGGGTGCCGAACGAGGTCCAGTTCAGCAGATACCAGGCGCCGAAGGTCATCAGCAGCATCAGCATCGAGCCGTAGGTGACCTGGGCGCCGGCAACGCTGACGGCGTTACCGGTCCATTGCAGGAACGGCGCCTGGTCCTCGATGTCGCTGGCGCGGATCGTTTCGCTGTTGGAGTACCAGAGCACGAGGGCGAAATAGACGCTCCACGTTCCCAGCGTGGCGATGAAGGGCGGGGTGCGAAGCAGCGAGATCAGTGCGCCGTTGATGGCACCTGCAGCAGTTCCGATCAGCAGACCGATCGGAAAGGCGATCGCGACCGGCAGGCCGTGATTGACGGCGAGCCGGCCCATGACGACGGAGGCGAGCACCATGATGGCGCCGACGGAAAGATCGATGCCGGCGGTGAAGACGATCAGCGTCTGGGCGATGCCGACGGTGCCGATGATGGTGACCTGCTGCAGGACCAGCGACAGGTTGAAGGGCGCGAAGAAGCGGCCGCCGACGATGGTGCTGAACAGCAGCACGCTCGCCGCCAGCACGATGGCCGGGATGATCGTCGGATTGCCGTGCAGCAGGTGATGCAGTCGCCGCAGCGGTGTCGCGCGGCCGAGATCGATGACGGCGTGCGTCGCCTCCGTCGATGGCAGGGCGCCAAGCTCCTGCATGTCAGCCTCCGCGCCGGACGGTCACCCCCAGCAGCGCTTGAGTGCTTCGGTGGTGGTGATCGAGGGCAGGCCGGCGACGGGATGGTCGGTGACGAGCACGGCGCCGGTGTCGACGTAGCCCGCGGCCGGCATCGCCGGCTTCTGGCCGGTCTTGGCGAAGTCGGCGATCGCCTTGACGCCGCGTTCGGCCATCAGGAGCGGGAACTGCATGGAGGTGGCGCCGATGATGCCGGCGCGGACGTTCCGCACGCCCGGACAGCCGCCGTCGATGGACACGATGGTGACCTTGCCCTGATCGCCGACGGCCTTGAGCGCCTGGTAGGCGCCGGCGGCGGCCGGCTCGTTGAGCGTGTAGACGAGGTTGATGTCGGGCGACTTCTGCAGCAGGTTTTCCATGGCCTTGCGGCCGCCTTCCTCGGCACCCTGGGTGACGTCGTGGCCGATGACGCGCTTGTCGGTTTCGCTGCCGTTCTTGGTCAGGTCGGTGTAGGCGATCCCGAAGCCTTTGAGAAAGCCGTGGTCGCGCAGGTAGTCGACCGTGACGGGCGTGATGGCGAGATCGAGCATGGCGATCCTGGCGTCGGCGGCCTTGGGTCCCATGGTTGCCTTGGCCCACTGGCCGATCAGCTCGCCCGCCTTGAAATTGTCGGTGGCGAAGGTCGCGTCGGCGGCGCTGATCGGGTCGAGAGGCGTGTCGAGCGTCACGACCATCAGGCCTGCGGCTCTGGCCTTCTGGACGGCGGGCACGATCCCGCGGCTGTCGCTCGGGACGAGCATGAAGCCTTTCGCGCCGGCCGAGATGAGGCTCTCGATGGCGGCGACCTGGGTTTCGCTGTCGCCATCGTAGCGGCCCGCGTAGGAGCGCAGGTCGACGCCGTCCTTGCTGGCTGCGATCGCGGCACCCTGCTTCATCTTGACGAAAAAGGGATTGACGTTGGTCTTGGTGATCAGACCGACGATGACCTGGGCACGCGATGGTGCCGCTCCGGTCATCGCGAGCGCGATGCAGGCGGCGATGAGGCGAGGCGTCCTGGCCATTTAATTTCCCCCCGGCTGGCCGTTTCTTGAACGTGCCGACCCTTGAGGCGATCGGCTGTCCATCAATAGCGGTCAATCGGCGGAGATGGCTAGGTTGTCTTAAAGCGTTAGCCGGCCATGGGCGGCTTGCGCCTCAGTGCTGCGTCCAGCCCGTATATTGTCCGACATTGTCCCGGGTGATCAGCTTGGGCGTCATCTGGGTGATAGCCTGCGCCGGCTTCTGCCCGTTCAGCAGCCCCGCGCCCTGCCGTACGGCGATCTCACCCATCGTGTAGGGATCCTGGCTGGCCGACGCGGCGATCGAGCTCTGCGGGTCCTTCAGCGCGGCCTGGATGTCGGGCGCGCCGTCGACGGAGGTGATGACGATTCCGTTACGGTGCAGTTGGCGGGCGGCGAGATCGGAACCGATCGCCTGGGGATCGTTGATGGCGAACACGCCGGCAATGTCGGGATAGCGGATCAGGTAGCCCTGCATGACCGCGAGGCCGCCGTCACGCGAGCCCTTGCCGTCCTGGTCGGAGCTGAGGAGCTTGATGCCGGCATCTTTCGACAGCGCGTCCTTGCAGCCGGTGACGCGGTCGATGACGGCGGAGACCTGCGGCCCGTTCTCGATGATCACGTTGCCCTTGTGGCCGATCTTCTCGGCGAGATAGGCGCACGAGATGCGTCCGGCCATGACGTTGTTGGTCTCGACGGTCGCGTCGGCGCCGGCCGCCTTGACGTCGACGGCGACCACCGGAATGCCGGCGGCCTGCGCCCGCTTGATGGCCGGCAGGATGGCGTTGGGGTCGACGCCGTTGATCAGGATCAGGTTCACGCCGGACGCGATGAAGTTGTCGACCTGGGTGAACTGCTTGTTCAGGTCATAGTCGGCCGAGGTCGAGGTGACGGTGACGTTCGGGTTGATCTCCTTGGCGGCGACGCCGGCTCCCTTGGCGAGGGCGACGAAATAGGGATTGCCGAGCGAGCCCAGCGTGATGCCGACACCGGTCAGCGGCTTGGCTTGCGCGGTCGTGGCAGCAAGGCCGAACAGGGCAGCGCCCGCCAGCAGTATGGTCTTCATCGTCGTTCCCCCACACTTCTCTTGGCGAGGTTCGTAACCGCGCGGGTCGGTTTCGGCAACGGTGCGTCAGGTGCGCGCACCCTGCTGACGGAACCGGTCGAGCGTCACGGCACCGATGATGACCAGGCCTTTGACGATGAATTGCCAGATGTCGGAGACGCCGACGAGCAGCAGTCCATTGGTCAGCACGGCAATGATCAGCGCGCCGATCAGCGTGCCCCAGATCGAGCCGATGCCGCCGACGAAGGAAGTGCCGCCGAGAATGACGGCGGCGATCGCGTCGAGTTCGTAGGATTGTCCGAGCTGCAATCCGTTCGCGGCGTAGAGCCGGGCCGCCGACATGACGCCGCCGAGACCGGCCAGCAGGCCGGAGGTCGCATAGACGAACAGCAGGATGCCACCGACGCGTATGCCGGACAGGCGGGCCGCGGCGGGGTTGCCGCCGACGGCGTAGATGCGCACCCCGAGCACGGTCCGTCGCAGCACGTACCAGGACAGCAGGACGACCGCGAGCGCGATGATGGCGAGCCAGGGAATGACGAACCCGGGTGCGACCGGGATGCCGTTGTTGCCGATCCAGGCGAATGGCAGGGCCGGGTTGAAGACGGTGTTGTCGCCGCCCATCAGACGCGCAAGGCCGCGGATGGCGGTCAGCGTGCCGAGAGTGACGATGAAGGGCGGCAGCTTGACGGCGGCGATCAGGGCGCCGTTGACGAGACCGATCGCGAGACCGGTGAGGAGGCAGGCCGGGATGCTCAGCAGCCCGAGGCCCGGCAGGAGCGACACGATCAGGGCTGCCATCGCGGAGGCGGCGAGCGTGGAGCCCACCGACAGGTCGATGCCGCCGGTCAGGATGACGAACGTCATGCCCGACGCGAGGACGGTGTTGATGGATGCCTGCTGTGCCACGATCGAAAGGTTCTGGACGGTCAGGAACCGGTGGCCGCCGAGGAAGTGAAAGCCCAGCGCGAGCAGGATCAGCACCGGCAGCATGCCGGCCGCCTGCAGCAGGCTTCGGATCTGCACGGCCCGGGACGACAGCCCCGCACCTCCGGTCGAGACGTTGGTCGGCGGCGTCAGCGGAACATCGGACATTCTTGCCTCGTCACGCCGCGAGGCCGGCCGCGTACTGCATGATCGCCTCCTGGGTGATGGGCTGGCCGCGGCCGCCCACCTCGCCGGTGAGCGCGCCTTCGCGCATGACCAGCACGCGATCGCAGATGCCGACGATTTCGGCCATCTCGCTCGAGATCACCAGCACGCCGAGGCCTCGCTTGGCGAGGTCGTCGATGAGCCGGTAGATCTCCGACTTGGCACCGACGTCGATGCCGCGCGTCGGCTCGTCGAGGATCAGGACCTTGGGGTCGGTCTCCAGCAGGCGCGCGATCAGCACCTTCTGCTGGTTGCCGCCGGAAAGACTGCCGACCTGGACCAGGGGACTGGCGGCGCGCACGCGCAGGCCCTTGAAAGCCGCGGCGGCGCGCTGCCTGGCCCGCGCGCGATCGAGCACGAAGCCGCCGCGCGCATCACGCTCGATGACGCCGATGTTGATGTTCTCGCCGCACGACATGTCAAGGAACAGGCCCAGACCCTTGCGGTCCTCGGTCAGGTAGGCGACGCCGGCCGAGATCGCCTCGCGCGGCGAGGAGACCGCGAGCGGCTGCCCCTGCAAGTGCACCGTTCCGCCGCCGACGCGATCGGCGCCGTAGATCAGGCGTGCGAGTTCGGTTCGCCCGGCGCCCACCAGACCCGCCAGGCCCAGCACCTCGCCGCGGTGGAGGGTGAAGCTGCACGGCTGCACCCGCGCTCCGCCGTCGGTCAAGCCACGCACCTCGAGCACCACGTCACCGCGGACGGCGTTCGGATCGTGCTCCTTGGTGTAGAAGCTCGACAGGTCGCGGCCGACCATCATGCGCACGATCGCCTCCGGACTGAGCTCCTCGCGCGTGAGCGAGCCGGCGTAGCTGCCGTCGCGCAGGACCGTGACCCGATCTGCCAGCTCGTAGACTTCGGCCATGCGATGGCTGATGTAGATCAGCGCGATGCCTTCGGACCGGAGCTGACGGACGAGCGCGAACAGCCGGTCGGTCTCGCGCGCCGACAGCGCGGTCGTGGGTTCGTCCAGGATCAGGATTCGGGACCGTCGGTGCAGGGCGCGTGCGATCTCGACGAGCTGCTGCTCGGCGATGGACAGACCGGCGACCAGCGTTTCCGGCTTGAACGGGGTTCCGAGCCGCTCGAGCACCGGACGGCACGCCTCGTTCATGGCGCGCCGGTTGATGCGGCCACCCGGTTTGGCGACTTCGTCACCGAGATAGATGTTTTCGGCCACCGTCAGGTTGGGCGCGAGTGCGAGCTCCTGGTAGATGATGGCGATGCCGAGCGCGCGTGCAGCCTGCGGACGGCCGATGGTGACCGGCTTGCCTTCGACCAGGATTTCACCGCCGGCGTCGGCCTGGTAGGCGCCTGAGAGCACCTTCATCAGCGTGGACTTGCCGGCGCCGTTCTCGCCCATCAGCGCCATGACCTCGCCGGCCCAGGCCTTCAGGCGCACCTTGTTCAGCGCCTTCACGCCGGGGAATGTCTTGCTGATGTCGCGCATTTCGAGCGCGGGCGTCCCGTCGGTCATGGCGCCGCCTTGTTTCCTCGCGGCGATCTTAGCGTCGTGGCTTTAGGGAAGGGGGGGGGGGGGGGGGGGGGGGGGGGGGGGGGGGGGGGGGGGGGGGGG
>CAXTSH010000135.1:0-6989 GCA_964246925.1 uncultured Acetobacteraceae bacterium
TCTTGGGGGTCAGACGATGGGGCCGCGATGCACGGCTCTCGCTCGCCCGCCTGCCCGCCATCACGCAGTCGCTCGGCCTTTCGCGTGTTCCGGACGCCCCGCAGGTCTCGGTGCGCGATCCATGGCCCGGCTCTCCGGCGCGTGGGGCGAGGCTGATGCGGGGCGAGCTCGATGCGAGCTTCGCAATGGCCAGGCTCGAGCCGGGCGGATGGCCGCTGCTGTCGGCGCTGGACGAGCCGGTGCGGGAGACGGCGCACGCCTTCGGGTGGATACGCGACCTGCGTGCGATCGGCACCGACGGGGCACGGCAGCGCGCGCGCGCGCTCATCGCGGAGTGGATCGGCCGGCCCCCGTCCGACCCCGTGGCTCGGCGCGCGCCCGTGATCGCCCGGCGCATTTCCGCCTGGCTTGGCCACTACGACTTCTTCGCCGCCTCCGCCGAGGACGATTTCCGGGGCGCGCTGATGCGGCACCTGCTGACCGACGCAAGGGTGCTCGCCGCCCTGGTTCCGCTTGATCATCCCGACATGAGCTCGCTCACGGCGCTCAAGGGCCTGGTCGCGGCCGGTGTGGCATTGCCGGAAAACACCGGCTTCCTCGCCCGCGCACTGCGTTTCCTGCCGGGCGAACTCGGGCGCCAGGTGCTGGCGGACGGCGGTCATGTCGAGCGAAGCCCGTCGGCGCAATTGGGGGCGCTCCGCGAGCTGGTCGAGATGAAGCTCCTGTTCGCGACCGCGGGCACGTCGCCGCCGATCGCGCTCGCCGCCTGTCTGGACCGCATGTGCCCGGCCTTGCGCGCGCTTCGTCACGGCGACGGCGGTCTCGCGCTGTTCAACGCGTCGGAGGAGGAGGACGCCACCACCATCGACCTCGTGCTCGGCCAGGCGGGCCGCGGACGCGCGGTGCACGCGACGCTGGCGGATGTGGGCTTCGAGCGACTGGCCTCGGGCCGGACGGTGCTGATCGCCGACACCGGCGTTCCGGCGGCACCCGGCATCGACCGCCGTGCCGCCGCGGGAACCCTCGCGTTCGAGATGTCGGTCGGGCGCGAACGGCTGATCGTCAACTGCGGCGCCACCCAGGCGCCGGAAAACTGGCGCAGCGCGCTGCGTGCGACGGCGGCGCATTCGACGCTGACGCTCGCCGACACCAGTTCGTCGGAGGTGCGCGCCGGCGGTCTCGGCCGCCGGCCGGGCAAGGTGGTCGTGCAGCGGCAGTCCAGCGGGGGGGCGCACTGGCTTGAAGCGAGCCATGACGGCTACGCGCGTGCCTACGGGGCGGTCCATCACCGGCGTCTCTATCTCGCCGAGACCGGGGATGATCTTCGCGGCGAAGACGCGATCGAGGGCGGCAACGGCCATCCGTTCGCGATCCGCTTCCACCTCCATCCTGCGGTCGAGGCGACTCTCGAAGCGGACGGCGAGGCGACGTTGCTGCGGCTTGGATCGGGCGCGCTCTGGCGTTTGCGCGCCGATGGAGCGCGCCCGGCGGTCGAGGACAGCGTCTATGCCGGCAGCGGCGCCCGTCGCGCGTCGCGGCAGATCGTCCTTGCCGCCGACACCGGCGCGACCAGGCAGGTACGCTGGGCGGTGACCAGGGTCGGGTAGGCGTGAGCGCGCGGCGCGTCCTGCAGGTCGCCAACGTCGATTTTTCGCTGGTCCAGTTTCTGCTGCCGCTGATGCGGGGCTTGCGCGCGCGCGGCCATGAAGTCGTCGGCGCGTCGGCGCCGGGTGCCCTGCTCGAGATCGCGCGGCGCGAGGGATTTCGGATCGTCGAACTGCCGCTCGCCCGCTCGCTCTCGCCCAAGGCCCAGATCGTGGCCTACGGAGCTCTTCGCCGTCTGCTGGGCCGCGAGCCGTTCGATGTCGTGCACGCCCACATGCCGATCAGCGGCTTCCTCGCGCGAATGGCGGCCTGGGAGGCTCGGGTGCCTACGGTCGCCTATACCTGCCACGGCTTCCTGTTCAACCAGCCGGGCTCGCCGGTCCGGCGGGCGGCGTCGCTGGCGATGGAGTTCGCCGCCGGTCGCGTGACGGACCGGTTCCTCACCGTCTCCGAGGCCGAGGCCGCCGACGCCCGGCGGTTGCACATCCACCCGCATGCCGTCGCGGTCGGCAATGGCCGCGACCCGGCGATCTTCCATCCCGACCCGGACGCACGGGCACGGATCCGTCAGGCGTTCGGCGTCCCGGACGAGCGCTGCGTGGTGATCTGCGTCTCGCGTCTGGTTCGCCACAAGGGAATTGCGGAGCTGCTCGCCGCGATGCGGGACGTCGCGGACGCCGAGCTCTGGGTCGTTGGCGAACGCCTGGCGTCCGACCATGGTCCGTCGCTCGAGCCCGCCTTCGCGACCAGCGGTCTCGGCGGTCGCCTGCGCCGCCTTGGCTACCGCGACGACGTGGCGAAACTCCTGGCGGCGGCCGACATCTTCGCCCTGCCAAGCCATTTCGAAGGGCTGCCGATGTCGGTCATCGAGGCCATGCTCTGCGGCCTGCCGGTCGTCGCCACCGACATACGCGGCCCGCGCGAACAGGTCGTGCACGACCGGACCGGCCTGCTGGTGCCGCCCGCGAAGGTCGCTCCGCTCGCGCAGGCCCTGGCCCTGCTGGCGTCCGACTGCGGCATGCGTCGGGCGTTCGGCCTGGCGGGGCTGGCGCGCGCGCGCTCGCTCTATACCGAGGCCGCCATCGTCCAGCGAACGATCGAGCTCCTACGGATTTGACGCAAGCTCGGAGGTCCGCCTGGCCGGCCGGGTCTGGGAGCGCGCGCCTTCTAGAGGAGCCGGGGCTCTGCCCCGAACCCCGCCAGGGGCCGGGCCCCTGGACCGCCCGTCGGCGGGTTCGGGGCCGCTGGCCCCGGGCGCGTCCAGGGCAGCGCCCTGGCCTACCTCGTCGATAGATTGACAGCCTCAGAGACCCGACTGGACCTTATGCGAGGGGAACTTCGCCACGAGACCAGTCGCGCAAGCGCGCAGGACGTCCTAAAGCTTTGTCTCCGGGAACCACCACTCACCTCACATCCGATGAACGACCTCGTCCCGATCCGCCGCGCGCTCCTCTCCGTCAGCGACAAGGACGGCTTGCTGGCGCTCGCTCGCGCGCTCGCAGCCGCCGGCGCCGAAATCCTGTCGACCGGGGGCTCCGCCGCCTCACTTCGAGCGGCCGGGATGGCCGTGCGCGACGTCTCCGAATACACCGGCTTTCCCGAGATCCTGGACGGCCGCGTCAAGACGCTTGTGCCTCAGATACACGGCGGCATTCTCGGCAGGCGTGACATTCCGGGACACCGCGAACAGATGGCGGCGCACGGGATCGCACCCATCGACCTCGTCTGCGTCAATCTGTACCCGTTCGAGGCGACCGCTGCGGCGGGCGCCGGCGAGCCTGACTGCATCGAGAACATCGACATCGGAGGTCCCGCCCTGATCAGGGCGGCGGCGAAAAATCACACCCATGTCGCCGTGTTGACCGACCCGAGCCAATACGGGTCCCTGATCGAGGCGCTCGAACGCGGCGGCACCGATCTCGCCCTTCGCCGCTCGCTGGCCGCTGCCGCCTTCGCAACGACTGCCGCCTACGATGCCGCCATCGCCGCCTGGTTCGCGCGCGGCGCCGACGAGTTCCCCGACCGCCTGGTCGTGTCCGGCCGGCGCGTCGAGCGGCTTCGTTACGGCGAGAACCCGCATCAGCGCGCCGCTTTCTATCGCAACGGCGAGGATCGGCCAGGGGTCGCGACCGCCACCCAAATCCAGGGCAAGACGCTTTCGTACAACAACCTCAACGACACCGACGCCGCCTTCGAGGCAGTTGCCGAATTCGAGGCGCCTGCAGTCGTCATCGTCAAGCATGCGAACCCGTGCGGTGCCGCGGTCGCTCCCGTGCTGCGCGACGCCTGGGCACGCGCGCTGCGCTGCGATCCCGTCTCCGCCTTCGGCGGCATCGTCGCCTGCAACCGGACGCTCGATGAATATACCGCATCCGCCATCATCGAGATCTTCACCGAAGTGGTCGTCGCCCCCGACGCGACCGACGGCGCCCGGGCGGTGCTTGCAGGCCGGAAGAACCTGCGCCTGCTGCTGACCGGCGGCCTGCCCGCCCCGGCAGCCCCGGCCCGGACCATCCGGACCCTCTCGGGCGGTTTCCTGCTGCAGGACCGTGACGATGGTCGCGTCAGCGAGGCTGACCTGCGCGTCGTGACCGCACGTGCGCCCGACGCGCGTGAGCTGACGGACCTGCTGTTCGCCTTCCGTGTCGCCAAGCACGTGAAATCCAACGCGATCGTCTACGCGCGCGACCTCGCGACGGTTGGCATCGGCGCCGGACAGATGAGCCGTCTCGACAGCGCCCGCATGGCGGCCATCAAGGGCCGCGCGGCCGCACGCCAGGCAGGTCTGGACGTATCGCTCTGCGTCGGAAGCGTGGTCGCGTCGGACGCCTTCTTTCCATTCGCCGACGGTCTCGAGGCCGCCGTCGCCGCCGGTGCCACAGCGGTGATCCAGCCAGGCGGGTCGATGCGCGACGCCGAAGTGGTGGACGCCGCCAATCATGCCGGGATCGCCATGGTCATGACCGGCATGCGTCATTTCCGGCACTGACTTGCACCTGCGTCGCAGTTTCATCATTACGAACCATCTTGATCTTGTCGACAGCCTTCGCAATTGAGGGCGCATGCGCACGTTCGATGACCTGACGGAGAAGGAGATCCTCGCTCTCGCGATTGCCGCCGAAGAGGAGGATGGCCGCACCTACGCCGACTTCGCCAACGGCTTGGGCGAGACGTTTCCCGACAGCGCGCGGATCTTCTCCGACATGGCGGAGGAGGAGGACGAGCATCGGCGCACCCTGATCGATCTGTTCAGAAGCAAGTTCGGCACTCACATCCCGCTGGTCCGGCGCACCGACATACGCGGCTTCACGCAGCGAAAGCCGATCTGGATGTCGCCGACGAGCGGGCTGGAGCCGGTCCGTCGGCGCGCCCGCGAAATGGAGCAGGATGCCGCGCGCTTCTACCGGGCCGCGGCCACGCGCAGCTCGGACACCGACATCCGCAAGCTGCTCGGCGATCTCGCCACCGCCGAGGACCAGCACGAGGCGCGTGCCGGCCACCTCGAGGCGCAGCATCTGGCCGGTGGCAGGCGCGACGACGAGGACGAAACCAAGCGCCGGCAGTTCGTGCTCGAGATCGTGCAGCCCGGCCTGGTCGGGCTGATGGACGGCTCGGTCTCGACGCTGGCGCCGGTGTTTGCCGCCGCTTTCGCGACCCACAGCCCGCACAATGCCTTCCTCGTCGGCATGGCGGCCTCCGTCGGCGCCGGCATCTCGATGGGTTTCGCCGAGGCGCTCGCCGATGACGGCAAGCTGTCGGGCCGGGGTGCGCCGATGCTGCGCGGCGTGGTCTGCGGTCTGATGACCATCCTCGGCGGCATCGGCCACACGCTGCCATTCCTGATACCAAACTTCTCCACCGCGCTGACGGTGGCGATCATCCTTGTCCTGGTCGAGCTCGCCACGATCACCTGGATACGTTGGCGCTTCATGGACAGCCCATGGGTCACGGCGGCGACGCAGATCGTCGTCGGCGGCGGTCTGGTGTTCGCGGCCGGCGTTGCCATCGGCACCGGTTGAGAACCGCGCCGCCTGGTGCCACACAGGACCAATGCCGTCCCGCTCCCTCACGCAACTCCTGCTCTGCGCGATGCTTCTGGTCACCACGCCGAGCTTGGCCGATACCGCCGCGCCGGCCAGCCTGACGCCCGCCGACCGCGGCTGGGTCGACCGGGTCCAGTCCTCGCTGAACGCGATCACCACGCTCAAGGCGCGTTTCCTGCAGATCGCCCCCGATGGTGCCACGACGCAGGGCACCGCCTGGCTTGAACGGCCGGGCCGCATGCGGTTCGAGTACGACAAGCCGAGTCCATTGCTGCTCGTCGCCAACAGCGGTCAGGTCGTGTTCCACGACAGCAAGCTCGATCAGGTCACCACCGTGCCGCTGAGCCGGACGCCGCTCGGTCTGCTGCTCGCGCCCTCGATCATGCTGTCGGGTGACGTGACGGTCACCGGGTTCACCCGTCTGAACGGCCAATTGCAACTCACGCTCGAGCGGACCGCGTCGCCGGGCGATGGCAGCCTGACCCTCGTCTTTTCGGAACAGCCCTTCGCGCTGCGGTCCTGGACGGTCGTCGACGCCCAGGGCCGTGAGACCCGCGTCGATCTCTACGACGTGGTCACCGGGGGAGCCTTTCCGCCCGGCCTGTTCGACACCGGCCAGAGCGGCTGACGCCGCATGAAGCCCGTCATCGGCATCTCCTGCTGCACCAAGCTGTTCGGCGAATACGCGATGCCGAACCATGCGGCGAGCGACACCTATGTCCGCGCCACCGACCAGGTGGTGGGCGCGGTGCCGCTGCTCATTCCTGCCAACGGGCCTGGCGCCGACATCGACAGCCTGATCGGCCGGCTCGACGGCCTGATGCTGACCGGCAGTCGCTCGAACGTCGATCCGACGCTTTATGACGGCCCCGCCCATCCCGAGGACACGCCGGAAGATCCGGCCCGCGACGCGGTGACCACCGCGCTGATCCGGGCCGCGATCGCGCGCGCCGTGCCGGTCCTCGGCATCTGCCGGGGGTTGCAGGAAATCAACGTTGCGTTCGGCGGCAGCCTGCATCAGCAGGTTGAACAGATGCCGGGCCGGCTTGATCACTCGGCTCCCAGGCATCCCGACCACGCCGTGCGCGTCGGCAACCGCCACGAGGTCACCCTGTCCGGCGAGATCAGGACAATCGCCGGGTCTGACAGGATCATGGTCAACTCGCTGCATCATCAGGCGATAGACCGGCTCGGCAGGGGACTGGTCGTCGAGGGCGTGGCCGCCGACGGCACCATCGAGGCGATCCGGGTCGAGGGCGCAGCGTTCGCGCTCGGCGTCCAGTGGCATCCGGAATACGATTTCGCGGCCAACGAAGTGTCTCGCGCGATCTTTCGGGCCTT
>CAXTSH010000136.1:0-1699 GCA_964246925.1 uncultured Acetobacteraceae bacterium
ACGCTATGAACACGATCCTGTGAGCCTTGCGCAATGTAATTGCCTTGAAAGGACGCGCTTGTTTCAACTTGACGTCGGCGACTTGCATCTTTGCAAGCCACCCGGCTCGACGGGGTCCATCCGTAGCGCGCGAGGGCCGGGCGGGAGTTCACGCCCTGGAGGTCCTGAACCGGTTTCGCTAAACTGGGAGATGTTCCGGCGAACACTTAGGCCTTCAGAGATCACCCACATGGTGGTCGACCGGTGTGCGCTCGGGCTGGGCGGCCAGGAAACGCCGGATTTCTGGCAGGGTGACCGGGCGGTAGCGCCAGGCCGGGTTGTCGACGCCGACATCGCAGCATTGGTTGTCGCCGGGGAGCGAGTTGTGGCTATGGCCGTAGAGGTGGACAGCGCCGTGATGGCTGCGGTTCCAGACACGCATCGCATAGTGGAACAGGATCAGGCGCGTGCCCTCGATGGTGATCTCGGCGTAGGCTTGGCTTGACGACCATCCGGGCAACGAGCGCGTCCCCGCCCTGTCGTGATTGCCCCAGATCAGATGCTTCTCGCCGGCCAGGCGGTTGAGGTAGCTCGCGGCAGGACGGCTGTTGCTGAAGACGAAGTCGCCCAGGTGCCAGACCGTGTCGCCGGGGCGGACAAGGGCGTTCCAGTTGGCGATGATCGCGCTGTCCATCTCTTCGACGGAACCGAACGGCCGATCCGAATAGCGGATGATGTTGGCGTGCCCGAAATGGGTGTCCGAGGTGAACCAGACCGTCATGGCTCGTCCTGGGGCCCGAGCTTTCCCTCCGGAACCCAGCCTTCACCACCATCGCTGTCAAGGCACCATGTCCAGCCGGCGATCGAATACGACGGTCGCACGCGGTCGCCGATCTGGACGGTGAGTTCGGTGGCGTCGTAGTTGCAGGTGAGGAACGCTACCGAGGGGTCCGCCGTCCGCGCCAGATAGGCGTCAGGCGTCCAGCCGGCCCGACCGGTCCGGTCGTGCGTGCACCAGGTCCAGCCGGGGGCGTCCGCATCGGGCCGGCACAGCTTCACCCCGTCGCCGGCCCGGCCGATGATCGGGTGCTCGTAGCTGCGTTGATGGTCGGCTAGGACGCGGAGGAACATCGGACTCTTGAGCGGACAGGGGAAATATGACGATCGATTGGCAAACCGAAGGCGTAAAGGTGATCCGAGCCGACCAGCTTGACGGCAACACGGCGCAGACGCCCGGCATGGACCGCGCGGTTGCGATCGACCTGGCCCGGGCCGGCGCGCGCAAGCTCTGGGCCGGGACGGTGCATATCCACCCGGACGCGAAGACCGGCGCCCACCATCACGGCGCCCTGGAAAGCGTGATCTACGTCGTGCGCGGACGGGCAAGGATGCGCTGGGGCGAGCGCCTGGAGTTCGTGGCCGAGGCCGGCCCGGGCGACTTCATCTTCGTGCCGCCCTACGTGCCGCACCAGGAGATCAACGCCTCGCCCAACAAGCCGCTCGAATGCGTGCTGGTCCGGTCGGACGGCGAGGCCGCGGTCGTCAATCTCGACATCGAGCCGATCGAGACACCAAGGGAAGTCCGATGGATCGACCCCATCCATCGTTGATCCGCAAGGCGGGTCTGGGGCTGCCAGCCCCAGCGGGGCGGGGGGGGGGGGGGCCGGGGGGGGGGGGGGTAACCCCCCCCCCCCCCGGGGGGGGGGGTGGGGGGGGGGGG
>CAXTSH010000136.1:1709-6791 GCA_964246925.1 uncultured Acetobacteraceae bacterium
CCCCTGGACTCTTCTAATAACCCCCGCCGGACGGCGGCAGGGACTGCGAGGAATGCGGCGGGTAATCGGCATCGGGCGGCGGCGGCGGCGCGAGGAACCCGGGCGGCGGCGACAGTTGGGGAGGCGGCACCGGTCCGGCCGGCGGCGCGGCGGGGGCCAGCGGCAGCGGACCCGAAGCACCGAGCGGGGCCTGCTGGACCGGTGCTTCCACCGCACTGTCCGACACGATCCAGTCATGGAGCGAATGGCGGACCTGGTATTCGAACTCAACATTCATGTCGTCCATCGCTTCACGCGTGAGCGTGTAGAGCGCGGCCGGACCGGTCGCGTCGTCCTTGGCGGTGCGCGTGACATGGGCTTCGGCGAACGCGGCGCGCGCGCCGTCGGCGCTGGCGATGTCGAGATGCGCCGACAGGCGTTCGGTCGGCACATCGCCGTCGCCGCGGGTGATGGACGCCTCGGTGATGGTGAACGTCGCCGTTCCGGATGGCCCGGCCGCGACCAGGCGGTCGTGTGCCATCCGCTCCAGCGCCTGTTCCGGGGGCTCCGGGCTGCGTCCGGCGAGGTCGTCGTCGGGCACGGCGGCCTGATTGTCGATGCCGATCGTGGCCACGTTGAGGCGGATCGGGGTCAGGTACTCATAGTGGAACTGCGGAAAATTCTGAGCGGGTTGCACGTCGTCCGAGCACGCCGATACGCCCAGCGCGAGCAGTCCGACGGCCAGGGCGGGGCCCGGTCGGAAGTGCGGATTGTGTCGCATGGCCAGTCCTGTGATCCCCCCGCGGAAAACTGACGCCCCCCGCCGCAAGAATCAATCGCGGGCGTGCGTCTCGAGCGTGCTGCCGCGGATGGTCTGGCGGTCGAACCGGAAGTCGTGATTGCAGAACTCGCAGGTCATGACGATGTCGCCGTCGACGCTCATGTGGTCGAGGTCGTCGGCCGGAAAGCCCTCCAGGATCGAGGCGAGCCGCGCGCGCGTGCAGCGGCATCCGTAGGCCAGGGCGCGTGGCCGGTCGGCGGCGACCCCCTCGACATGGAACAGTCGAAACAGAAGGTCTTCCGGCGGGAGATTGTCGTCGAGCAGTTCGTCGTCGCTCAGCGTCGCGGCCAGGGTCGTCGCGGTTCGCCAGGCTTCCGCCGCTTCGGGCGCGGTCCAGCCCTCGTCGGTTCCGCCCTCGGTCGGCACCCGCTCAAGAACCAGGGCGCCCGCGCGCCAACCCGCCTGCGTTTGCCGGCAGGCCAGATGCAGACGGCAATCGAGCTGCTCACTGGTCCGGAAATAATGCAGCGCCATGTCCGACAGCGTCTCGCCTTCGATGGCGACGATGCCCTGGTGGCGCTCGGTATCGGCCCCCTGGTCGACGGTGAAGGCGAGATAGCCGTCGCCGAGCAGCGCACGCGCCGTAGGCTCGTGCGCCAACGCGGCCAGGCGCGTCGGATCGGCGCGCGCATAGCCGCGCAAGGCGCCGGCCTCGGTGCAGTCGGCGAGCAGCATGCGGACCGGTCCGTCGCCCTTGGCCTGCAGGCTGAACGAGCCGCGGAACTTGAGCGCGGCCGAAAGGCCGGCGGCGAGTGCGAGAGCTTCCCCCGCCAGCCTGGTGACGGCCGGGTCATGATGGTGGCGCGAGAGCAGCGCGTCGGCCAGCGGACCGAGCCGGATCAGCCGCCCGCGGACCGACCGCCCTGGCAGGCGGAACGGGGTGATGCCGCGGGCAATCACGAGGTCGGGCACCTCGGGGCGGGACAGGTCGAGGAAATCGGGCGTCTGCGGCATCGGGCGAAGATGGGGGCGACGGCTCGCTTGATCAATTTGCTCACTCGTCGGACGGGCGCGCGATTCGCGCCCGCATCGACGCGATCGCCCGATGCAGATTGACCTTCAGCGCCACCTTGCTCCGCCCGGTCAGCGAGGACGCGTCCTCCAGCGAGCGCTCCGCCAGCGCCAACTGCTCGACCGCCTGCCGCTGACCTGGTGGCAGCCGGTCGACCATGGCGCGCACCTGCTCGGCCGCTTGGAGCGTGCCGAGGGCCGCATCGGGCGACGGGGCGACATCGGGGGCCTGTTCGAAGGCGAGCGGCGCGTGGACTTCGCGGGCGGCGACACGGGCGCGCCGCCGCCTGTTGTCGATGGCCCGATGCCTGGCCAGCGCGCGAAGCCACGGCACGAATGGCCGCGCCGGGTCGTAGGTGTGGCGGGCGTGATGGATGGTGACGAGAGTGTCCTGGACGGCGTCCTCGATCGCGCTGCCGGTGAGGCCCTGTCGTGCGGCGACCGCGGCGATCAGCGGGGTGCAGGTGCGAAGCAGCGCCTCGTAGGCGCGTTTGTCGCCGGCCTGCGCCGCCGCCATCAGGGCGGCGAGCTGCCGGTCGAGCTCGTTGTCGCCCGCAGCCACTTCCTCACTCCCGCAACAGGGGCCCGGCCGCGCGGTGCCGCCACGAGCCGCTCACGTCCGGGCGGTGATCTCCGCTTCCAGGGCGGCGAGCTGTCGGTCGAGCCGGTGCAGATCGGCCTCGTCGACCAGCTCGTGCTGCAGACCGCGGATCAGCGCCGCCCGGCATCGGTCGTGCGCGCCGCCGATGTCGGTATGGCCGCCGATGCCGGCCAGGCAGTCGAGGTAGGACGCGGCCAAATGCTTGAGCGCCGGCGTCTGCGGCAGGCGCGCGAAGACAGCATCGAACTCGGCCTCCGCCCATCCGGGTGCGGCCGGCGCGTCCTCGGTCGTCGACGGACGCTCGGTGTCGGCATCGTTCATGCGCTGGCGCCCAACAGCCAGCCGAGGATCGCCTGATGCACGTAGAGCCGGTTCTCGGCCTCGTCGAACACCACCGAGTGCGGCCCGTCGATGACCTCGTCCGACACCTCTTCACCGCGGTGCGCCGGCAGGCAGTGCATCAGCAGCGCGTCCGGGGCCGCGTGCGCCATCAGTCTTTCGTCGACCCGGAACGGCTCCAGCGCCGCTCGGCGCCTGTCGTCGCTCGGGTCGTTGGACATCGAGCACCAGGTGTCGGTGACCACGCATCGCGCGCCGGAGACGGCCAGGACCGGATCGTCGGTCAGGAGCAGGGCGGCGCCTTTCGCACGCGCCCAGGCGACGCGGTCGGCGGCCGGGCGGAGCCGATCGGGGGAGGCCAGGCGGAGGGGGAAGCCGAACAGGGCGGCGGCTTCGATCCAGCTCGCGCACACGTTGTTGCCGTCGCCGCACCAGGCGATCGGCTGGCCGGCAATCGGTCCGCGCCGTTCCTCGAAGGTGAGCAGGTCGGCCAGGATCTGGCAGGGATGGCTTTGCGGCGTCAGGCCGTTGATGACCGGGATACCGGCGTGGCGCGCGAGCTCGGTGAGCTTGGAGGCGGCGTCGGTGCGCAGCACGATCGCGTCGAGGAAGCGGCCGAGCACGCGCGCGGTGTCGGCGAGGCTTTCGCCGCGTCCGAGCTGCATGTCGCGCGGCGACAGCACCACCACGTCGCCGCCGAGCCGTCGCATGGCGACCTCGAAGGCGACGCGGGTGCGCGTGCTTGGCCGCTCGAGGATCAGGCCGAGCGTCAGCCCGGCGAGCGGCCGGTCGCCGACGCGCCGGGCCTTGCGGTCGCGCTTGAACCGGGCGGCGTCGTCGAGAAGGCGACGCAGCGTCGGCGGCGCATGGTCCGAGAGGTCGAGGAAGTGGGTGGGCTCGGTGGTCTCGAGCGACTGCGCGGCACTCATGAGGCCCGCCGCACCGCGTCGGCGCTGGCGGCCCGTTCGATGATCTCGATGGCGGCGTCGCAGTCGGCGTCGGTCACCACCAGAGGCGGGACGAGGCGGAGCACGTTCTCGCCCGCGGCAATCGTCAGCAGGCCGTGCTCGACGAGACGCGCCTGCATGGCCTTGTTGGGCCCGATGCAGCGCAGGCCCAGCATCAACCCGCGTCCGCGCACCTGATCGAACTCGTCCGGGTAGGCCGCCACCACGGCCTCGAGCGACGCGTGAAGCCTGGCGCCCGTGACCGCGACGCGGTCGAGGAAGCCTGGGGCGAGCACGGTGTCGAGCACGGCGTTGCCGGCGGCGCAGGCGAGCGGGTTGCCGCCGAAGGTGGTGCCGTGGGTGCCGGCGGTGAAATGGCGGGCCAGCTCCTCGCGGGCGAGGATGGCGCCGAGCGGGAAGCCGCCGCCGATGCCTTTGGCGACGGCCACGACGTCGGGGACGATGCCGGCCCACTCATGGGCGAACAGTCTGCCGGTGCGGCCGAGACCGCACTGGACCTCGTCGAGCCCGAGATAGAGGCCGAACTCGTCGGCCGTCGCGCGCAGCTCGCGCAGGAAGCGTTCCGGCGCGGCGCGGATGCCGCCCTCGCCCTGGATCGGCTCGATCATGATCCCGGCGGTTTGCGGGGTGATCGCGTCGCGGATCGCGTTCATGTTGTCGAACGGGACGTGGTCGAAGCCAGGCACCGGCTCGCCGTAGCCTTCCAGGTAGTGGGCGTTGCCGGTCGCCGACAGCATCGCGAGCGTGCGGCCGTGGAAGGCGCCCTCGAAGCAGATCATGCGTGTTCGCTCGGGCCGGCCGCTCATCGCATGCGCACGCCGGATGAGCTTGACCATGCCCTCGTTGGCTTCCGCCCCCGAGTTGCAGAAGAACACGCTGTCGGCGAAGGTCGCGAGGACGAGACGCGAGGCGAGCCGCTCGGCCTGCGGGATCCGGTAAAGATTGGAGACGTGGATCACGCGCGCGGCCTGCTCGGCGATGGCGGCGGTGAGGGCCGGGTGGCCGTGGCCGAGCGAGGAGGTCGCGATTCCGGCGCCGAAATCGAGGTATCGTCGCCCGTCCGTCGCCCACAGCCAGGCGCCCTCGCCCCGCTCGAAGGCGAGGTCGGCGCGGTTGTAGGTCGGCATCAGGGGGGCGATCATGCGGGGGTCTTCGTCGGAGTTGCGGGGAACGCACGATGGGGGCGCGTCCGGCCGTAAGTCAAAGGATTGGGGACCTGCGCCGGACGAAAGGTCGTTGCGCGAGGCGGCGGTCGCGCATCTGGCGCGATACGAGGCGACCCGCGAAGGGCTGTTGCGCGTGCTGGACCGGCGCGTCGCGCGTTGGGCGACGCGGGCGCCGGA
>CAXTSH010000137.1:0-6714 GCA_964246925.1 uncultured Acetobacteraceae bacterium
ATGTTCCTACCGAATAGTCTAGTGCTGCTCGTGGTCGCGCATCAGTCGGCCGCTAGTCACATCCTTCGCCGCCGTAGGCCGCCGGCCGGACCTTGATAAATGCGTCAGACGCGATACACGAAGCATCGTCCGCGGCCGCTCTGAGCGATTGTGGGCGTGACCCGGGTGGTAGGTTTGCGGTATGATGGACAACAAGCGGGTCACGGTGGTGATGCCCGCTTACAACGCAGCCCAGACAATCGAGCGGACGTGGCGGGAGATCCCTCATGACGTTGTCGATGATGTCATACTGATCGACGACGCCAGTCTCGATGATACCGTAGCGGTCGCCGGAGCCTTGGGCGTGTTCACCATCAGACACGACCGAAACAAAGGCTATGGCGGCAACCAGAAGACCTGTTACGCCGCAGCCCTCGAACGTGGCGCTGATATCGTCGTCATGCTGCACCCCGATTATCAATATTCGCCCAGATTAGTGACGGCCATGGCGTCGATGCTTGTGTCGGGTCACTACGACGCGGTGCTTGCGTCACGCATCCTTGGTCGCGGCGCGATCGAAGGCGGTATGCCTCGTTACAAGTATGTTGCCAACCGTGCGTTGACCTTGATCCAGAATGTGCTGATGAACTGCAAACTATCCGAATATCACACTGGCTATCGCGCTTGGACGCGGAAGGTTCTTGAGAGTTTACCACTTGAGCGTTGCTTGGACGACTTTGTCTTCGACAATCAGATGCTCGCGCAAGCCATCCATTTCGGCTTTCGAGTCGGAGAGATTTCCTGCCCGACGCGATACTTTCCCGAGGCGTCCTCGATTGGATTAAAGCGCAGCATTGTCTACGGGGTAGGCGTGTTGCGGACCGCGGCGCAGTTCCGCCTGCATCACATGGGCTTGCGACGAGATCGACTGTTCGATGCCGTTTGATCGGAACGACATATGAGATCGCGCCTTGGATCTATGTCCGTCCCGCGGATCGTCGCCGCCTCCTGCCTAGGAGTCTGCGCGGTGGGTGGCATTGCGGTCGTGCGGATCTGGCCAATGGAGATCGCCGCGCTCTTCACCCATCTCACGCACGCCGAGCGTTTGTTGGGTGCGGTCGGCTGGTTCGTGGCTGCCGGCTTGCAAATCCTGATCGCACTTTTAGGTGTTCTGCCAGCTTCGATGGGAGCCATCGCCGCGGGCATGATTTTCGGCATCGTAAGCGGGTTTGTGGTGTCCGGCAGCGCGACGATTGTCGGCGCGGTGCTCGCCTTCCTCCTCACCCGCAGCCTGTTGCGGCCTGTCATCGAGCGGAGTTTGTCCAAGCACCCGCGAATCGGGCTATTAGACAAGGCAGTTGCGCGTGATGGGTGGCGTCTGGTTGCCTTGATGCGGATCTCCCCGATCATGCCGTTCGCGCTGACGAGCTATGCGCTTGGACTGACCTCGATCCGCTTGAGGCAATATCTGCTCGGTTCGTTCGCCGCCCTACCCGCGTTGCTCGGCTATGTGGTTATGGGCCACTTCGCTGGCGCCAGCTTGTCTTCGATTTCGGGCGATAAGGCACAACCGGTCCGGTTGATTCTCCTGGCGCTAACCTTGAGCGCGACAGCATTGCTCACGCTTCGTTTGGCCGGCATCGTTCGCATCGTGCTCAGGTTAGGAAAAGATACTCCTTGGTGTCCCGACCGTTCGGCGCTGGTTGAGCTTCGGGAGGAAGCGGGCCTGCATTTGGCCACTCACGTGCGGCGACCGCGCCTGCTGAGTAGGGCGTCCGCGGGACGAACTGGTCGGTAGTCGGGTCGCCACAGTGCGGCCGCGAAGGAACGGGCATGAGCGAAACGACGCGCCTGTCTCGATCATTGGCTTTTGAGTGGTCGTGGTCGCTAGGTTGGCGATCGTGGACTGCACCCGCATACCCGATGCTATCCTTCCCCGGCCACTTTTGGGCCGAATAGAGCTCGACGAAGCGCGTGATCTGCTTTGTAGTGCCACCGCTCGGCTGTAGCTGCGGAACTAGGGTAGCGACAAGACGATTGGCATGCAGGCTGTTTCGACGGAGACACCGGTTGCGCGCGGGACAAATCGCGCCGACAGACCATTGCCAACTTTCATCTCGATCCTTCCATTACTGCTCGCAGCCCTGTCAATCCGGCTTCTGTTCATTTTCGTTGGTCCTTTTTTCATCCGGCCGGACGAGGTCTTTCAGGCGCTCGAACCGGCGCATCGCCTGCTGACCGGCCACGGTGCGATCACCTGGGAATGGCACGACGGGATCCGGTCCTGGTTGCTACCCGGCATCATCGCAGCGCTTGAGCAGGCGAGCGCCTACGCGGGACTAAGGCACTCGGTCTTTGCGGTCCAGTGCGTATTTGCCACCGTGTCGCTCGCCGTCGTCGTGACTGCCGCCCGGTTTGGGCATGTCATGGCGGGCCAACGGGGCGCGCTGTTCTGCGGGGTGCTCACCGCGTTCTGGCCGGATACCGTGCTGGACGGCTCGCACACCCTGTCGGAGACCCAGGGTGGCAATCTGCTGGCACTTGGCACCATGCTGGCGAGTCTCGCAACCAATCGTCCGCAGACCTGGTTCCGAACGCCCATTGCCGTAGGCCTGCTGCTCGGGTTCGCCGTTATTCTGCGCTTCCAGCTTCTGCCCGGCGTCATCGTCGTGCTTGCGGCGGCGTTGCTGACCGATCGACGCCGGCGCGCGCCGTTCATGCTGCTGGGTGTCACGTTGCCGATAGCGGGGCAGGCGGCGCTCGATGCGTTGACGCTAGGCGCGCCGTTGCAGTCGATGTGGAAAAACCTCGAGGTGAATCTGGGCGATCACCGCGCCGACCTGTTCGGGACTATGTCGCCGATGTTCTATCTGTCCTGGATGGTGCAACTCTGGGGCGCTGCCTTGCTGCCAATTGCGGTATGCTTCGCGGCGGGTTTCCGGACGGCAAAGCTTGCCGGTTTCGTCGTCGCGGCGGTAATCTTGTCACACAGTCTGATTGCGCATAAGGAGTTCACTTTCATTGCAGGATCAATCCCGCTGATCCTGGCAGTGTCCGGCGTCGGCGCCGCGTCGCTGCTCGACCGACTTGGCCCTGCGGGAAGTCGGCGCCCCTTTGCGATCTCGCTCGCTCACTGGGTGGTCCTTGGGATCGTAACACTGTCGCTAACGACTGTCTTCAGCGGCTACAAGGCGCTTCGACGCGACCATGCGAACCTGCCGCGCTTGATGCGAGAAGCCCGTGAGACGCCAGGACTCTGCGGCCTCGCGCTTTATGTTGGCGACCAGAATTGGTGGGACTGGACGGGCGGCTACAGCCTTCTGGACCGCAACTTGCCGCTCTACCTGTTACGGTCACCGGCCGATTTCGCGGAAGCATCAGCCGGCTTTGACACGCTGCTCACCGACGAGGCGACCTTAGCTTATCTGCCGTCCAACTATGTCCTTTCCGAGTGTCTTCACGGAGCGTGCTTGCTGCATCGTCCCGGGCCCTGCGCGCGGATTGGATCTCACCTCATGCAGGATGCGGTAGGCCTCGGGCTGCCGCTCTCGCCCGGCAGCGTTCGATAAAGTCATGCTTTTGGAAGTCGGTGACGATCGGGATGAAACTCGCGTGATGCGGATAGCGGCGTCAGACACCCGATGCCACGCAACGAGCAACGCAGGCAAACGCCGTCGCTTTTCAGGCGCGACCCAAGGACAGTGATGTGAGCGGAGCCTTGCGGGAGGACGGTCGGACTTGCTGAGGCTGCATCTCATCCCAGGGCTGGCTGTCGTCTCGTTCGCGGCGTTCACGCTTCTCTACGCAATCGACAGGCCGGTCTATTTCACGATCCTGAACGCGATCCACGTGCATCCCTTCCCGCAGCCATTCCTCGACACGAGGTTCGTGACGGCGCAGGTGGAATGTTGGTCGCGAGGGATCGACGTCTATGTCCGCAATCCTTGCGATCCGCTTGGGCGGACCTTTGACTATTCGCCTCTCTGGTTGCGGTTGCAATTCTTGGCACGGTCAAATGATTGGACGCCTTTGTTTGGCTTGATGATCGACCTTGCATTCCTTCTGTCGCTATTTTGCATGCCTTGGGAGTCGGACGAGCCCTTCGGCGCCGTCGTCGCAATCGGCGCGATCATGTCCTGGGCGACGATGTTCGCGACCGAACGCGGCAACATTGATCTTTTGATCTTTGCCGTTGGAGTACTGTTCGCTCATCTCGCGCTGCGGTCGCTGCCTGCGCGCTGCGCCGGCTACGCGATGATTATTTCTGTCGGACTCCTGAAGTTCTACCCACTTACGCTGCTCGCTTTGCTCATCCGCGAGCGTGGATCACGACTTTGGGTGGTTGGCAGCCTCTGCGCCTTCATTTTGGCCACGTTCTTTGTCGCCTTTCACGCCGAGCTACAGCGGATCGACGCCAACATGGCTAACTCGCTCTTCGGCGACATGTTTGGCGCGCGCGGCCTGCCGTTAGGTATTCCATTGCTGCTCGACAATGCGAAGATCCGGGACGAATCTGGAATCTATGTCGGACCGGACGCCCTAAATCCGGAGATGGCCCTACTGGGTTGGACTTTGTTCGGTGTCATGTCTGCCGGTTGCTTGCTGGTTGCCATGCGTCGCGGTCGGAGCCCTCTGCTGCGGGACATGCTCGCCCGCATTGGGGCGACCGCGCGCTCGCTGCTGCTGGTGGGCGCGGTGATTTGTGTCGGCTGCTTCTTCGGTCACCAGAACATCGGCTATCGGGCGGTGCTCCTTTTGCTGGCGCTACCGGGTTTGCTGGCGCTGGTGAAGGTCGCGCCACTTGGGCGCACGCGGTTAATCTATCGCTCGACAAGCTGCCTGGTCGTGCTGGTCCTGTGGGACGGCATCGTGAGTCGCTCGCGCCCGGGTTGGTTGGTCATGCAGATGGCATGGTGGTGGATCGTGTGTATCCTGCTGACAATCGTCATCAGCCTGCTGGGTGGTGAGGTCGCCCGACGTCTCGGGTTTACTGGGCTGTCGCGCAGCGAGGTGCGTGATCTGGCTCGATAGCGCATGAACCTGTCAGCCTTCGCCGCGGCGTCAGCTTGACGGTCCAGCCGTCCGGCCAGAGCCGGATCGTGTGGGATGGGTCAATCTGCCAGGCCCGCACCTCGTCTCGCCAAGCGGGGCCGTTCCGGACGCTCTTCAACGTAGACGTGTAGGTTCCGGTGCCGACCACGATCAACCAGACCACCACGACCGAAGCGACGCGTGCGACATTGCCCGCGGAGGTCGCTGCGAACGCCAGGATCGCGAGACCGAGTAGGGCCTGCGGCACAAAGATGTAGCGTTCGCCGGACTGGGCTCCGATCAGGATAGCCGTGCCGCCGATGGCGCCGTAGTAGGCAGGGAGAGCGGTGAGCACGGCGGCGGCCATCAACCAGCGGGACGCGGCCGCTCGTGGCGAGCGTAGCAGCAAGACCGCGGAAGGCATGAACACCACGACGGGCAGCAGCAATGCCCAGACCGGAACACTTCCAGATGCGAGCTGTTGCTGAACCTCACCGCCCGCCCGATAGGCCAACTTCAGGCCGAAGAACGGCTCGACGACGTGTCGGATCGACACAACGCACAACAGCATGGTGCCCTGCAGCCGATACGCCCGGCTCGCGAACGGCTCGACAAACAGCAGAAGCTGGATCGCGCTTCCTAAGGCCAGTGTTAGACCCTGCGCCAAGCGCGCGCCGGACCAATCGAGTGCTGCTCGCGTGAGAAACAGCGGAACCAGTAAGATCGCTCCCGGACCACAGAGCGGCGTCAAGGCGAGGATCGCGAGACGCGCGAGAGCCGCAAGCCCGTTTTGGGATTCCAGCGCTAGGATGACGCCGCAACAAAGCGTCAGTTGGAACTGACAGTGGAGAGACTGCAACCATATCTCCTCGGTTCCTGGAACTAGCAGCAGCAGCAGAACGCCTGCAGCGCGGGTCCACGTCCCACCGAGCCAGGCGTCGCGAGCAGTCAGCAACAGGAGTGGTGGCAGCAGCTGGAAGGCGAGGCCGACGGCTATGGTCAGATAGGGTGCGAGGCTCAGTGGCATAAGGAGGCGCGCTGTCAGCGTGGCGGCATTGGCAATTAGATTCAGGTAGCCACCGTAGGAAATGAACAGCGCTTTAAGCGGCGGCATGGTCCAGGCATCGGCGAAGAAAATGCGACCTTCCTCCGCCCAGAATCGGCCCTTGAGCACGATCTCCGGCATTCGGACGATCACCAGAACCGCGAATAGAGCAAGCAGCAGAACACGTACGGGTCGGGATGATTGGTCCTCCTTGGCGAACGGTATCATGGAGACCAGTCAGTCAATCGGCTGGCGTGAACTGGCAGAGGTTCTGTCGCAGGCATGATGCCCATCGTTGAGCGCAGGCGATCGCGATGTCTAGGGAAGCTGTCAACAAGCGTGGCGTGCGTGGTCGCCGCTGCCACTGGGCAGTGTCCCCTGTGGCAGAGAACCGGCTTCGGCGATAACGCCTGGTTGCCGGTGTTCCGAAAAGCGCGCTTGCGGCGCGGTGATCGCCCATCAGGTTGCGAGCAATCGCATGCGGCTGAGATAGAGATTGACCAAGCCTGCCATAATGACCGGCACCTACGCAGGCGTGAGACCATCCTGGCTCGCATAGCAACGCCGATCGCTTTTCCAGCCCGACGTCGATACGATTAGCTGGACAGAACCGCCTTTCTCGCGTCACTTGCAACGTTACAATGTGAGAGCACCAATGA
>CAXTSH010000138.1:66-6703 GCA_964246925.1 uncultured Acetobacteraceae bacterium
GCCCCAGACCCCATTCAATCTCTTGCACGCTTGATCCAGAGCGCTTCGACAGCCTCTAGGCTCAGTCCTCTGGTTTCAGGTACCAGCACGCGAGCAAATACGAATGCCCCAAAGGTCAGCGCCGCATAGCTGAAGAAGACGCCTGGCCGGCCCAGCAGGTCCACGAGATCCAGGAAAGTCAACGCGACGATAAGGTTGGCGAGCCAGTTCGCGATGGTGGCCGCCGACATGCCGCGGCCGCGTATGGCCAGCGGGAAGATCTCGGAAATCAGCAGCCAGAAGACCGGGCCGAGCCCGATGGCGAAGAACCCGACATAGGCCGCCAGGCTGGCGGCGATCAGCCATCCGAGTGCCGCACCGGTGCCGAGCAGGAAGCCCAGTCCGAGCAGGCAAAGACTGACCGCCATGCCGATCAGCCCGGTCAGAAGGAGCACGCGCCGCCCGGCTCGGTCGACCAGCCAGATCGCCACCATGGTCAAGATCACATTGACCACACCGATCCCGGCGGTCGCCAGAATCGCGGCCGACGCCGAGGAGAGTCCGGCCGCCTGGAAGATGACCGGAGCGAAGTAGATCACCGTGTTGATCCCCGTCACCTGCTGGAAGATGGCCAGACCGATGCCGACGATCAGCGGCAACATCGCCGCCTTGTGGCCGAGCCGGCTTTCCGGTTTCGCTCGCACTTCCGGCCTGAGATCGGCGCGCAACTGGCCGAGTTCTCCCGCGATGTCGACATCAGGTCCGCGTAGTCGTCGCAGGGCAGCCCGTGCGCGGTCGGAATGACCGTGGCCTGCGAGCCAGCGAGGTGTTTCCGGCAGAAGGAGCATGCCGATGAAAAGGATCACGCCCGGCACGCCGCCGAGCCCCAGCATCCAGCGCCAGGAGCCGGTGGCGGCAAATCCGTATCCGACCAGGTAGGAGACCAGGATGCCCAGTGTCACGGCGAGCTGGTTGAACGAAACCAGGGCGCCACGTTCACGAGCGGGTGCGATCTCGGCGAGGTAGAGCGGGGTGAGCATGGAGGCGCCCCCGATACCGATGCCCACCAGCAGGCGCCCCGCAAGCAGCATGACGAGGTCGGGCGCCATAGCCGACGCAATCGCGCCCACGACGAAGATCGCGGCGGTCAGCAACAGAATCGGGCGACGTCCGAAACGGTCCGCGAGCAGTCCTGCGCAGGCAGCCCCGCCTGCGGCACCGGCCAACGCGATGCTTGTCACCACGCCCAGCAGCAGATGCGACAGGTCGAACGCTTTGCCAAGGAACAGCAGCGCGCCGGAAATGACGCCGGTGTCATAGCCGAACAGCAAGCCACCCAGAGCAGCAGTGGCCGCTATGATTGCAACATGCATCGGAAATCCCTTGCGCGCTTCCGAACGTCAAAACCGCCGTTGGCAACCCCGTATTCTGTAACCCGTTCCATTGCTGTTCGAGGAGCGACGCCAATGACCGGAACAGCGAAGAAGACCGATCCCAAGCTCTGGGACGAGGTCAAGCACGAGGTCACCGACGGCGACAAAGGCGGCAAGCCCGGACAATGGTCGGCCCGCAAGGCCCAGCTCGCCACCTCCGAGTACAAGTCCAAGGGCGGCGGCTACGAAGGCAAGAAAACCGAGGACAACCATCTCGCCCAGTGGACCCGCGAAGACTGGGGCACCAAGTCCGGCAAGAAGAGCGAGGACACCGGCGAGCGTTACCTGCCTAAATCCGCCCGCAAGTCCCTGACCGAGGACGAATACAAGCGGACCACCGCCAAGAAGCGCGCCGACACCAGGAAGGGCAAGCAGTTCAGTGCCCAGCCCGCGGACGTCGCCCGCAAGACCGCACCACACCGCGAGACCGGCAACACCAGCAAGTCGGCGCTCATGGACCGTGCCCGCGAGCGCGGCATCGCCGGCCGGTCCCGCATGACCAAGGACCAGCTTGCGAACGCGCTCCGGATGAACTAACGCCCGCGCCCATGCGGGTTCATGTGGTCGGCGGCGGCCTCGCGGGGCTGTCGGCGGCTTTGACGCTCGCAGACGCTGGCCTCGCAATCACGCTCTACGAAGCCGGCCCGGCCTGCGGCGGCCGTTGCCGATCATATGACGACCGAGTGCTCGGCACCCGCCTCGACAACGGCAACCACCTCCTCCTGTCCGGCAACCGTGACGCGTTCGCCTTCCTGCGCCGCCTCGGCACCGAACAGACGCTCGGGGGCCCTGACAAGCCACTCTTCCCCTTCATCGATCTCTCGTCGGGTGAGCGCTGGACGCTCGAGCTCGGCGATGGACGCATCCCTTGGTGGCTACTCTCCCGCAGGCGACGCATCCCGGGCACCGCTCTCCTCGACTACGCCCCATTGCTCACGTTGCTCGCCGCCAGTGCCGACGCCACCGTCGCCGACTGTGTCAAACCCGGCGTGCTCGCCGACCGGCTCCTCACGCCTCTCGCCATCGCGATCCTCAACACGATGCCGGACCGGGGCAGCGCCGCCCTCCTCGCCGCCGTGTTCAAGGAGTCACTGTTGCGCGGCGGCCACGCCTGCATCCCTGCCTTTCCGCTGGAGGGCCTGTCCGAAAGCTTCGTCGACCCTGCCCTTGCCGAACTGACCCGGCTCGGCGCCGACATCCGCCAGGGCTGCCGCATCGCGGCCCTCGAGCACGACGGCGACCGTGTCGCGGCCCTCTCCGGCCCGGACGGTCGCGTCCCGCTCGGCGCCGAGGACCGGATCGTGCTCGCCGTCCCACCTCCGGTCGCCACCGCCCTGCTTCCAGAGCTTGCAGTGCCGGACAGCTTCGAATCGATCGTCAATCTCCACTATCGCACCGATCTGACGAGCCCGGTCGCCGACATCGGCACTGCCCGGTTCGTCGGCCTGGTCCATTCGCTTGCCGAATGGGTCTTCCTCAAGGACGGCGTGATGTCGGTCACCATCAGCGCTGCCAACCGCTTCGACCAGCTCGATCCCGACGCGCTCACCGCGTCGATCTGGGCCGACATCGTCGCCGCCCTCGGCCTGCCGCCCGGCGAAAGGATGCCGCCCGCCCGTCTCGTCCGCGAGAAACGTGCCACCTTCGAAGCAACTCCGGCGGCAGCACGGCGTCGTCCCTCGGCAAGGACGAGCGTCGCAAATGTCACACTTGCCGGAGACTGGACGGCCACCGGGTTGCCGGCCACGATCGAAGGTGCGATCAGGTCCGGGCGTACGGCGGCCGACCTGATCCTCGGTCGTGCCTGAACAGCGCGCGCCTTCCGCTCGCCCCTTCGGGTCGGGCCTGACGAGCGAGGAGCGGCTGAGTGGTGCAAAGCGATGCGGCCGAGTTGGACGAACCGGAACGGGACGCAATCCCGCGCACGTCCGACCATGTCGAAGCAGCCATCAACGCTGCGAGTTCTGCCCTGGCAAGGCGCCAGAAGCCCGACGGACATTGGGTCTTCGAACTCGAGGCCGACGCCACCATACCTGCCGAATACGTCGTGCTGGAACATTTCACCAACCGGATCGACCCGCTCCTGCAAGCCAGAATCGGCCGGTATCTGAGGCGTATCCAGGGCGCCCACGGCGGCTGGCCGCTCTACCACGAAGGCAAGTTCGACCTGTCGGCAAGCGTGAAGGCCTATCTCGCGCTCAAGATGATCGGCGACGACACCGATGCGGTCCACATGCGCCGCGCTCGCGCCGCCATTCTCGCCCATGGCGGCGCTGAACGCTCCAACGTCTTCACCCGCTTCCAGCTCGCACTCTTCGGCTACGTTCCCTGGCGCGCCATCCCGGTCATGCCGGTCGAGATCGTCCTGCTCCCGCGGTCGTTCTTCTTCAACATGTGGCGCATCTCGTACTGGTCGCGCACGGTGCTGGCACCCATGATCGTGCTCGCAGCCATCCGGCCGGTTGCGGCCAACCCTCGCGACATCCGTATCGACGAGCTGTTCCGCACCGATCCCAAGCGCGTCCGCGACTGGATACGCGGCCCTTACCGCTCGTGGTGGGGCACCCTGTTCAAGGCGCTCGACGTCGCATTGCGTCCGGCCGAACGCCTGGTCCCGGGCCCGATCCGCAGGCTTGCGATCCGCCGTACGCTCGCCTTCATCGAGGAGCGGCTGAACGGCGACGGCGGCCTGGGCGCGATCTACCCGGCGATGGCCAACACCGTCATGCTCTACCATGCACTCGGCGTCGACCCCGCCGAACCCAACGCCGCCATCGCGTGGGCCGCCATCCAGCGCCTGCTCGTCGACGGTGAGGACGAGGCCTACTGCCAGCCCTGCGTCTCGCCGATCTGGGATACCAGCCTCGCCGGTTACGCGATGGCCGAGCGTCAGGAAGTCCCCGCGGACACTCCGCTCGAAGGCAATGTGGGCCAAGCCTGCGACTGGTTGCGTGACCGTCAGATCACCGAGGTGAAGGGCGATTGGGCGATCAACGCCCCCGACCTCGCTCCTGGCGGCTGGGCATTCCAATACAGGAACGACTACTATCCCGACGTCGATGACACGGCGGTCGTCGGCATGCTGCTGCATCGCCAGGGCGACCCGGAACACGCCGACGCGGTCGAGCGGGCCCGCTGCTGGATCATCGGCATGCAGAGCCGCAACGGCGGCTGGGGCTCGTTTGACATCGATAACGACCGCGAGTTCCTCAACCACATCCCGTTCGCCGACCACGGCGCGCTGCTCGACCCGCCCACCGCCGACGTCAGCGCGCGTTGTCTGTCGTTTCTCGCGCAGATGGGTCATCCCGAGGATCGCGACGTCATCGCCCGCGGCGTCGCCTATCTCAGACGCGAGCAGGAAGCGGATGGCTCCTGGTTCGGCCGATGGGGCACCAATTATCTCTATGGCACCTGGTCCTGCCTGAGCGCCTTGAACGCGGTCGGCGTCCCGCATGGCGATCCGACGGTGCGTCGCGGTGTCGAGTGGCTGCTGGCCAAGCAGCGTTCGGACGGCGGCTGGGGCGAAAGCTGCGAGAGCTACGAGGACTCACCACCTGGCGAGCACACCGAGAGTCTTCCGTCACAGACCGCCTGGGCACTCCTCGGCCTGATGGCGGCAGGGAAATGCGACCATCCGGCCGTCGCACGCGGGGTGGCCTACCTCACGCGCACGCAACGGACCGACGGCGAATGGCAGGAAACGCCCTACAACGCGGTCGGCTTCCCCCGCGTGTTTTATCTCCGTTATCACGGCTACCGACTGTTCTTTCCGCTTCTCGCTTTGTCGCGCTATCGCAATCTCGCGCGTTCCAACAGTCGCAAGGTCGCGTTCGGGTTCTGAGCATGCCCGCCGGCACGGGACCTCTGGCTCTCGGATGATCGGTATCGTCGTCGGCATGGAGTCCGAAGCACGCCTGGCTCGACGCCTGCCCGGAGAAGTCGAGGTCGCGGTCGGTGGCGGCACCCCTGACGGCGCGCGGCGTGCCGCCGAACGGTTGCTGGCGCGCGGAGCCACCGGCCTGGTCAGTTTCGGCCTCGCCGCCGGCCTCTCGCCGGACTTGCCGCCCGGATCGTTGGTGGTGCCGCGCCGCGTCATCGTCGATGGGATCGCGCTATCGACCGACCGGGACCTGTCCAGGCGTCTCGGCGGCGTCACGCCGCACGACCTGCTCCACAGCGAGCGCATCGTCGCCACCGCGCAGGACAAGCAGCGCCTGCAGCAAGCGACCCGCTGCGCAGCGCTCGACATGGAAAGCGGGGCGGTGGCACGCGCGGCGCTCGCCGAGGCACGGCCGTTCGCCGTTCTGCGCGCGATCTGCGACCCGGCCATCCGTTCGCTGCCGCCGGCGGCCCTGGTGGCGCTCGCGCCAAACGGCACGATCCGGTTGGGCCAGTTGATCCGCTCGCTGGCGCGCCGCCCGGGCCAGATCGCTTCCCTGACCAAACTCGCGCGCGACGCCGCGAGGGCCCGCCGCGCCCTGCTGGCCCGCATCGTCTCGATCAGACAGCCGAAATGACCATTCGCCAAGACGCGTTCACACTTCTTTAGCCCGCCCTGCCCATAGTCCGCGCCGGGCAAAAACCACGGCATCGCCCTCACGCCGAACATCATGTGAGAGATCGATGACCACAGTCGCGCTGACCACCGCCCAGATCGCCGCCCTCTCGACGAGCGCCGTCCAGGCTTTGACCACGGACGCCATCCAGGGGTTGACCACGGCTCAGCTCGATGCCTTGCAGACGGCCCAAATTGCCGTGCTGACCAGCAGCCAGATGGCGGCAATCACGTCGACGCAGGCGGCAGCACTGACGAGCGCCCAGCTCAGGACCCTCAGCAGCGCCCAGGTCGACGCAATCGCGACCGGCTCGATTGCAGCACTCGGTTCGGCGGAGGTCGCCGCGTTGAGCACCGCCGGCGTGAGCGGCCTCTCGACCGCCCAAGTGGCGGCTTTCTCGTCACAGCAAACCTCTGGCCTGACCACCCTGCAGGTTGCCGCCTTCAACAGCAGCCAGGCGAGCGCGATCGCCACCACCGAGTTCGGCTTGCTGTCGACCGCCCAGATCGGCGCATTGACCACGGCAGCCTTTGCCGGCGTCGGCACGGCGCAGGTCGCGGCCCTGACCACGATCGAAATGGCCGGCCTGACCACGGCGCAGTTGTCGAGCTTGAGTTCCGTCCAGCTTCAGGCGCTGAAACCTGCCGATGTCGCCGCCCTGACCAC
>CAXTSH010000139.1:0-4476 GCA_964246925.1 uncultured Acetobacteraceae bacterium
GCCTTGATGGCGCGGCTGGCCTCTTCCCGGCGCAGGTAGCCGTCATACTGGATGCGCTCGGCGCAGGTCAGCAGCGCAGGGTCGATGTGATGCCTCTCCCTTGCACCGAGATTGAGTCAGAGCCGAAAATTGACCCCTCTATGGAGTGCGCCCCTGCGGGTGGATAAGTTGAGCGATTTGAATTGAGGTTGCATCGTCGGATTGCTCTCGAGGCCTCCTCCCTTGTTCGCGTCAATGGTTTGGACGCGCCCACGCCGTTGAAGCAATTACGCCGTCGAGTCGCTACGCGCGGAATGCTGATTGCATGCAGCTGCGGGGCTTATCTTCACCGATCCGGCATTAGCCCGCGCAGCACCAATGGTGGCAGGCGTCGAAACACTTATGCTCCTGTGTTTGGTGGTGATCGGCTGCGCCGAGCGGGGCTCTCCGCAAGTGCTCGAAGGCGGAGCGCATACGGTGCTGGTGCCACCGGCCCCGACGGGTCTAGGGCAGAGCGCCGGCGTCTGTTTACAAGGATATCGCGTGCGCTACCGCCCGACCCCGCTTGCCCTTCTCGTGGCCGGCGCGTTCTTCATGGAATTCCTCGACGGCTCGATCATTGCGACTGCACTGCCGCGCATGGCTCCCGCGCTGCACACGACCGCGGTCGCGCTCAACGTCGGCATCACGGCCTATCTGCTGACGGTTGCTGTTTTCATCTTGCCGAGCGGCTGGGCCGCCGACCGGCTCGGCACACGGTCGGTGTTTTCGGGCGCGATCGTCGTCTTCACCGTCGGCTCCGTCCTGAGCGGCGTGTCGACGAGTGAACCCAGCTTCGTCGCCGCGCGCGTCCTGCAAGGCTTAGGGGGAGCGATGATGGTGCCGGTCGGCCGCCTCGCCGTCCTACGCACTACGCCCAAGGCCGAGTTGATGGGGGCGATCGCAGTGCTGACCTGGCCGGGTCTCGCCGCGCCCATCATCGCACCGCCGATCGGTGGCCTTCTCGCCGACGACCTGTCTTGGCGCTGGATATTTTTCATCAACGTACCCCTCGGCCTGGTTGGGCTGGCGTTGTCGCTTCGATATGTGCCGCGCGTAAGCTCTGCGGCGGGTCCCTTCGACGTGCTCGGGTTCGCGTTTGGCGCGGCAGCGTGCCTGGACGCCACATTCTTCCTCGATCGGCTCGGCCAGCCTGGCCGTCCTGTGCTGTCCGTCTTGCTCGGCGTCCTGCTCGTCCTGCTGATGATGGCGCTCGTGCGGCACTTACGCCGGCACAGCCACCCGCTCGTTGATCTCGCGGCGTTCAGTATTCCAACGTTCCGCGCGGTGACGCTCGGCGGAGCCGCGATGCGTGTGCTGATCAACACGCTGCCGTTCCTGCTGCCGTTGGCATTCGAGCTCGGCTACGGCCTCAGCGCCTTCCGCGCGGGGCTGTTCGTATTGGCGCTCTTTGTCGGCAACCTTGGAATGAAACCATTCACGTCGCGGATCCTAAAGCGCTGGGGCTTTCGCGTGACTCTCGTCGCAGACGGGCTGCTGCAGGCAGCGACCATGCTCGGCTGCGCTGCCCTGATACCAATGGGCCTGCCGCCGCTCACGATCCTCGTGTTGGTGGCGAGCGGCGCGTCGCGGTCTCTCCAGTTCACCGCACTGAACACGCTGGCCTTTGCAGATGTCCCGGAAGAGGCGACCAGTGCCGCCAATACGCTCTTCAGCGTCGCCTTCCAGCTCGGAGTTGGATTTGGCGTCGCATTCGGCGCGTCGGCCTTGCGGCTCGCGACGGCAGTTTTGCATCAGGGAGTTCCCGACAGAACTGCGTTCGAGCTCGCCTTCACGATCATCGCGATCATCACCGCGATCGTAGCCGTCGACGGGTTACGTCTGCATCCGGAAGCCGGCGCCATCGTGTCAGGCCGTCAGCCCATGCCATCATTGAAAGCACTTGATCCACAACAATCGCAATACCGACGTTGTAACGTTTTTGCCTGGCGCGCTCTCCCACGTGCAGACGTTCTTAAATCGCAGCAGGCCAAACCAGTTTGTGCCGGAATACAGAGTGGTGACGTCAACCCCTGACGATGAGAGAGGCCGGCAACACCCGCGGGCGGACGATGCCGAACACGTTCAGAAGCTCAGACGCGCCGACAGGATCCTTCGCAGCAGGACGCGGTCGCCACGGCCAAGGTTTGCTTTGTGCTGAACCTCTCGCGATTTGGAAATTAGCAGTTTATCCACCGATACGGTTTATCAGCGACCTAGGCGGCCGGTTAGCCGCCGAGCGTTTGCAGTTACCTGTTCGGGAGTCTCCGTTGTCCGCTTCCCTGCTCGTCCCAGCATCTCACGCGACGCCTGCGATACCGCACCCACCTGGCGGTAACGCCACGCACCTGCGCGCGACGCTGAATGGCATGACGGCAGGGATAGTCACTTTGGATGCCGTGCTGAGACCAGTCTTCTGCAATGCCTCCTTGGCTGGGACGCTCGGGATCGCGCCGCCAATCGTTCACGCTGCCGCCAGCGTTCTCGACCTGCTCGAGGGCAGCGTGCTCGACGACGATGCCGTGCAGCGCGTGCACGAGCTGTGCCTGAGGTTCACGGCGGAGGGGCCAGAGGATCAGGATACGGTCGACGTGACTGCCGCACGGTCTTCGCGTCGCTTCGCCGTGACTGTGGCGAGGCTTGGCGACGGGTGCGTCTCCGCCTCATTCCAGGACATCACCCTCAGCCGTCTAGCAGAAGCCAACGCCATCGAGCGTGCCATGTGTGACCCGCTGACCGGCCTCGCGGATCGCCGGCAGTTTATAGTCAAGCTGGCGGAGGCGCTCGACGACCAGGGCCGTCGTGAGCCGACCGAGGTCGGCCTTTCCGTGTTTCTCGTCGATCTCGATCGCTTCAAATCGGTCAACGATACGCTTGGCCATCAGATCGGTGACGGATTGCTTCGGTTGGTGAGCAAACGCCTACGCTCCGTCATCCGTGCGCACGATGTGCTCGCGCGCCTTGGCGGTGACGAGTTCGCCGTCCTGGTCTCGCCGGCACCCGACGAACTGTCGTTATTTGGCCTTGCCAGGCGGATCGTCGATGTGCTCAGCCGGCCTTACCTCATCGATAGCCATCTCGTGACGATCGGCGCCAGCCTGGGCATCGCACGTGCGCCAGTCGACGGGCACGAGCAGGGCCTGCTCATGCGCAACGCCGATCTGGCGCTGTATGAGGCCAAGAGCTCCGGCCGCGGCCAGTTCGCCTGTTTCAAGCCCGAACTCGATAAGCGTGCGCTTGCCCGGCGCTCGCTAGAGATCGATCTTCGTCGCGCCCTCGTCATGCGCGAGTTTGAGCTGCACTATCAGCCGCAGATCGACCTCGAAAGCGGCGCCGCCGTCGGCTTCGAGGCTCTGCTTCGCTGGCGCCATTCGGAGCGCGGACTAGTCTCGCCCGCCGACTTCATACCGGTGGCCGAGGAGATAGGCCTGATCGTCTCGCTTGGCGAGTGGGTCCTGCGGGAGGCCTGCCAGCAGGCGGCGCGCTGGCCGGACCACGTCTCGGTCGCCGTCAACGTGTCGCCGGCGCAATTTGAGGATACCGGCCGTCTGGTCAAGGCGATCACCCAGGCGCTCGCCAGCTCCGGTCTCGACGGCAGCCGCCTTGAGATCGAGATCACCGAGAGCGTTCTATTCCGCAACGAGGAGGTGGTGCTCGAGGCGCTCAACCGGGTGCGCGCGCTCGGCGTCCGCATCGCGATGGACGATTTCGGGACCGGTTACTCGTCGCTGAGCCAGCTGCACAGCTTCCCGTTCGACAAAATCAAGATCGATCGCTCCTTCGTTAAGGATCGTGGGGACGTCGAATCGCAGAACGCCATCATCCGCGCCATCACCGCGCTTGGCGTCAGCCTGGGCATGTCAACGATAGCCGAGGGGGTCGAGACGTCCGACCAACTGGCCCGCATACGCGCAGGCGGGTGCGGCTCCGTCCAGGGCTACCTCTTCAGCAAGCCTGTTCCGATCGATCAGGTAGACCAACTCATCGCCGCTTTCGATAGCGAGCGGCAGAAGCCGTCCATCGCCTCCGAACCAGGAAAGATGCCATGAAGCTCCACCGCGTCCTGTATTGCAGCCGCAACCACCTGTCCGCCTCGTCGGACGTGACCGCCGAAATCGACGGCATCCTTGCTGCCTCCCGCGCGAACAACTCGCGAGACGGCATCACGGGCGGCCTGCTCTACAGCGACGGCTGCTTCGCCCAGGTGCTCGAAGGCCCGCTCGACGCAATCGAGGCGACGTTCGAGCGCATTCAGTGCGACCCTCGTCATGGCGAGGTTACCGTCATCCGCTCCGAGCCGATCACGGCGCGGGACTTCCCGGAATGGTCGATGGCGTTTACCGGAGCCCCTACGAGCTCGCGCTTCAGTATCGCAAGTGCCTTCTCGAACCAGACCAGCGGCGGCGACGGGCTCCTGCACATTCTCAGGGACGTGGTGGTCCGCGAGCACGAGTGGGT
>CAXTSH010000139.1:4576-6626 GCA_964246925.1 uncultured Acetobacteraceae bacterium
TGATCGCCAACACGTTCACCCGGGTGGCTTCGATGGTGGGCGCGGCCGTGAGCGAAATGGTCGTCGCGATCGTCGCGACCTACCTGGATACCACTCCCCCCGTCATTGCTTGGCTGGCAAGCGGGTTGTTGCTGTTGCTGCTGCGCCTTGCGATCATCGCGGGCGCTCGGCGAAAGCTGACGCGGGGCGAACAAGCGCCTACCGGGCTGCTCGCGGTCAGCAGCCTGATCTGGTCCGCCAATCTTGGTGTCGGCGGCATGCTCTGCAACCTGAGCGGCGACCCTGTGCTGCAGATGTTCTCAAACGCCTGCGTCTCCTCGATCGTCGCCGGTCTGGCGGCGCGCAATGCTGGTACGCCGCGTTTGGCGATGACGCAGATGATCATTGTGATGTCGCTGCTTTCAATCGGAGCGGCCTTGGCTCCGCAGCTTTGGCTGAGTGTGCTGATCATCCAGTCGGCATTCCTGGTGGTCGGCCTGGGCGGGATCTGCTTCCGCGGAGGACAGGATTTGGTGGCCATGCTGGACGCGCAGCACCGACACTCCGCGCTGGCCCGCCACGACAGCCTTACCGGCCTGCCCAACCGCGTCCTGCTGAACGAAAAGCTGCAAGAGCTGCTGGCCTGTAGCCCTGTCGCCGACCGGTTTGCCCTCCTGTGGTTAGATCTTGACGGGTTCAAGGCCGTCAATGACACGCTGGGTCATGCAGCCGGAGATGCCGTGCTGGTCGAAACAGCGCGCCGACTGCGGGCGCTTTGCGTTTCGCAGAGTGGGGCGGTCTCCGACCGACTGGTCGCCAGGCTAGGTGGCGACGAATTCCTCTTTCTGCTTCCCCTGACCGGTCCCGACGATGCTCTGGCGGTGGCGCACGCCGTGGCTGCCACCGTGCGGCTGCCATTTGCTTTGCCCAACGCGCCCGACGTCCGGCTCGACGCAAGCATCGGCATTGCGCTGCATCCCGAGCACGGAGCGGACGCGGACGCCCTGCTTGCCGCCGCCGACAAGGCGCTCTACGCGGTCAAGGGGTCTGGAAAAGCTCGCGCGCAGGTATACGACCCGCAACTGCACGCGGGTGATGGCGACTTGGTGGTGTTCCGAAGCGAGCTGGCTCGAGCCCTCGTTCAGTGCGGACCAGGCAGCTTTGAAAGCGAGCTGCAGCTCGATTACCAGGCAGTGATCCGCCTGTCGGACGGCTTGCTGGTCGGGCGCGAGGCTCTGGTTCGCTGGCACCATCCCGTACGCGGGCTCGTCAGCCCCGGTGCCTTCGTGCCAATGGCGGAGGCGAGCGGCCTGATCATCCCTCTTGGCGAGTGGGTGCTTCGGCGCGCTTGCGCCGACGCCGCACTCTGGGCCGACGGGGCCAAGGTGGCGGTCAATGTATCCCCTTTCCAGCTCCGCACCGAGGGCTTCGTTGCAGTCATCGTGCAGGCGCTGGACGTTTCCGGCCTCGCTTCGGAGCGGCTTGAGATCGAGGTGACGGAAACGGTTCTGCTCAGCCGCGACAACAACACTACGAACAACATGCGACACCTGCGGGAGCTTGGCATCAAGGTGGTGTTGGACGATTTCGGGACCGGCTTCTCGTCGCTCTCCAACCTGTGCTCGTTCGTGTTCGACCGAATCAAGGTGGACGGGTCATTTGTACGCGAGGCACTGAGCCGGCGCGACTGCGCGGCGGTCGTGCGCGCTACGGTCGAGCTGGCCCGCCATCTCGGCGTGCCCACCACCGCTGAATGCATTGAGACCGAAGCGCAGCTCGACTTCGTGCGCGCCTGTGGTTGCGACGAGGTGCAGGGCTTTTTACTCGCCCGGCCGGTGCCGGCTTCGAGTGTGCCGATCTTAGGCCCTTCGGCTAGCCCGGTCCGGGAGAGGCGACCGGATGCTTTGCTGGTTGTCTGATGCGCCGAAAACAAACGGAGGCTCCGAACGACACAGCTGACAGCCTTATCGTCCGGCGAGACCAACGGCTACCAAGCCTCTCCCTCAAAAATCCCGACCGAAGCTAGAACGGCGCTCACGGCGGTCATCCAGCAAGCATACGTGCTCGGGAT
>CAXTSH010000140.1:0-3002 GCA_964246925.1 uncultured Acetobacteraceae bacterium
TGAGGAACAAGCGCGCGGCGGCGAGGTCCCGGTTTCGATTGACACAGCAGTGGAAGGGATCGAGCATCCGCTCTGCAAAGGGTAAACGTTTACCTGAGGGCTCACCGTGATCGTAGCTCGTCGGAACCTGACCTTTTCACATGCACGGTCCGGAGCGGCGACCATCCAGGATGTCGCGGCGCGAGCGAACGTGTCGATCGCCACCGTCTCGCGGGTTCTCAACGGCATCAAGAAGGCCAATGGCGCCACGGGCGATCGGGTGCGCGACGCGGCACGGTCGCTCGGCTATCGCCCGGCGCACACTGGACGTGCACTTCGGCTGCGACAGACCCGGTTGGTGGCGCTGCTGATCCCGGACATCGCCAACGCCTTCTATTCCGCCATCGCCCGTTCCATCGAGATCACGCTCCGCGATCGCGACCACACGATGATCCTCTGCAACACAGGCGAGGATCCGGACCTGCAGGATTTCTATCTCGCCGAGATGCAGTCCTATCGGGTGCGCGGCCTGGCTCTGCTCGGGGCGGTGGAAAGTCCGGGCCTTGCCGAGGCGCTCGCGGGCGGGTTGCCGATCGCATTCGTCAACCGCAAGCCGCCGCGCGGTTGCGGTGGCATTTTCGTCGGCATCGACAACGCAGCGGCCGGTCGCGCGGTGGCAAGCCATTTCGTCGAGCGGAGCCTCGTGCCGTGCGCCGTGATCCGTGGACCGCAACATTCCTCGGCAAGCCGAGAGCGCTTCGAGGGCTTCCGGTTCGAATTGCGCCGGCACGGGATTGAACTTCGCCCCGAATGGATCGTCGACAGCGCGCTTTCCTTCGAGGGCGGCTATAATGCTGCAGCGACGCTGCTTTCGGTTGATCGCCCGCGCGCGATCTTCTGCGGCAACGACCTGATCGCGTATGGCGTGGCGCGGAGCTGTCGCGAGCGGAAGATCGACGTTCCGGAGAACGTTGCGCTGTTCGGCTTTGACGACAACCCGCTCAACGAGTGGGTCGCTTCCGAACTCAGCACTGTTCAAGTTCCGCATGCCGATTTCGGCGTCGCGGTCGCCGATGCGCTCGCCTTGCTTTGGCGCGGCGACACGGCGTCCAAGGACGTGTTGCTGCCGCACAGGCTCATGCTTCGGAGCTCCGCATGACGCGCTGAAAGGAGTTCAACCAACCACGCCGAAGCCGCGGAAAGCGGCGGATGAGGGAGGACAAGATGAAGCCGAAGGTCTGGACGCTGGCTTGCCTGGCCGGAGCGGCGCTGTCGGCGTCGACGCCGGCTTGCGCTAAACCGTACAGGATTTTTCTCAGCATGAGCTATGTCGGCAACGACTGGCAGGCCGAGGCCGAGAACATGATCAAGGCGATGGCCGCCTCCAAGCCGCTGAAGGACAAGGTTCGCCTCGAGGTGCAGGTTTCGGGACCGAACGCGCAGCGCCAGATCCAGGAACTCAACGCCATGGTGCAGGCGGGTGCGGACGCGATCATCGTCTATCCGATCTCGCCGACCGCGCTCGATCCGGTGATCACATCGGCATGCGCACGACACGTGGTGGTGATCGCCTACGACGCCCAGGTGACCGCGCCTTGCGCCTACACGGTCCATATCGACCAGCAGGAGGCCGGCCGAGTCACCGCCGAATGGCTCGCCAAACGCCTCGGCGGCAAGGGCAACATCGTCATGATGGATGGCGTGCCGGGCACGTCGGTCGACACCGCGCGCAGCGGCGCGGCCAAGGTTGTCTTCGCCCGCTACAAGGATATCCGCGTCATCGCCGAAGGTGTCGGACTTTGGAGTCAGGCGGTGGCGCGGACCGAGCTGTCGAAGATCGTCGCCACGCATCCATGGAACACGATCGATGGTCTGTGGATGCAGGTCGGCTGCTATACGGCGACGACCATGCAAGGTGAGGCCGGGATCGGGCCCGATGCACGCAAGCCCTGCGCCGGCGAAGCCTCGAATGGGCACCGGGTGGAGATGCTGCCCGGCGCCACCCAGGTGGACGGCGCGCGCGGTTCCTATGTGCCGATGGCTCTGCCGTCGATCTCCTACGGATCGCCGCCCTATTCAGGCGCGCTCGCGCTGAAACTCGCGGTGCGCAAACTCGATGGCGGGCAGGTGCCGCACGAGACGATCCTGCCGTTGCCTCTGGTTGAAAACGACAGCGTGCGCCTCTGCAAGACCGGGAGCTGGGCCGAAATGAACGGCGGCTGCAACGCGTTCCAGCCGAGCGTCATCAGCAATCCGGGTTGGTTCGCCGACATCTTCTCGAAGGACACGCCGGAGGTCGGCCTGCAGGCGGCGCTTCACTCAACCCCCGAACCATGAGCTCCTCGACGGCGGTCGCCGTGCAAGGCGTGCGCAAAGCGTACGGACCAACCGTCGCCATCGCGGACGTCAGCTTTTCGGTGCGGGCGGGAAGCGTGCATGCGCTGCTCGGCGAGAACGGGGCGGGCAAGTCGACCCTCGTCAAGCTGCTGAGCGGCCTCGTGCAGCCCGATGCCGGCCTTATCCAGATTTTCGGCGAGACCAGGCGGATCGGCTCGCCGCGGCAGGCCCACCAAGCGGGCGTGCAGACCGCGTTCCAGGAACTGACGCTGATCCCCGATCTGACTGTCGCGGAGAACATGCTGCTGCCCTACCAGCCACGTTCTCGGCTGGGCCTGATCCAGGCGCGGCATGCGGAGCGGATCGTCGTCGCCCATCTCGAGCGCCTCGGTCTCGACGGGGTTTCGCCGCGAGCGGTGGTGCGCGACATCGATCTGTCAATCCGGCAGAAGATCGAGATTGCTCGGACGATATTGCGGGATCCGCGTATCCTGCTTCTGGACGAGCCGACCTCCACGCTTTCGGGTAAGGACATCGCGTGGCTCGGCGACCTTATTGCTACTCTCAAGGCGTCTGGCACGACCGTCGTCTTCATTTCGCATCGGATCCCAGAGGTCAGGGCGTTCTGCGACGCGCTCACGGTCTTGCGCAACGGACGCAGCGTCGGCAGCTTCGCCGTCGGCGAC
>CAXTSH010000140.1:3102-6480 GCA_964246925.1 uncultured Acetobacteraceae bacterium
GTCGCGTTCGCTTCGCCGCGCGAGGCCATCGCTTCCGGCATCAGTCTGGTCCCGGAAGAACGTAAGACGGAAGGTCTGTTTCTGAAGCTCGACGGGTGCGCCAACGCGACGTTGCCGGTCATCGACCGCTTCGCGAAACACGGGTTGATCGACCATCCCGCCGAGCGCCGAGCCGTCGCCTCCGTGTTCAAGAGGGTTCAGGTCGAAGAACGTGCCCTGTTCATGAGTGCCAGCTCTTTCAGCGGCGGCAACCAGCAGAAGATCGTGCTTGCCCGCTGCCTGCTCGCCGATAGCCGTCTGCTCCTGCTGTTCGATCCGACCCGCGGCGTCGATATCGGCACCAAACATCAGATCTACGGGCTAATTTCCGATTTCGCGGCGTCCGGTGGAGCGGTGCTGTTTTATTCGACCGAGGCGGTGGAGATAACCCATCTCAGCCACCGCGTCCTAGTGATCTATGACGGGCGAGTCGTTCGGGAACTCGACGCCGGGTCGGGCGGTATCGACGAGACCGCGATGATGGAGGCGGCGCTGGGCAGCGTGCGCCATGCAGTGGACGCCGTTCCGATCAGGGCGTCGGCATGAGCGCGTCGGCCACCGTGCGGCGTTCCGTCAATATCTCCCTGCCATTTTTGCATTCGGCTTCGCGGTCGCGTGGATTGCTCACCTCGATCGGGGTGTTCGCGACGCTGCTCGTCGCGATCAACCTGCTCTCAGCCCATCCGATGGGCTATTTCGACCTGTCGTACATGTCGGCCGGTGGCGCTCCGCTGGCGCTGGCCGCGATCGGGCAGACGCTGGTAATCCTGACCGGCGGCTTCGATCTCAGTTGCGGTGCCGTGATCTCGCTCACCAACGTGCTGCTCGCGACGCACATGGGCGACAGCGTGGAACTCGAGTTAGGCTGGACGATCGCCGCCGTCGCGGTAGGCGCCGTCGTCGGCGCCGTCAACGGCTTCTTCGTCGCTTTCCTCCGCTTGCAATCAATCGTCGTGACGCTCGCGACGATGTTCGTCGTGGAAGGCACCACCCTGCTTCTCCTCGACAAGCCGGGTGGTGCGGTGCCGGCGGCCTTCTCGTCGTTGCTGACCGGCAGCGTGATCCCTGACATGCTGCCCGCACCGCTGCTGATCATCGTGGCGGTCGTCGTGCTCTGGACGCTGATTCGCCGCACACGGTTTGGAACCGCGTTGTACAGCGTCGGCAGCGACGCGGAGGCGGCGCGTTCGTCCGGAATCGCCGTCGAGCACGCGCGGTTCTCGGCCTTCGTGCTCGCGGGCGCCGCCTACGGTCTGGCCGGTGTGATGGTGACGGCGCAGACGTCGACCGGCGATCCGCTCGTCGGCAATCCCCTGCTCCTTCAGATCTTCGCCTCCGTCGTGATCGGCGGCACGGCGCTCGGCGGTGGCCGTGGCGGCTGCACCGGATCGGCGTTCGGCGCCTACAGCCTGATGCTGATCGTCAACCTGCTGCTCGTTCTCGAGGTGGCGGCGTTCTATAGCACGATCGTCGAAGGCCTGGTCCTGATCACGGCGGCGCTAGGCGGCGTTGCGAACCGCGATATGCCACTGTTTCGCTGGATCGCATCGCTCGGCACGCTTGCTCGACGGACGCGAACGCACCGCGATGCCGTCTCCTTCGAAGCCGTGTGCACGGACCAACTCTCGATCAGGCGCGTTCCGTTCATCCAACGTCACGCCGAGGCGCTGCGCACGACTTTGCCCGCCTGGGGGTGCTTCGTTCTCGTTCTGGGAGAGACAGCTTGGCAGGCCGGCGGCTTGAGCGGCGGGTATCTCGATGCGCTGCTGACGTTGAGTTCGTTTCTGGTGGTGCTGGCGCTTGGACAGGGGTCCGTCATCCTGACCGGGGGTCTCGATCTCTCGGTGCCCTGGGCGATCGCGCTCTGTGGCATCCTGCTTGCCGGCTTTGGAGGCGGCGCGGCGGAGACGGTGTGGGTGGTGCCGCTGGTTCTGGCGACGGGTGCCGGGATCGGCCTGCTGAACGGCGCCGGGATCGTTCTCTTGAGATTGCCGCCGATCGTGGTCACGCTCGGCATGAACGGTATCCTGCAGGGCGTTGCCCTGCTTTATAGCGGCGGAACGCCCTCGGGCTTCGCGCCACCACCGATCCGCTGGTTGATGACCGGCCGCCTCGCGGGCGTGACACCGGTGATCTGGGCGCTGGTCGCGTTCGTCGCCGGTGCCACGCTGCTCCTAGGCCGGACAGTGTTCGGGCGGCGCGTCTACGCGATCGGAAACAATATACGGGTCGCCCGCCTGGCCGGCGTGAATGTCGGACGCGTCACGGTCCTCGTCTACGCGCTGAGCGGCGTCTGCTCGGCACTCGCCGGTATCATGCTCGCGGGCTTCTCGGGACAGGCCAGTCTCGGCATGGGAGACGAGTACCTGCTGCCGTCAATCGCGGTGGTGGTGGTCGGCGGCACTCTGATCACCGGCGGTCGCGGCCGCTATCTCGGGATGCTCGGCGGCGTGCTGCTGCTGACCGCCCTGCAGACTCTGCTGGCGGGCACCACGGTCGCGCCTTCGGTGCGGGAGATCGTCTACGGCGCGGTTGTGCTCGCATCCGTCGTGGTCCTGCGCGAGCGCGTCTTAGGATGAAGGAGGCCTGATCATGCTGGAAAGATCCGTTCGTTCCGGGTTTCGCGTGCTGGTCACCGCGGGCGCTTCGGGCATCGGGCGCACGATCGTCGATGCCTTCGTCGAAGATGGTGCAAGCGTCCACATCTGCGATGTCGACGTCGACGCGCTGGAGTCGTGCCGGCGTGACACGGGCGTGACGACCACCCGCGCCGATGTCTCTGACGACGCGCAAGTGCGTGCGATGCTCGACGAGGCTCGTCAGGCTCTCGGCGGTCTCGATGCGCTAGTCAACAACGCCGGCATCGCGGGCCCGACCGGAGCAGTGGACGAGATCGCGGTGGCGGACTGGCGACGGACGATCGACGTCAACCTGACCGGTCAGTTCCTGTGCGCGCATTATGCCGTTCCTCTGCTGAGGCAGGCGGGCACCGCTTCCATCATCAATTTATCCTCGGCCGCCGGCCGTTTCGGCTACGCGTTCCGCTCACCCTATTCGGCCTCCAAGTGGGCAATCATCGGCTTCACGCAGAGCCTTGCCAAGGAGCTCGGACCAGCCGGCATCCGCGTCAACGCGGTGCTGCCCGGGATCGTCGAAGGTCCACGAATGGACGGCGTCATTCGCGCGCGTGCTGATCAGGTCGGCGTGCCTTACCAGACGATGCGAGAACAGTATCTCGAGCGAATCTCGCTGCGTCGGATGACGCCGCCCGACGAGGTCGCATCCACCGTCCTGTTTCTGTGCTCACCGGCGGGGCTCGGCATTTCCGGCCAGTCGCTG
>CAXTSH010000141.1:0-6379 GCA_964246925.1 uncultured Acetobacteraceae bacterium
CCGCTGGGCGCCGCGCGCCCAGGCCCGCCCGACTTGGCTCCGGTGCGAACCGAATCCTTGACGGGCCGCGCTCGATGGGTGCGTGATCGGCAGGCTGATCCAAATTCCGGCAGAGATCGGGGATCGGCGGGGGGAAGGCATGAACGTCCAGAATGCCGGTGCGCTGATGCCCGGCCCATCGCGGGATCGATCGCATCCAGGGGCATCGTCGATCATCGAGGACGCCGGCGTTGCCGCCGGGAGCCGCGTGCTGACCCGTCGCGGCGAGGTGCTCGTCGAAAGCCTCTCGGTCGGCGAGGAAGTCCTCACGCCGATCGGCGAGTTTTCAAGAGTCACGTTTCTGGCCTTCAGCCGCCCGAGCCTCGTCGATGCGGCGGCGTGTCCCGCGCACGCGATCCGGATCGAGCGCGACGCGTTCGGTCCGATGCAGCCGCACCGCGACGTGGTGGTCTCGCCGGGACAGATGCTGCTGGTGGCCGAGGGGCCGAGAATGGCGGAGACGTTGCTCGGCCGCAGCCGGATCAGTCTGGACCGGCCCGGGGGTCCGATCGTGCGCGTGGGTCTGGACCCGCCGGCGGCGATGATGGTGGAAGGCCTGGCACTCGGCGGGTCAATCCGGTAGCATTACGATCACCGCCGCCTGCGCCGCGATGCCTTCCTCGCGGCCGACGAAGCCCAGGCGTTCGGTGGTGGTTGCCTTGACGGAGACACGGGCGACATCGACGCCGAGCAGGGCGGCCAGTTTCGCGCGCATCGCGTTCGCATGGGGCGCGATCCTGGGTCGCTCGCAGAGCAGGGTGACGTCGGCCGACGTCAACGATCCGCCTCGGGCCGCGACGCGCGAGGCGGCGTGGGTCAGGAATGCCGCGCTGTCGGCATCGCGCCAGGCGACCTCGGTGGGTGGAAAATGGCGTCCGATGTCCCCCTCGGCCAGCGCGCCGTAGATCGCATCGCACAGCGCGTGGATGCCGACGTCGGCGTCGGAATGGCCGGCGAGACCATGCGTGTGCGCGACGGTGATGCCGCACAGCACCAGCGGCCTGCCGGATGCAAGCGCGTGCACGTCATAGCCGATGCCGATGCGCGGGCTCATGCCTCGCTCCTCGCCTGTTGCATTGCGGGTCTAGCGTGTTCTGGGTAGTCTGCCCAAATGCTAGGCAGGCCGACACTGAAGCCGATCGTTGTCGGTTCGCTGACGATCGCGCAGCCGGTCGTTCTGGCACCGATGTCGGGCGTGACCGACCTGCCGTTCCGGCGGCTCGCACGCCGCATGGGGGCGGGCCTGGTGGTCTCCGAGATGATCGCCTCGTGGGCAATGGTTCGCGAGAACGCGGCGACGCGACGGATGGCGGCGCTGGGGGAGGGTGGTCCGAACGCGGTGCAGCTCGCCGGGTGCGAGCCGGACGCGATGGCGGAGGCGGCACGGATCGCGGCGGGGCTGGGTGCGGACCTGGTCGACATCAATTTCGGCTGCCCGGTCAAGAAGGTCGCAATCGGTCAGCAGGCGGGTTCCGCGCTGATGCGCGACGAGGTGGCGGCCGCTCGCCTGTTGGAGGCTACGGTGCGCGCGGTGGACGTGCCGGTCAGTTTGAAGATGCGCATGGGTTGGGATGGCGCGCATCTCAATGCGCCTGCCCTGGCCAGGATCGCCGAGAGCTGCGGGATACGGATGGTGACGGTGCATGGCCGCACGCGCCAGCAATTCTACGAGGGCCGGGCCGACTGGGGGTTCGTTGCCCGGGTCAAGCAGGCGGTCGGCATCCCGGTGATCGTCAACGGCGACATCCGGTCGTTGGACGACGCGCTCGCGGCGCTGGCGGCGTCCGGCGCGGACGGCGTCATGGTCGGCCGCGGCTGCTACGGCAGACCTTGGTTTGCCGGGCATCTGGCGGGGGCTCTCGGCGGCGGAGTGCCGCCCGACGAACCCGATCTCGCCGGCGAGCGGGACATCGTGCTCGACCACTACGCGTCCATGCTGAGCCATTTCGGCGGCGACGCGGGGACCAGGATCGCACGCAAGCATGTCGGGTGGTATTCGAACGGGCTGCCCGGATCGGCGGCGTTCCGGTCCGCGGTCAACCGGATCGCTGGCCCCGAGGACGCGCGCGCGGCGGTCGGCCGCTTCTACGATGGTCTGATCGAGCGGGGCTTTGTTCGATCGGCGGCCAGGAGTTCAGCCTTGGCCTGGGCGGCATGAAGCCACTGAAGGTGCTGGACCGGCCGTTGGAGTCCCGGCTCGATCGGGCGGCGATCGATCCGGTTCAGGTGCTCGATGCGCTGCCGCTGGTGACACTCGTTCTCGACGAGGCGGACCGGATCGAGGCGGCCAACGCGGCCGCGGAGCCGTTCTTCAGCCTGTCGGTCGCTCACCTGACGCAGATGCGGCTGTCCGACCTGATCCCTGTCGACAGTCCGCTGTTCATGATGATCCGGCAGGTGCGGGCGGGCGGCGGCACCATCGTCGAGCACGATCTGACGATTGAGAGTCCGCGCCTGTCCAAGCACGAGGTCACTGCGCAGGGCACGCTGCTGGGCGAGCGGCCCGCGTTGGTCCTGCTGACGCTGCAGGACAGTTCGAGCCTGCGCGCACTCGACCGGCGCCTGACGTTCCGCAACGCGGCGCGCAGCGTGTCCGGCATGGCGGCCATTCTCGCCCACGAGGTCAAGAACCCGCTTTCGGGCATACGCGGGGCCGCGCAGTTGCTGGAGGGAACCGTGTCCTCCGCCGGCGACCGCGAACTCGCGGTGCTGATCCGCGAAGAGGCCGATCGCATCCGCCTGCTCGTCGATCGGATGGAGATGTTCGGCGAGAAGCCGATCGAGCGCCGGCCGGTCAACATCCACCGGGTGCTCGAGCATGTCAGGAGGCTGGCGCATTCCGGCTTCGCCGCCCACATCAGGATCGTCGAGCGTTACGACCCGTCGCTGCCGTCGGTGTTCGGCAACCGCGACCAGTTGGTCCAGGTGCTGCTCAACCTGGTCAAGAACGCGGCCGAGGCGATCAGCTCCGAGCCGTCGGGCGGCGAGATCACGCTGGGTACGGCCTACCGGCATGGCTTGCGGCTGGTGATGCCGGGCTCAGCCGAGCGCGTGCATCTGCCGCTGCTGGTCACGGTGCGCGACACCGGGCCGGGGATTCCGGACGACATCAAGCCGCATCTGTTCGAGCCGTTCATCACGTCCAAGCCGGCCGGCAACGGTCTCGGCCTGGCGCTGGCGGCGAAGATCATCGGCGATCACGGCGGCATGATCGAGATCGACAGCCATGGCGGCCGAACCGAGGTGCGCCTGCACCTCCCTGTCCTGTCGGAAGACTATGATCCCAATCCGAGCTGACGGGAGTGCCGGGCCATGACGCTGCCGACCGTGCTCATTGCCGACGACGACCGGTCGATCCGCACCGTGCTGACCCAGGCGCTGGGCCGCTCGGGATATCAGGTGCGTACGACGGGCAATGCGACGACGCTCTGGCGCTGGGTCGAGGACGGCGAGGGAGACCTCGTCATCACCGACGTGGTGATGCCGGACGAGAGCGGCCTCGATCTCATTCCGCGCATCAAGCGGATACGGCCCGAGCTGCGCATCGTGGTGATGAGTGCCCAGTCGACGCTGATCACGGCGGTCAAGGCGACCCAACGCGGTGCGTTCGAATATCTGCCCAAACCGTTCGATTTGAAGGAATTGCTCGCGGTCGTGGGGCGGGCGCTCGCGGCACCGCCGCCGCCGTCGCCGGCACTTGAGGTCAAGGATGCGGAGGAGAAGCTGCCCCTGCTCGGCCGCTCGATGGCGATGCAGGAAATCTACCGTTCGATCGCGCGGCTGACCACGGCCGAGCTGACGGTGATGGTCAACGGCGAGAGCGGGACCGGCAAGGAGCTGGTCGCTCGCGCGCTGCATGATTACGGGCGCCGGCGGGCAGGGCCGTTCGTGGCGATCAACATGGCGGCGATCCCGCGCGAGCTGATCGAGAGCGAGCTGTTCGGTCATGAGCGGGGCGCGTTCACCGGGGCCACCAACCGCAACCTCGGCCGGTTCGAGCAGGCCGCCGGCGGGACGCTGTTCCTCGACGAGATCGGCGACATGCCGCCCGAAGCGCAGACGCGGCTGCTGCGCGTGCTGCAGGAAGGCGAGTTCAGCACGGTGGGCGGCCGGCAGCCGATCAAGGCGAACGTGCGGATCGTGGCGGCGACGCACCGCGACTTGCGCCAGGCGATCAGGAGCGGGGCGTTCCGGGAGGATTTGTTCTACCGGCTGAACGTGGTGCCGATCCGCCTGCCGCCGCTGCGCGAGCGGACCGAGGACATCCCGATCCTGGCCCGCCACTTCCTGGATCGGGCGCGTGAGAGCGGGTTGCCGGGCAAGACCCTGACCGAGGCGGCGATCGACCGGCTTCGCGCGTATCGCTGGCCGGGGAACGTGCGCGAGCTGGAGAACCTGATGCGCCGGGTCGCAGCACTCTATCCGCAGGAGACGATCGGCGACGACATCATCGCGAGCGAACTGGCGGAGGCGACCTCGTTTGCGGCCGGCGCCGGCGAGCCCGATGGCCACGGACACGAGACGCTGGCGGCCTCGGTCGAACGCCACATCAGGCAGTTCCTGTCGGCGAGCAAGGACGGCATGCCGATGCGCGACATCTACGATCGGGTGATCGCCGAGGTGGAGCGTCCGCTGATCGCGATGACGCTGTCGTCGACGAAGGGCAACCAGATCAAGGCGGCGGCCGTGCTGGGCCTGAACCGGAACACGCTGCGCAAGAAGATCAGGGATTTGGAAATCCCGGTCGTCAGAGGTCTGGGCTGAACGCGCCCACGCTCCTGCGATGGCGTCGCGGCGACCAGCGCCGGGATGCATCGCTCGACCTGCTTCCTGGACGGCTGAGCACCCTGATCCTGGCGGCGGTCGCCCTGGTGTGCGTCGTGGTGACCTTCATCCTGCTGTCCGGCGGCCTGTCCGCGCGCCGCCCGCATCTCGACCTGCTGCTGCTGCTGGCGACGGCCGCAGCGGTTCTCACGCTCGGGATGGCGCTCGGGGGTCGTGTCGCCCGGGTCTGGATGGACCGGCGGCGGGATCTGGCCGGTGCGCGGCTGCATGTCAGGCTGGTCATGCTGTTCAGCGTGGTCGCGGTGACGCCGACGGTCGTCGTGGCACTGTTCGCCACCGTGCTGTTTCAGGTCGGCATCCAGGCCTGGTTCAACGATCGTGTTCGCACCGCACTCGCGGAGAGCCTGCAGGCGGCGAGGGGGTATCTGACCGAACACAACGACGCGATCCGATCCGACGCGTTCAACCTGGCCGATGATCTGGCACTCGCCCATGCCGGCGAACTGGTGATCTCCGACCCCGAGGAGGTCACCCGCATCCTGTTCGACCAGAGCGCGCTGAACGGGCTGTCGGACGCGATGATCTTCGATCCGGTCACCGGGCAGGTGATGGCGTCGATGAGCAGCAAGCCGGTGCCGATGCCGCCGGCGTCCGCACTGCTCAAGGCGCGTTCAGGCGACGTGGCGGTGATCGATAGTGCGGACCACACGACGATCCGTGCGCTGATCCTGCTGAAATCGCCGCAGATGCTGATGCTGATGATCGCGCGCCCGGTGGACGCGGCGATCCTTGGCCACATGCAGCGCACCGAGGAGGCGGTGGGTGAGTACGACCGGCTGGATCGGCACCGCTCGGGCCTGCAATTCACCTTCGTGCTGATCTTCGCCCTGGTGGCGCTGCTGGTACTCTCGGCGGCGGTGCTGTTCGGTCTCGTGCTCGCCAACCAGATCGCGCGTCCGCTGGGAGCTCTGATCGTGGCGGCGGAACGGGTGCGCAGCGGCGACCTTGGCGTGCGGGTGCCGGAACGGGGCGCGGACGACGAGGTCGCCGGGCTGTCGCGCGCGTTCAACCGAATGACCGACCAGTTGGCGGCGCAGCGGACCGAGCTGATGGCGGCCTACAGCCAGATCGACGAGCGCCGACGCTTCACCGAGACGGTGCTGTCGGGCGTGTCGGCCGGCGTGGTCGGGCTCGACGGCGAGCAGCGGATCGAACTGCCGAACCGGATCGCGAGCGACCTCTTGGGGACGGACCTGCTGGCGGCGGTGGCGCACAAGCTGTCGGACGTGGCGCCCGAGTTCACGCCGCTGCTGGAGAGTGCGAGGCGCCATCCGGAGCGCGCGCACACCGACGAAATCCAGAGCGGGCCGGTTGGGCGGCGGCGAACGCTGCTGGTGCGGATCGGAACCGAGGTCGGGCGCGGGCAGCTCGACGGGTTCGTCGTCACCTTCGATGACATCACCGAATTGCAGTCGGCACAGCGCAAGGCAGCCTGGGCGGATGTCGCGCGCCGGATCGCGCACGAGATCAAGAACCCGCTGACCCCGATCCAGCT
>CAXTSH010000142.1:0-6334 GCA_964246925.1 uncultured Acetobacteraceae bacterium
GTCGAGAAGTTGCGCAGGTCCGACGGATACGTCACCCGGTCCAAGGTCGGTGTCGGCACGTGACCGGTCCCGGTCGCAGGCGAGGTCGGTGTGGTCACTCGAACGTCTCCGTCCCTGGACCGCCCCGGGGCGGTCGACCTGATGTGGCCTTGTCGCCCCGCGAGAACGAGTGGCGCCTGGCCGCACAGGCTGGTGAAATATCTCGTTATGTTGCGAACATAGTGCCGCGCGCAGTTTCTCACCATACGACCGGCCGCGAGCTGTTGCCTCGATGTCACAGATCAGGGTCGTGGCAGTGCATCGCTGACCGGCTGGTGTAAACTCGCGGCATAGTCCATCCGATATACCGGGTTCGCGGAAGCGGCCGGCTCTGCCGAAAGGCTTAGTCCGCCACCTCCAGTCGATGGTTGGCGCGGGAGTTCAAACGTGGCGGTTCCGTTGTTGCAAGTGGTCAAGGTGGGCGGCTACGTCGTCAAACAACACATCCTCGGACGCAAACGCTATCCGCTGGTGCTGATGCTGGAGCCGCTGTTCCGCTGCAACCTCGCCTGCAATGGCTGCGGCAAGATCGATTATCCGGACCCGATCCTGAACCAGCGGCTGTCGGTCGAAGAGTGCCTGCAGGCGGTCGAGGAGTGCGGGGCGCCGGTGGTCGCGGTCGCGGGCGGCGAGCCGCTGTTGCACCGGGAGATGCCGACGATCGTCGCCGAGATCCTCCGCCGGAAGAAGTTCGTCTATCTCTGCACGAACGCGCTCCTGATGGAGAAGAAGCTCGACGACTACAAACCGGACCCGTATTTCTCGTTCGACGTCCATCTGGATGGCGACCGCGAGACACACGACCACGCGGTCAGCCAGGAAGGCACCTACGACCGGGCGGTGAGCGCGATCCGGCGCGCCAAGCAGCGCGGGTTCCGGGTCTCGATCAACTGCACGCTGTTCGATGGCGCCGACGCTGAACGGACGGCGAAATTCTTCGACGACGTGATGGCGATGGGTGTCGACGGGATCATGACCTCGCCGGGCTATGCCTATGAGCGCGCGCCCGACCAGACGCACTTTCTCAGCCGGCAGAAGACCAAGGAGCTGTTCCGCGACATCTTCCGGCATGGACGGCGGGCGGGCAGCAAGTGGAAGTTCACCCAATCGCCGTTGTTCCTCAGCTTCCTGACCGGCAACGAGACCTATCGCTGCACGCCCTGGGGCAAGCCGCTGCGCAACGTGTTCGGCTGGCAGCGGCCCTGCTACCTGCTGGGCGAGGGTTACGCGCCGAGCTTCAAGGCGCTGATGGAAGAGACCGACTGGGAGGCCTACGGGACCGGCAACTACGAGAAGTGCGCCAACTGCATGGTGCATTCCGGCTACGAGTCGACGGCGGTGATGGACGCGGTGCGCAGCCCGCTCAAGACGCTGGGCGTGGCGCTGCGCGGACCCAAGCTGGACGGACCGATGGCGCCGGAGATTTCGCTCGACAACCAACGGCCGGCGGAGTTCAGCTTTGCGACCCACGTGCAGGCCAAGCTGGACGAGATCGCGCGGGCGGGCAGCCGGCCCCGGGTGGAGGTCAGGCGGCCTGCCAAGTCAGAGCCGGTAGACGCGGCGGACTGAAGTCAGGCGGGTCTGGGGGTGCTTCTTGAGGCCCTGATCCATGCACACCGCGGTCGCCTGCGTCGTCATCCTGCTGCTGATCCTGGTCAATGCCTTGTTTGCGATGGGCGAGATGGCCCTGGTGTCGTCACGGCCGGCCAAGCTGGCCGAGCTGGTCGAACGCGGGGTGCCGGGAGCCGGGCTGGCGCGACGCTTCTCCGCCGATCCGCAGGTGTTCCTGCCGACGATTCAGGTCGGCATCACGCTGGTCAGCGTTCTGGAGGGCAGTTTCGGGGGCGCGCAACTCCAAGGCAAGGTGGCGCCCCTCCTGGCCAGGAGCGTGTTTCTACGACCGATCGCCGGTGAACTGGCGTTCGTCGTCGTGGTCGTGGCGATCACCTTCCTGATGCTTGTGCTGGGCGAACTGGTGCCCAAGCAGTTGGCGCTCACGCGCCCCGAGCGGATCTCGGCGCGCCTTGCAGGTCCGCTCGCGTCGGTGGCGCGCGTGGTGACGCCGGCGGTCTGGGTCCTGAACAAGACGTCCAATGTCATGCTGCGGCTGATCGGCGCGCACAAGCTCGCGCGCGAACAGGTCACCGAGGAGGAGTTCCGGCAGATCCTGGTCGAAGGGACCAAGGTCGGCGTGCTGGAGAGCGGCGAGCGCGACATGATCGAGCGGCTGCTCCGGCTGGCCGACAAGTCGGTGCGCGCCATCATGACGCCTCGCAACGAGATCGACTGGATCGACCGCACGGCTTCCCGGGACGAGATCGTGGCGACCCTGCGGGGCGCCGGTCATTCGCGGCTGGTGGTCTGCGAGGGTGGTCCGGACAATCCGGTGGGCGTCCTGCACGGCTCGGACGTGCTCGACTGCATCCTGGGCGGCAGCGAATTGTCGATCGGCGCCCTGCTCCGCCAGCCGATCGTGCTGCCCGACACCATCTCGGCACTCGACACGCTGGAACGCATACGCGACGACAAGCTGGGGCTGGCGCTCGTGCTCGACGAGTATGGCAGCTTCGAGGGCGTGGTGTCGGCGGCCGACGTGATGGAGGCGATCGTGGTCGACGCGGTCGACCCGGAGCGCGGCGAACGAGGTTCGGAGACGGCGACCGAATTCATGCTCGACGGAATGACGCCGGTCGACGAGGTCAAGGACCGGCTTCGCCTCCCGGACCTGCCGGCGTCGGGGAGCTACCATACGCTGGCAGGGCTGGTGCTGGCGCTGCTGCGCCGGGTGCCCGCGGAAGGCGACAAGGTCGTCTTCGCCGGATGGCTGTTCGAGGTGGTCAAGATGGACGGGCGCCGGGTGGACCGGGTCAAGGCGAGGCGGGAGACGCTGGCTCAGGGGTAGGCTGGGGCCCGGGGTTGAGCGCCGCCCAGGCGCGCCAGCCGCCGAAGGCGGTGATGTTCTCGGCACCTTCGAGTGCTGCGGGCTCGCAGATGAAGCCGGGGAGCACGTCGCCGTTCTCCAGCGCGACCTTGCCGATGCCGAGCGGCGGGGGGATGGCGGCGACGAAGCGGGCGAAGCCGTCCGGGGGGAGCTCCCAGACTTCGACCTCGATCGCGGCGCCCTGGTCGCGCCGGACGAGAGCGGGTTTGGGTGTTCGGGCCAGCGCATAGAGTGCGTAGGAGGGGGCGGTGCGTGCGCGGCGGCAAAGGGTGGCGCCTAGCGACGTGAGCTCGTGGTTGAGCGGCAGGCCGGAAAGGTGGGCGCCGGCGACGACGATCGGAATCCGGTCGGACAACGTCAATGCCAGTTGGGCGAGCGAGGCGTCGGAGAAGGCAGGACCGACCAGGGTCACGCCAAAGGGGAGGCCGTCCGCGTCGAGGCCGGCCGGGATGGCGATGGCGGCGAGGTCGAGCAGGTTGACGAAGTTGGTGTAGAGGCCGAGCCGGGCGTTGCGCCCGATCGGATCGGCGGCGACTTCGTCCAGCGTTGCGATGCCTGGCGTGGTCGGCAGCAGCATGACGTCGAAGCGGCGGGCTTCCGCCCGGGCCTGGCGGGTGAGGGCGAGCAGGCGGTGCTGATCGCGCAACAGGTCGACGGCGGTGGCGGTGCGTCCGGCCTCGATGATCCGGCGGACGGTTAGGTCGATGGCGTCAGGGTGACTGGCGATGAAATCGCCGACCGCTTCGGTGCGCTCGGCAACCAGTGCGCTGCCGTAGAGCAGGGCGGCGGCCTGGCGGAAGGGTTCGAAGTCGACAGGCACGATCCGATGGCCGAGGGCTTCGGCGCGCGCGATCGCGGCCTGGTAGAGGCGCTCGGCGTCGGGTTGGTCGAAGGTTCGGTCGGAGGGGGCGAGGACGCCGATGTGCAAAGGCGCGGGCGGCAACGGGGCGGAGTGTGGGTCGCGCGACCAGGGGTCTTGCGCGTCGTAGCCGGAGGCGAGCTCGGTGACGGTCCAGGCGTCGGCGACGTCGCCGGCAAAGACGCTGACACAGTCCAGGCTGCGGCAGGCGGGCACGACGCCTTGGGTCGAGAGCAGACCGCGGGTCGGCTTGAGACCGACGATGCCGTTGAAGGCGGCCGGGACGCGTCCGGAGCCGGCGGTGTCGGTGCCGAGCGCGAAGGAGACCAGGTTGGAGGCGACGGCGACCGCGGAGCCGGAGCTGGAGCCGCCGGAGACGTGGCGGGGCGAGAAGACCGAGCGGGGCGCGCCATAGGGGGAGCGGGTGCCGACGAGCCCGGTCGCGAACTGGTCGAGGTTGGTCTTGCCGACCAGGATGGCGCCGGCGGCGAGCAGGGCGGCGACCACGGGCGCGTCGGACGATGCGCGCCGCGCGAAGGCGGGGCAGCCGGCGGTGGTGTCATAGCCGGCGGCGTCGATGTTGTCCTTGATCGCAAACGGGATGCCGAACAGCGGGAGAGTTCGGGCGGCCGGGTCGCTGGCGAGCGAGGCGGCGCGGGCGAGGAGCAGGTCGTCCGGCACGCGGGTGATCCAGATGGCGGGATCGGCCGCTTCATCGCATCGGCGGATGATGTCGCGGGCGAGGTCGGTCGGATGCAGGCCTGCCGCGTAGGCCTGGCGGAGGGTGCGGATGCCGAGGGTGCGGGGGATCATGGGTCGGCCTTTACGATCGCGATAGGGGAGCCAGGGGCGGCCGGCTCGTTTGCGTCAGGTATGGGCAGAGTATGTCCGCCAGCCAGTCGATGAACACGCGCGTTCGCGGCGATGGCGGCCGGCGTGCCGGATACAGGATGCAAATCGGCGTCGGCGCCGGCGGGAAGTCGGTCAGCAATTCGACCAGCGTGCCCGCTTGCAGGTCTTCGGTGAAACGATGTCGGGGCGCCTGCACCAACCCGAGCCCGAGCAGCGCCGCGGCCGCGCTGGCATCCGCCCCGGTGACCAGGACGCGGGCGGGCAGCGTCCGCTCGATCACCTGTCCGTCTCGGGTGAACTCGAGCGGCAGCACCTGGCCGGTGCGCGACGAGACGAAGCCGACCATCAGATGGCCGTCCAATGCGTCGGGCGAAGCAGGCGTTCCGTACAGGGCGAGGTAGGCCGGGCTGGCGCAGGTGATTTCGTCGATGAGCCCCAGCCGGCGCACGATCATGAAGCTGTCGTCCGGCTCGCCGGCGCGCACCACGCAATCGACGCCCTCGCGGACGAGATCGACGAAGCGCTCGCCTTCGCCGAGCTGGACCGTCAGCGCCGGATGGCGTGCGAGGAACGCCGGGAGTGCGGGGAGAAGGAGGGTGCGTGCGAGATTGCCGGCGACATCGACGCGGATGATGCCGCTGATCGCGCCTCCCGCGCTCCGGTCGGCGTCTTGGAGATCGTGCAGGATGGCCGTGCAGCGATCGTAGTAGGCCTCGCCCTCGGTGGTGGGTGCGACGTGGCGGGTCGAGCGTTGGAGGAGGCGTGTGCCGAGCCGCGTCTCCAGAGCCTTGATCGCGGCGGTCGCTGCCGGGCGTGACACACGCATGTCTGCGGCAGCGGCGCTGAAGCTGCGGCGATCGACGATGCGGGTGAACAGTTCGAGGGTGGTGAGCCTGTCCATTGTTCACCCTGGCTGAACGATGCTGTCCGTCAGCGAGACCTTAAAGGGCGGCGGCGCTCGCTCAAGTAGGGCTCATCAAGAGTGGGGGTTGATCAATGCCTGAACAAAGCCGGATCGCCGTCATTACCGGCGGCAGCCGCGGCCTGGGCCGCGCGACCGTGCTCGCTCTGGCCGCGCGGGGTGTCCGCTCGATCTTGACCTATCATGCAAACCGGGCGGCGGCGGACGAGGTGGTCGCGCTGACGGAACAGGCGGGCGCGCCCGGGTTCGCTCTCCAGCTCGACGCTGGAGATGCCGGGGCTTTTGCCGCCTTCGCGGATGATGTGAGGCGCGTGCTTGCCGACTGGCGCTGCCAACGCATCGATTATCTGGTCAACAATGCCGGCACTTCGCATCACGCCGCCTTTGCGGAGATCACCGAAGCAGACCTGGACGCGCTGTATGCCGTCCACCTGAAGGGCGTGCTGTTCCTGACGCAGACATTGCTTCCGCTCATCAACGATGGCGGCCGGATCGTGAATGTGTCGTCCGGCCTGACCCGGATCACCTATCCGGGGAGCGCCGCCTACGCCGCGATGAAGGGCGCGGTCGAGGTGCTGACCAGGTATCTGGCCAAGGAACTTGGCCCGCGGCGGATCGCGGTCAACGTCGTTGCACCGGGGGCGGTCCAGACCGATTTCAGCGGCGGGATGGTGCGCGACAATCCTGCGGTGAACAAGGCAGTTGCGGACGCGACCGCGCT
>CAXTSH010000143.1:0-6332 GCA_964246925.1 uncultured Acetobacteraceae bacterium
GAGGCGCTCGAGGTGAGCCGGATCCATTCGGTGGCCGGCATGCTGCGGGAGGGCAGGTTGGTGACGCGGCCACCGTTCCGCGAGCCCCATCACTCGGCGAGTGCTGCGGCCATCTCCGGGGGTGGCGGCAAGGCGAGGCCGGGCGAGGTCAGCTTGGCGCACCGGGGCGTGCTGTTTTTGGACGAATTGCCGGAATTTCCAAGGCAGTCGCTGGAAGCGCTGCGCCAGCCGATTGAGGCCGGACGCACAACGATCGCGCGGGCGGCCGCGCATGTCACGTATCCGGCACGTTTCCAGCTCGTGGCGGCGATGAACCCGTGTCGATGTGGATACCTGGGCGACGCGTCCCGGGAGTGCCGGAGGGCCCCAAGTTGCGGGGAAGAGTACCTGTCGCGTTTGAGTGGACCGCTGATCGACCGGATCGACATCGTGGTGCACGTCGAGCCCGTCGCGGCAGCGGAGCTGTCGCGGATGGCGTCGGGGGAAGGATCGGGAGCGATCGCGGCACGGGTGGCCGGGGCGCGAGCGCGGCAGGCGGAGCGTTCGGCGGGTGTGCGCAATGCTCAGGCGGTGCCGGAGGAGATCGCGCTCGAAGGCGATGCGCGCTCGCTGGCCGAGCAGGCGTCAGAGCGGATGCGCCTGTCGGCGCGTGGGTTCGTGCGGCTGTTGCGGGTGGCGCGCACAATAGCGGACCTCGCCGGCGTCGAAATGGTGCAGCGTGCGCATGTGGCCGAGGCGCTATCCTTCAGGCATCGGGCGGCCGAGCGGGTGATCTAGGCCGCAGACCGCCGGTCTGCCGTGCGATGACATCGATGGTGTCGTCATATCTTTGACCTGCTTGAACGGCGTCAGCTCTCGACGGTTCTCGGCTCGGGAGGTGCTCTGGCGATGTCGTTGGCGTTTCCTGGCTCTTTGCACGGCCTTGCAGCACCCCAGGCCTGCGTCCTTCGCCCTCGTCGAACCAACAGCCGGTCTCGCTCCCGGGATGTCAGCCGGGCAGTCTTCCACCCGCGGTTGACGATCCGTCAGGACAACGGCGCTAACCACGCATTGCTCGCACTGCCAACGGCGCCGACACCACGAGCAACAGCCCGGCGATCGCAAACGGCAGCCCCGGTGGCCCATGCTGGCGCAACGCAAACGCGAGCGCGCCGCCGAAAAGCGACGGCCCAACCACGCCCGTCAAGCCGGTCAAACTCGTCAGCGCTCCCTGCAGCCGGCCCTGAGCGTCCGCCACCACCGAACGCGACATCGCCGCCTGGGTGACCGGTCCCGCAAGTCCCCACAACGAGATGACCGGAACCGCCACGAGATACGCCATGCCGTTGGGCGCCCCGGCGAGCAACGCAAAGCCCACCACCCCGAAGCCATAGCCGATTGCCAGAGTCGTCCGCTCCCCCAGTCGACGTATCGCCGGCTGCACCAGCGTCCCGCCCACCACCGCGTAGCACAGCCCGACGGACGCCATTGCCAAGCCCAGCTGCCGAGTGCTCCAACCGAACCGGACTTTCGCCGAGAGGATGAACATCGAGATCAGCGCCTGCTGAGCCAGCATCGACAGCATCATCGCCGATGCGAGCCTCGTCACCCGCGCGTTCGACAGCAGGAATCGCAGCGCGCCGAGCGGATTGGCCCGGCCCAGCCGAAACCGCGCGCGCCGTTCGGCCGGCAACGACTCCTTCAACACGAACAGGGCCCAACCCGCGTTGAACAGACTGACCAACGCCGCTGACCAGAACGGGACACGCAGCCCAAACCCACCAAGCAGCCCGCCCGCCACCGGCCCCATCACCAGCCCGGCGCCGATCGCGACACCGATCCGGCCAAACCCTGCCGCCCGCTTCTCCGGCGGCAGGATGTCGGCCAGATAGGCGGTCGCCGTCGAGATGTTGGCAGCCGCAATGCCCGCCAACACCCTGCCTAGGAGCAGCACATGCCAGTTCGGTGCCGTCGCCGCGATCACCTGCGCTCCCGACAGCCCCAGGCACGACAGGATCAATACCGGCCGACGACCATACCGGTCGGACAATCCTCCTTGCAGCGGCCCGAACAACAGCTGCATCCCCGAGAACACGGTGCCGAGAACGCCGATGACGCTTGCCGCCCCCGGCTCATCATCGTGCAGCATCGACAGGATCAGCGGTGGCAGCACGGGCACGACGGTGGTTGAAGCCAGCATGTCGAAGAACACCACCAGCAACGCGAACGCGACACCGCCTCGCATGGTGCCGCTCACGCGATCGCGCCGCTCGGTTGACCAGGCGACAGTCGGGTCCTATCTGACCGTCTCGCCGCGACCGAGGCAGGCGGCCGCCCTCCCTCGCGGCCGGTCAGCCGCCTGATCGGACCGCCTGCAGCCCGGAAGGCCCTCATGCTCGGCTCCATCGCCCGTGCCATTTTCGGCACCGCCAATGACCGCTCGCTCAAGGCGTTCCAGCGCCGCTTACCCCAGATCAACGCGCTCGAGCCCGAAACCGCCGCCCTGACCGACGACGAGCTCCGCCTCAAGACCAACGAATTCAAGGCCCGGCTGGCCGGCGGTGCTACGCTCGACGAGTTGCTGCCAGAAGCCTTCGCCGTCACCCGCGAGGGCAGCCGCCGCGTGCTCGGCCTGCGGCATTTCGACGTCCAGCTCATCGGCGGCATGGTCCTTCATTCAGGGCGAATCGCCGAGATGAAGACCGGCGAGGGCAAGACGCTGGTTGCAACGCTCTCGGTCTATCTCAACGCGCTCGCCGGGCGTGGTGTACACGTCGTCACCGTCAACGACTATCTCGCCAGGCGTGACGCCGAGGACATGGGCCGACTTTACGGTTTCCTCGGTCTGTCCACCGGCGTCATCATCCCCGGCCTGACCGACGACGAGCGCAAGCGTGCCTACGCCTGCGACGTCACCTATGGCACCAACAACGAACTCGGCTTCGACTACCTACGCGACAACATGAAATACCGACTGGAGGACATGGTCCAGAGGCCGTTCAGCTACGCGATTGTCGATGAGGTCGATTCCATTCTCGTCGACGAGGCGCGCACCCCGCTGATCATCTCCGGCCCCGCCGAAGACAGCTCCGACCTCTACCGCTCCGTCGATGCCGTCGTCCGGCGGCTCGTGAGCGAGGCCGAAGTCTACGACAAGGACGAGAAGTTCCGCACCGTTACCCTGACCGAACCCGGCTCCGAGCGCGTCGAGGAGATGCTGCGCGAGGCCGGCGTCCTTTCCGAAGGCGCCCTCTACGACGTCTTCAACGTCTCGATCGTGCACCACGTGCAGCAGTCGCTTCGCGCACACACATTATTCTCCCGTGACGACCACTATATTGTCAAGAACGACCAGGTCATCATCATTGACGAGTTCACCGGCCGCATGATGGAAGGCCGCCGCTTCTCTGAGGGCTTGCATCAGGCGCTCGAGGCCAAGGAAGGCGTGACCGTTCAGCAGGAAAACCAGACCCTCGCCTCCATCACGTTCCAGAACTATTTTCGTCTCTATCCAAAACTGTCAGGCATGACCGGCACCGCGATGACCGAAGCCGACGAGTTCGCCGAGATCTACAAGCTCGACGTCATCGAGATTCCGACCAACGTCCCGGTCATCCGCAAGGACGACGACGACGAGGTCTACCTGACGGCCGCCGAGAAGTACGGCGCCGTCGCAACCCTCATCGCCGAAGCCCAGCAGCGCGGCCAGCCGGTTCTCGTCGGCACCACCTCGATCGAGAAAAGCGAGCTGCTGTCAGGTATCCTCGCTGAACGCCAGATCCGCCACTCGGTGCTCAACGCCCGCTTCCACGAGCAGGAGGCGGGCATCATTGCCGACGCCGGCGCCCCCGGCACCGTCACTATTGCTACCAACATGGCCGGCCGCGGTACCGATATCAAACTCGGCGGCAACCTCGACTCACGACTGAGGGCCGTGCTCCCCGTTATCGAAGACCAGGCCGAACGTACCGCTGAGGCCGAGCGACTCGGTGCCGAGATTGCCGCCAAGCACGAACAGGTCAAGGAGGCCGGTGGTCTCTACGTGATCGGAACCGAGCGTCACGAAAGCCGGCGCATCGACAACCAGCTTCGAGGCCGCTCCGGCCGTCAGGGCGACCCCGGCGCATCGAGGTTCTTCCTCAGCCTCGAGGACGACCTGATGCGCATCTTCGGCTCCGACCGCATGTCCGGCATGATGCAGCGTCTCGGCCTGAAGGAAGGCGAGGCGATTGTTCACCCGTGGATCAACAAGGCGCTCGAACGCGCCCAGAAGAAGGTCGAGGCACGCAACTTCGACACCCGCAAGAACCTGCTCAAATATGACGACGTTATGAACGATCAGCGAAAGGAGGTCTACGGCCAGCGCCGCGAGTTCATGGCTGCCGCCGACGTCTCCGAGACCGTCGCCGAAATGCGCGAGGAAATCATCACCAGGCTGGTCACCGCCCGCATCCCCGAACGTGCCTTTGCCGAACAATGGGAAAGCGAGGCGCTTGCGGCCGACATCTCCCGCATCTTTGGCCTGACCTTGCCGATCCTTGACTGGTCGCGCGAAGACGGCATCGACGGCGAGATCGTCACCGACCGGATCCGCGCGTCGACCGCATCGCTGATGGCGACCAAGGCCGCCAACTATGGCAGCGACGTCCTTCGCTACATCGAGAAGCAGCTCCTTATCACCACCCTTGACGCTGTCTGGAAGGAACATCTCCTTCTGCTCGACCAGTTGCGTCAGGGCATCTACCTGCGCGCGCACGGCCAGCGCGACCCGCTCAACGAGTATAAGCGCGAGGCCTTCGCGCTCTTCAATGCCATGCTCGACGAGCTTCGCGAGCGCGTCACCTCCATACTTGCCCATGTCGAGATCGCCCAGCAACCGCCGCCCGTCGCTTCGGACATCGGCGATGCGTTTGCCCAAGCCACGCTGCAGTCCCCGCAATACGCTGCCATCGACAATGACGGTGCGACCGCGCTCGCCGAGGCGCCCGCCATCGACCGCGACGATCCCGCGACTTGGCGCAGCCTGTCACGCAACGCCCCGTGCCCCTGCGGGTCGGGTCGCAAATACAAGCATTGCCACGGACGCATCGACTGAAAGCCTGCGAGGGATCGCTCTGCGATGGCCGGCCATTCCCAGTTCAAGAATATCATGCACCGAAAGGGCGCGCAGGACGCACGCCGCGCGCGGCAATTCGCCAAGGTCATTCGCGAGATCACGGTCGCCGCGCGAACCGGTCTGCCCGAGCCCGTCTCCAATCCGCGCCTTCGCGCGGCGATCCAGGCCGCGCGCGAAGTCAACATGCCCAGGGACACCATCGATCGCGCGATCAGGAAGGCCGCCGGCGCTTCGGCCGGCGACGACTATGTTGAAGTCCGTTACGAGGGCTACGGCCCCGCCGGCGTCGCGGTCATCGTCGAGGCGCTCACCGACAACCGCAATCGCACCGCGTCTGACGTGCGCGCCGCCTTTTCCAAGCACGGCAGTGCGCTCGGCGAAACGAACTCGGTCTCCTTCCTGTTCACCCGCCTCGGCGTCATTCGATACAGTTCCTCTGCGGCCTCTGAAATGGCGATCCTTGAAGCTGCTGTTGAGGCCGGTGCCGAGAACGTCGAGAGCGGTCCGGACAGCCACGAAGTCACCGGCGCGGTCGAGAACTTCTTCGCCCTGCGCGACGCCCTCGAGCAACGCTTTGGCGTGCCTGAAGCGTCCCTCATCGACTGGCGTCCCTCGACCTTCGTCACCTTGAATGAGGATCAAGCGCGTTCGGTCCTCAAGCTCCTCGACGCGCTCGACGAACTCGACGACGTCCAGAACGTCTACGCCAATGTCGACCTGCCCGAGGACGTCGCCGGGCGCCTTGCCGCTTGACCCTTCTGGTCGGCCTTGATCCCGGCCTTCGCTTTACCGGCTGGGGCGTCGTCGAGGCGAGCGGCAACCGCCTCCGCCACATCGCCGACGGTGTCATCGCGACCGACGGCGACGACACGGTTCCCAATCGCCTCCGCGCGCTGCACGATGCCCTGATGGCACTTCTTCAGGAGTGGCATCCACTCGAGGCTGCTGTCGAGGAGACCTACGTCAATCGCAACGGTGCCGCGACGCTCAAGCTCGGCTATGCCCGCGGCATCGTCCTGCTTGCGCCGGCGCTCGCCGGTTTGACCGTCGCCGAATATGGCGCGATGGAAGTTAAACGCGCCGTCGTCGGCACCGGGAGGGCTACCAAGGACCAGGTCGCCATGATGGTGCGCCGCCTGCTTCCTGGCGCCACGCTCAAGCGCGCCGATGCGGCCGACGCTCTCGCGGTCGCCATCTGCCACGCCCACCATCGCGCCTCGGCAGCCCGCATCGCCGC
>CAXTSH010000144.1:0-6312 GCA_964246925.1 uncultured Acetobacteraceae bacterium
TGCGGTTGAAGCCGGGATTGATTGAACGGCCTGCTCAAAGAACGGAAGGCGATTGTCGGCGCCCTGAACGCTGAACGCTCGCGATGCAGCATCCCTTGTACGCCTGCAAAGCGTCGTTTTCACTTAATGGAGAATAGGTCTGGTTGTCTTCTCGCCGACGAAACTCCGGAAAATGCGAATCTTATGATCTTCACGTTCGGGGTCTGGGGCCGACTGGCCCCAGCGGGTCGAGGGCAGAGCCCCGCCTTCTGTCTTCCTACGCGGCGGTGAAGCCGCCGTCGACCGGGATGATGGCGCCGTTGATCATCTTGGCCTGGTCGCCGAGCAGATAGACGATCACTTCGGCGATGTCGGCGGGGGTGGCGAAGCGGCCGAGCGCGATGCGCTTGAGCATCGGGGCCGACTTGTCCGGGTCGGACCAGGCGAGTTCGCCCATGGGGGTGAGAGTGACCGTCGGGTTGATCGCGTTGACGCGTATCCGGTGGGGCCCGAGTTCGAGGGCGAGCACGCGGGTGAGCGCATCGAGGCCGCCCTTTGACGCGCAGTACGCCGCGTGGTCGGCGAAGGCGATCGTGGACGCGACGCTGCTGACGTTGACGATGGCGCCTGGCTGCTGGCGGGCGATCAGGTCGCGGGCGACCACCTGGGCAAGGCGGAGCGGCGCCATCGTGTTGACCGTGAGCACGGTGCGCATGCTCGCCATGCTGGTCTGGAGCACCGATTGCAGCGAGGTGACGCCGGCATTGTTGACGAGCAGGTCGATGGGGAGCGCACTTTCGGCGGCAGCGGCGGCGGCTTCGAGGTCCTCGATGTCGACCGGGAGAATGTCGCAGCCGGTTTCTTCCCTGAGCCCGTCGAGGTCGGATCGGGTGCGGCTCATGGCAACGACGGTGGCACCATGCTGGACGAGCTGGCGGACGGTCTCGCGGCCGATGCCCTTGCCGGCGCCGGTGACGAGGGCGCGGCGGCCTTCGAAGGTGCTTGGTTTGGACTGGCTCATTTGACGGCTCCCATGGTCAGGCCGCGGGCGATGTTCTTGTGGACGATGATGCCGCCGATGATGACCGGGGCGGAGACCAGGGTCGCACTCGCCATCACCTTTGGCCAGGGGATCACGTAGCCGCCGAGATAGGAGAGGACGATGGTCGGCGCGGTTCTCGATTCCTCGGCGGGCGTGAGGATGAAGGCGTAGAGCAGGTCGTTCCAGGCGAAGATGCCCGACAGGATGGCGGCGACCGCGATGCCGGGTCTGACAAGCGGCAGGCAGATGCGGAGGAAGACGCCGAAGCGGCTGAGGCCGTCGAGCTGGGCGGCCTCTTCGAGCGCAATCGGAACGGCGCTGAACTGGTCGACGAGAAGCCAGACCACCAGCGGGACGATGAAGACCTGGTAGACCAGGATCAGGACGATGAGGTTGTTGATCAGGCCGAGTGCCGACGCGGTCAGGTAGAACGGGATCAGCACGACGACGGGGACGAGCATCCAGTTGGTCACGTACCAGAACCAGACGTCGCGGCGGCCGCGGAAGCGGTAGCGGGCGATGCCGTACGCGGCAGGGGCGCCGACAAGCAGGCCGAGTGCCACGGCGCTGGCGGTGACGACCATCGAATTGAGGAGATTTCCGAGGAGGTCGGAGTTTTCGATCGCGTCGGTGTAGGCGGAAACCGTGGGAGTCCAGATCCATCGTGGCGGGATCGCGAAGAGCTGGGACTCGGTCTTCAGCGAAGACGCGACGAGCCAGTAGATCGGGAACAGGATCAGGACGAGGGCGAGAACCAGGCCGGCGCCGTGCAGGGCTCTGAGCAGGCGGATCATTGTCAGTCGATTTCGCTGTAGAAGGCGCGGATGTAGATGCGGGCGAGCACGATGGAGAGGATGAGCATCAGGATCGATTCGGCGGAGGCCAGCCCGATGTCGAAGCCGCGGAAGGCCATGCGCTCGATCTGCATGACGGAGGTTTCGGTCGCGGTGCCGGGACCGCCCTTCTCGACCGCGTAGATCATGTCGAATTCCTTGATCGTGAACGCGGTCTGAAACACCAGCGCGGCGGTGATGCCGGGCCACATGAAGGGAAGCTGGATCTGGGCGAAGCGAGGCCACCAGCGTTCGGTCTCGAGGATGGCGGCTTCTTCGATGTCCTTCGGCACCGTCGAGAGGGCGGCGGCGAGGACCAGGGCGACGAAAGGGGTCCATTCCCAGACCTGCACGATCAGCACGGTGGTGAAGGCGGTGGCGGGACGGCCGAGCCAGTCGATCGGGCCGATGCCGAGGAGGTGGATGAGGTAGTTGATGATGCCGAGCTGCTCGTTGAACATCAATTGGGTGAGCATGCCGATGACGGCCGGGGTGACGGCGATCGGGATGACGAGGCAGATCTGCAGGAGTTTGCGCAGCGGTGCAAAGTGCTCGGAGTCGAGTGCGAGTGCGATCAGCATGCCGAGCACGAGCTGGATCGGCAGGGTGATGACGATCAGCAGCAGGGTGCGCAGGACCGAACCGCCGAAGTCGCTGGAGGTGAAGGCGCGGATGTAGTTCTGCGCCCCGCTGAACACCGGCGGGCCCATGCCGAGGACCCAGTTCTGCGACGAGGCAAACAGGGTGTAGAGCGTGGGATAGAGGCCGATCGCGAGCAGGAGTGCGACCGACGGCGCGATGAAGAACCAGGGTTCGAGGGTTTCGCGCCAGGTCGGGCGGTCCGGCGGCGCGGGGACGCCGCCGGTCGTGGGAGCGGTTTCGGCGGTGACGGACACTATTTGTATTGGGCGATGTACTGCTCGGGATTGTTGCTCTTGCCCCAGCAATTGGAGCTGTTCATGTAGCTGGTGAGGTCGTTCGACATGCTGTCGAGGCCGCTCTTGATCGCGACCTGGCCGAGCTCGATGCGGGAGCCCCAGTCGGAGACAATATCGGAGAAGCGCGGGTAGCATTGCAGTTGCGGACGCCAGTCGGGGACGGTCGCGGTGCGCCAGGTCTCGACCATGGGTGCGAGGTTGGGATGGCTGGCCTGAGTCGAGGGGTCGGTGTCGGCGCCGATGCGGGCGAGGGGGGCGGCCGGGGGGGGGGGGGGGGTGGGTAGGGGGGCCGTGCGCGCGGGGGGGGGGGGCGCCCCCTAGGGGGGCTACCACGGCGCCGCCGTCGATCAGGGGTTTGGCCATTGCTTTGGACGTGAGCCACTGGATGAACAGCCAGGAGGCGTTCTGTTTCTTGTGGCTGACCTGGGAGCTGACGAAGTAGGCGAAGCCGCCGAAGGCGGCGCTGCCGGCTTCCGGGCCTTTCGGTTCGGGGGCGATGCCGAGGTCGCTGGCCACCGGCGAGGTGCTCAGCGTCGGGTAGAAGGCCGACCATTCGGTGATCATCGCGACGCGCTTCTGGGACAGCATTTCGACGACCTGGGTGTGGTCGTCCGACACGATGCCGTCGGGCATGCTCGGGAGCAGGGAGTGGCGGAACTCGATGCCGGCGACGGATTTCGGGTCGTTGACGAGGATTTTCTTGGCCGCGATGTCGAGGAAGCGGCCGCCCCACGGCCATAGGAAGCGGGCGAAGGCGTCGGCGGTCTGGGTTTCGCCGCGGGCGGATTGCAGCGCGTAGCCGAACTGGTTTTTCGATTTGTCGGTGAGCTTGGGAAGGTAGGTGGTCTTGAGCTCGTCCCAGGTTTTCGGCGGGGCGTCGAAGCCGGCGGCCTTGAGCATCGACTTGTTGTAGTAGAGCAGGCCGGCGTAGCTGTCGAAGGGCAGGCCGTAGAGCTTGCCGTCGACGGTGAAGCTGGCGAGCCAGACCGGGAAGAAGTCCTTCAGGTCGAGGTCCGGGTCGGCGAGCTTGGGGTTGTCGATGAAATGCTTGATCGGGACGGCCCAGCCGGCGTCGGCGAAGTTCACCGGCCAGACGACGTCGGACAGGATGACGTCGAACTGGCCGGAGTTGGAGACGAAGTTGAGCGTCTCCTCCTTGAGCGTGTCTTCGTAGGGGAAGGTCTGCCAGCTCACCTTGATGCCGGTCTCCTTGGTGAACTCGGGCGTGAGAGACTGGGCGATCTTGTAGCTGGGGCGGTCGAGGCCGACGACGGTGATCGAGGTGCCGGCGTAGGGCTTTGCCGCATCGGCCAGGCTCCAGGCCCGTGCCTGTCCGGCCGCGCACAAGGCGGCGACGGACGCCAACATCAAGCGCCACGATCTCATCGGTTCATTCCCCCCGGTTTACTTTCGTATCATTCTCGGAAGAGAAGTCGTTGGAGTCAATTCGGGGAGCCGCGTCGTGGCGCAGGTCGGGATCGAGCGGTTGCACAAGAGTTTCGGCGAACTCGCGGTGCTCAACGACATCTCGATGGAGGTGCGCCACGGCGAGTTCATGGTGTTCGTCGGCCCGTCGGGATGCGGCAAGACGACGCTGCTGCGGAGCATTGCCGGGCTGGAGCGGCCGAGTGCGGGGCGGATCACGATCGGCGACGACGATGTGACGCGCTGGCCGCCGGCGCGTCGCGGGGTGGCGATGGTGTTCCAGTCGTATGCGCTCTATCCGCACATGACGGTGCGGCAGAATATCGCGTTTGGGCTGAAGCTGGCGAAGGTGCCGCGTGGCGAGATCGACGGACGGGTGCGGGAGGCGGCAAATGTGCTGCAGATTTCGCATCTGCTTGATCGGCGGCCGAAGGAACTGTCGGGCGGGCAGCGGCAGCGGGTGGCGATCGGGCGGTCGATCGTGCGGCAGCCGAAGGCGTTCCTGTTCGACGAGCCGCTGTCGAACCTGGACGCGGAGCTGCGCGTGCAGATGCGGGTCGAGCTGGTCGGGCTGCATGACCGGCTGGGCGCGACGATGGTCTACGTGACGCACGACCAGGTCGAGGCGATGACGATGGCGGACCGGATCGCGGTGCTGAGCCGCGGCCAGGTCGAGCAGATCGGGGCGCCGCTCGAACTCTATCGGCAGCCGAGGAACATCTTCGTTGCCGGGTTCATCGGATCACCGAAGATGAACTTCTTTGCGACGAGCGCGGAGGCGGTCGGATCGAACGGGGTGACGGTCGGGTTGCCGGGCGGCGGCAGCGTGTCGGTGCCGGTGTCGGGGGACGGGGTGGCTGCGGGCCAGGCGCTGACGCTCGGGATGCGGCCGGAGCATCTGGGGCTCGGCGAGGCGCCGGGCGGGACGCCGGACGCGTTCCTGCCGGCGGTCGCGCTGATGGTGGAGCATCTGGGGGGCGAGATCTTGGCGCATGTCGCGCTGGCGGACGGGACCAAGCTGGACGTCAAGACGCACGGGCATAGCGAAGTCAGGCGGTCGGAGGATGTGCGGGTCGGGGTGCGGGGAGAGCTTTGTTACTTGTTCTCGGAGAGCGGGGCTTGTCTGGAGGCGCTGCATCCGCGGGCGTTGCCTGGGTGATGTTGCCGACGGCTCTGAGACGGACATGCTTGCGAGCTCCGGTGGCGGTGCCGCAAGATCGCGCTGACGAGACCGATGGGTCAGATCATCAACGAGGCGTCGACTCCGGCTTGACCTTCTCAGACTGGACAAGCACCACCCGCCATCGATCGTGATCAAGCCGAAGCGTGCCGCTTTCAAACCAAGTTGTTGGCGTGCGAACCCCATCCTTGGTAATCGCGCCCTGGTTTACGTAGGCGATGGTCGCAAACGTGTCGTAAACCTGCAGCTTCGGCAGCGTGACGTTCCATTCATAGACCACGTGTTCTTTTCGCAGGGATTGCAGTCGTGCGAGGAGCTTTTCCCTCGAGATATATTGACCACTTTCGAAGACGTGAAAATCAGTCGTCGTCAGTCGATCGAGTTGGGCCTGGTCGCCGACCTCGAAAGCCTTGAACATCTGCTGCATGGTGTCGGCGACGTCGATTTCGGATTGTCGCTTTCGACCGCCGCGTGCCGATGCAGAGCCGCCTGTGAGCGCCGTCATCACTGCAGCCGTGCGCCAGAACATCATGTGTTTCGCCTCAAGTCCGACTGCAGCTTGCATGTTCATCATCCGTTTGCAAACCTGCGCCGCAATGTGCACGTCCGGGAACGCGCGTCGGGCGGGCTCATCCTCGTGCGGGGCGGAGGCCCAGATAAAGGCTGCGCATTATTCAAACGTGACGGGCAGAGCTGAGCTTGGACGGCGATCGGTGACACTGTTGTGTCTGTATGTGTTCCAGTTTGGTTCGTAGAATTCGGCGGCCTGGTTGCCCCAGACGGTCCATCCTGGACGCGGGCCACGGGCGAACAGCTCGATCCTGGGTCCGGTGCTGCACGCCTCAATAATTCGATATAGCTCGTCGGGCTTGCGGGAGTGTTCGCGCTTTCGCGTGCCGAGATAGTTTACCTGCG
>CAXTSH010000145.1:0-2396 GCA_964246925.1 uncultured Acetobacteraceae bacterium
CCCCCCCCCCCCCCGCCCCCCCCCCCCCCCCCCCCCCCCCCCCCCCCCCCCCCCCTCTGATCGAACGAGTACGGAGCCCCCATGCCGAACACCCCCACCCGCGCCTCCTTCGGCCGGCTTGCCGACGGCACCGAGATCGAGCGGATCACGCTCACCGCCGGCGGCATCGTCGCCCGCATCCTCACCTGGGGCGCCACGCTCCAGTCGCTTGACGTGCCCGGCCGCGACGGTGCGGCCGCCGACGTCGTTCTCGGCTACGCCACCATCGAGGATTACGTCGCCAAACCCGAGTTCTTCGGCGCCACCGTCGGCCGCTACGCCAACCGGATCGCGCTCGGCCGCTTCGCGCTCGACGGCCGCACCCACACGCTCGCCCGCACCGACCCGCCCAATACCCTGCACGGCGGCACACGCGGCTTCGACAAGCGCGTCTGGCAGATCGTTTCCACCGACGACGACGCCGTGACCTTCCGGCGCGTCAGTCCGGACGGCGAGGAGGGCTTTCCGGGCACGCTGACCATCGACGCCACCTATCGGCTAGGCCCTGAAGGAACGCTGACCCTGTCCTACGAAGCCATCACCGACGCGCCGACGGTGCTCAACATCACCAACCACACCTACTTCAACCTGCGCGGCGAGGCGTCGGCGCACACCGCGCACGATCATGTCCTGCAGATCGACGCCGACCAGTTCACGCCCATCGACGTGTCGCTGATCCCGACCGGCGAACTTGCGAGCGTCGCCGGAACGCCGCTCGACTTCCGCCAACCCACGTCCATCGGCAACCGCGTCAGGGACGGCGGCTCCGAGCAACTCGTGCTGGCGCGCGGCTACGACCACAACATGGTGCTGCGCGGCGGCGTCACCGGCAAGCCGAAAAGCGCGGTTCGCGTGCTCGACCCGTCGAGCGGCCGTGCACTCGACATCGCCACCACCGAGCCCGGCGTGCAGTTCTATTCCGGCAATTTCCTCGACGCGACCAAGGTCGGCAAGAGCGGCAAGATCTACCGGCAAGGCGACGGGATCGCTTTCGAGACCCAGCATTTCCCCGACAGCCCCAACCACCCGCATTTCCCGTCCACCCGGCTAGACCCGGGCCAGACCTTCCGTTCGACGACGGTCTGGCGCTTCTCGGTCGCCTAGACGACACTCCACGCATGCCCGAGTCTCCGGCGCCCCCTTCAGGACACAACATGGACACCCACGTCGCCGCCCCCCGCCACGACCTTCTGACCGAGAACCCGGTCTACAAGCCGTTCCGCTACCCGTGGGCATACGAGGCGTGGCACACCCAGCAGCGTGTCCATTGGCTGCCTGAGGAGGTGCCGCTCGCCGACGACGTCAAGGACTGGCACCGCAACCTCGACGAGAGCGAGCAGCATCTGGTCACCCAGATTTTCCGCTTCTTCACCCAGTCCGACGTCGAGGTGAACAACTGCTACATGAAGCACTACAGCCAGGTGTTCAAACCCACCGAAGTGCTGATGATGCTGTCCGCGTTCTCCAACATCGAAACGATCCACATCGCCGCCTACTCCCATCTCCTCGACACGATCGGCATGCCGGAGACCGAGTACTCGGCCTTCCTGAAATATAAGGAGATGAAGGACAAGTACGACTACATGCAGGGTTTCTCGGTCGCCAATCGGCACGAGATAGCCAAGACGCTGGCCGCCTTCGGCGCCTTCACCGAAGGCCTGCAGCTGTTTGCCTCGTTTGCGATCCTGCTCAACTTTCCGCGCTTCAACAAATTGAAGGGCATGGGCCAGATCGTGTCGTGGTCGGTGCGCGACGAGACGCTGCACTGCCTGTCGATCATCCGGCTGTTTCGCGTCTTCATCCAGGAGAACCCCGAGATCTGGACGGCAGCACTGCGCGCGGAACTGACCGGTATCTGCGAGACCATCGTCCACCACGAGGACGCCTTCATCGATCTCGCCTTCGAACTCGGTCCAGTCGAGGGTTTGGACGCGAGCGACGTCAAACGATACATCCGCTTCATCGCCGACCGACGTTTGATGCAGCTCGGGCTCGACCCCGTTTACCAGATCGAGCGCAACCCGCTGCCCTGGCTCGACGACATGCTCAACGCCGTCGAGCACGCCAACTTCTTCGAGAACCGGGCCACCGAGTACAGCCGCGCGTCAACCACCGGCACCTGGGAAGAGGCCTTCGCCGACAACGTGTTTGCCGACGCCCAGCCGTCAGGCGAACTGCTCGCCGGCTGAACTAGGCGTTTGCGGGACTGTGACGCATGGGCGACCCTCCTGCTGACATCGCAGTATGCATTGCTTGTCGGAGTGGAGCGGGGTGACGTTCGATAGCAGCTCAGGCTGCTGCTATTTAAAGCTGGAGCGGGTTTCGGGGCTCACGTCACACCGCCTCGACCTGAGTCG
>CAXTSH010000145.1:2496-6197 GCA_964246925.1 uncultured Acetobacteraceae bacterium
ACCATCGTCAGGTCCTGGTCGTGCCTTGGAAACTGGTCGGTATCCCAGCCCGACTGCGCGTCGCCGCGGTTGACGTCGAGCGAACCGAGCAGTCCGAGTGCGGAGGCCAGCGCCACCTCGTGCGCGAACGAATGCCCGGCCAGCGTCGCATGGTTCGCTTCCAGGTTCAGCTTGACCTCGCCCTCCAGTCCGTACCGGCGCAGGAGCCCGTGCACGCTCGCGACATCCCGGTCGTACTGGTGCTTGGTCGGCTCCTGCGGCTTGGGTTCGATCAGGATCGTGCCGCCGAACCCGATGCGGTGCTTGTGCTCGACCACCAGCGACACGAACCGGCCGAGCTGATCCAGTTCGCGACCGAGGTCGGTGTTGAGCAGCGTCTCGTAGCCCTCTCGCCCACCCCAAAGCACGTAGTTCGCACCACCCAACCGGTGCGTCGCCTCCATGGCGGCGAGCACCTGCGCGCACGCGAAGGCAAACACCTCCGGATCCGGATTGGTCGCCGCCCCCGCCATGTAGCGCCGGTGCGAAAACAGGTTTGCCGTCCCCCACAGCAACCGCACCTTCGCTGTTTCCATTCGCCGCGCGAAAAGGTCCGTGATCTCTCCGAGATGCGCATTGCTCTGCGCCAGCGTCGCCCCTTCCGGCGCGATGTCGCGGTCGTGAAAGCAGAAGAACGGCACGTCGAGCAGCCGGAACATCTCGAACGCGACGTCCGCCTTCGCGCGCGCCCGCTCCATCGCGTCGCCCGGCTGCATCCAGGATCGGCCGAACGTCTCGCCGCCGAACGGATCCGAACCCGGCCAGGTAAACGAATGCCAATAGGCGACCGCGAAGCGCAGATGCTGCTCGAGCGTGCGGTCGCCCACGACCCGGTCCTTGTCGTAGACGCGGAACGCCAGCGGATCGTCGCTGTCCGGCCCCTTGAACACCACCGGTTCCGATCGCCCGAAGAATCCGCTCATGCCATCGCTCCCCTGATCGCCGGATACAGCGCGCGATACCGCTCCAACCGGCCGGCATAAGCCGATGCGAGCTCCGGCTCCGGCTCGACCGTCAGGCTTCGCTCCGGCGCCGAACACACGGCCGCCGGCGTCTCGCCCGTCACCGCGAGGCGTCCGAGCCGCGCCGCGCCGAACGCCGCCCCCTGCTCGCCTCCCGCCAGCCGGTGCAGCCGCACCCCGAGCACGCAGGCCAGTATCGCGATCCAGGTCTCGCTGCGCGACCCGCCGCCGATCACATCCGCCTCCACGATCACACTTCCGGCCCGCTTCAGCCCGTCCAGACAATCCCGCATCGAGAACGCCACTCCCTCGAGCACCGCCTGCGTCATCGCGGCCCGCCCGCTCTCGGCCGCCAGTCCCGCAAACGCTGCCCTGATCGCCCCGTCATTGTAAGGCGTCCGTTCTCCCGCGAGGTAGGGCAGAAAGACGACCTCGCTCGGCCGCTCGATCACCGCCGGCAGTTCGCGGAGCAATCCCGCCTCGTCGGTCCCCGCCACCCCGGCCCACCAGGAGAGCGAAGCCGCCGCCGACAGCGTCACCCCCATCTGGTGCCAGGTGCCGGGCACGGTGTGGCAGAACGCGTGCACCGCCTCCTCCGGGTTCGGCAGGAACCGGTCGGTGGTCACGAACATCACTCCCGACGTGCCGAGCGAGATGAACGCGCTTCCCGCCGCGATCGCCCCCAGTCCCATGGCGCCGGCGGCATTGTCGCCGGCACTTCCCGCCACCACCGGCGTCCCGCGTATCCCGAACCGCGACGCGATCTCCGCCCGCAGCCGCCCGGCAGGAGCCGTCCCCTCCACCAGCGCCGGCATCGCCGCCCGCGTCAGCCCGGTCGCCGCCAACATCGCGTCCGACCAGTCCCGCGCGCCCACGTCGAGCCACAGCGTTCCCGACGCGTCCGACATGTCCTCGATCAGCTCGCCCGTCAGCCGATAGCGCAGCCAGGCCTTCGGCAACACGACATGCGCCACACGCGCGAACACCTCCGGCTCGTGACGCTTCACCCAGACCAGCTTGGGCGCGGTGAAGCCAGGCATCGCCTGATTGCCGGTGATCGACCGCATCGCGGGTTCCGCCCGCTCCAGCTCGGCGCACTCCGCGACCGCCCGCACGTCGTTCCACAGGATCGCCGGCCGCAGCACCTCTCCCGCCGTGTCGAGCAGCACCGCCCCGTGCATCTGCCCCGACAGCCCGATGCCCGCCACCCGCGCCATCGCCTCCGGATGCGACGACGCGAGGGCTGCCAGCGCCGCCTCCGTCGCCCGCCACCAGTCGCGTGGATCCTGCTCGCTCCATCCCGGTTGCGGCCTCGACACCGAGAGCGGCGCCGTATGGCTGCCGACCACACGCTGGGCCGCGTCCACCAGCAGCGCCTTGACCCCGGACGTGCCGAGGTCGACGCCCAGATAGGTGTCGGATTCCATCGAACGACACTCCCGGGTTCTCGTTGTCCCGACCTTCGAAGCGTCAGCGGGAGACCCGATCGTGCAACCGGCCACCGGAAATGTCGACGCCGTCCGCACCCGCCTCGCGATCGCGCTCGCCACGCTGGCAGGCTTCGTCGACGCGCTCGGCTTCATCACGCTGGGCGGCTACTTCGTCTCCTTCATGACCGGCAACACCACCCGCTTCACGGTCGGCCTGTCAGGCGGCCAGTTCCACGAGGCCGCGATCGGCCTCGCCCTGATCGGCCTGTTCGTCGCCGGCGCGATCGGCGGTTTCGCGACCTCCCACGCCGTGCCCTCCTGCCCCAGGCAGGCGGTAGCGGCCCTGGTCACCACGCTGCTGCTCGCCGCCATCCTCTGCCACGATGTCGGCCGCGACCATGCGACCGTCGCCGCGATCACGATCGCCATGGGCGCTGAAAATGCGATCCTGCAGGATCGCAAAGGCAGGACGGTCAGCCTGACCTACATGACCGGCACTCTGGTCAGGATGTCGGGCCTGATCGTGGACGCGTGTGCGGGCGGCTCACCCTTTGCCTGGCTGCACCAGTTCGTCCTCTGGGCCGGTCTCGCGTTCGGCGCGGCGCTCGGCGGCCTCGCCCATCACTGGATCGGCCTGGACGCCCTCTGGCTCGCCGTTCTCGCGTCGGCCGCGATCACCGTTGCCCTGTCCCGCCTGCCGAACGACGCTTTCGCCCAACCCCTTTGACCCGCGGAGCACGGCGTCGGCTTCGGCCGTGAAACCGGTTTGTCCGTGCAACACCAATCCCGCCATCACCCGAGCCGGTGCCCGGCTCCCCCGCACACCCTGCAACATCACCAATCTCGCCGGCCGTCCCGTTCGCGGCCAGAGCGGAAACAGCGACACGCCGCCGCAACCCGCCGCCTCGATCGCGCTTGCCGTCCTCGTGTGCAGCGAGGCCGGCACGATCATCGACAACGTTCCCCCTCGCACCAGCGTGGCTCCGAGTGCCGCCGCCCACGCTTCGATCGACCCCGGCATCGCCTGGCGAGCCAACCTCCGGCCCCGATCCGGCGGCGCCGTCCCGCTCCGATCGTGCCAGGGCGGATTGGCGAACGCATGAGCCGCGTCTCGCATGCCCAACGGCCCCTCTGCCAGCCGCACCGTCTCCGCCCGACATGAATAAAAACCGTTCGCGGCGAAGTTGGCACTGGCCAGGGCGACCAGCGCCGGATCCGCCTCCAGCCCGATACCCTCCACTCCAGGCACCCGCGCCGCCAGGCACAACAG
>CAXTSH010000146.1:0-5988 GCA_964246925.1 uncultured Acetobacteraceae bacterium
GTGCTGACGTTCGAAGGCGTCACCAAACGTTTCGGCGGCACGGTCGCGGTGCGCGACGTGTCGCTCTCGCTGCGGCGCGGCGAGATCCTGGCGCTGCTCGGGGAGAACGGCGCCGGCAAATCCACCCTCATCAAGTGCCTGGCCGGCATCCACGCGCCCGACGAAGGTCGCATCCTGGTGGACGGCGCGCCCTACCGCCATCTCGACGCGAGGCGAGAGGTGCGTCCCGCTGTCGCCTTCATCCATCAGGATCTCGGGCTGATCGACTGGATGACGGTGGCCGAGAACATCGCACTCGGTGTCGGCTACCGGCGCCGCCGCGGCCTCATCGCCTGGCGCCGCTGCCGCGAACAGGCTCGCGACATCCTCGCCACCATGAGCGCCGACATCGACCCCGACGCCCGCATCATGCATCTGTCGCGCACCGAGCGCTCGCTGGTCGCGATCGGCCGCGCGCTCGCCGCCCGCGCCGAGGTGCTCGTGCTCGACGAGCCCACCGCCAGCCTCCCCGCCGACGAGGTCGCCCGGCTGCTCGCCGTGCTCCGCGGTCTGCGCGGCACCGGGATCGGCATGATCTACGTCTCCCACCGGCTCGACGAGGTCTTCGATGTGGCCGACGAAGTGGCCGTCCTGCGTGACGGCAGGCTGATCGGCCGCAAACGCATCGCCGAGACCAATCCCGCCGACCTGATCACCATGATCGTCGGCCGCCCGCTCGACGACATGATCGTCCCTCCGCGCGCCACCGGCGCCAGACCACGCCTGGAGCTGCATGGCCTGGTCGCCGGCGGTGCCGGCCCCGTCGACCTCGTGCTGCGCGAGGGCGAGATGGTGGGCCTCGTCGGCCTGCGCGGTGCGGGCCAGGACGCGATCGGCCGCGCGCTGTTCGGCGGCCGTCCGATCGAGCAGGGCAGCGCCCTCCTGGACGGACACCCCCACGCGCCCGCGACGACGGCCGCCGCGATGCGCGCCGGGGTCGGCCTCGTCGCCGCCGATCGTGTCGGCGAAAGCCTCGGCATGAAGCTCAGCGTCCGCGAGAACCTCTTCCTCAACCCCGCCGCTGCCGGCCGCCACCCGCTCCGCCTGTTCTCCCCCGCACGCGAACGCGCCGACGCCCGCGCCGCCGGTGCGTCGATGTCGCTGCGCCCGAACGATCCCGGCTGCGCGGTCGAGACGCTTTCGGGCGGTAACCAGCAGAAGGTCGTTCTCGCCCGATGGCTCGGCCTCAAGCTGCGCGTGCTGATCCTGGAAGAGCCCACCGCCGGTGTCGACGTCGGTGCCAAGGCCGAGATCTACGCGCTGCTGCAGGCCGCCCTCGCAGGCGGCCTCGCCATCCTCGTCGTCGCCACCGATTTCGAGGAAATCGCCAACATCTGCGATCGCGCGCTCGTCTTCAGCCAGGGTCGTGTCACCGGCGAGCTGAGCCGGGACGAACTTTCGGTCGGCCGTCTCCTGCACGCCGCCTCCGCCACCGTCAGCGAGGAGGTCCGATGACAACCCTCCGCTCCACCGCGCTGGAGCCGGCACCCGGTTCGCTCGCCGGCCAGCCGCTCGGCCGGCGCCTCGCCGCCCTGCTCCCCGTCTACGGTCTCGTGCTGCTCGCCGCCCTGCTCGCGCTGATCTTCTCGCTGATCCTCCCCGACACCTTCCCGACCTGGCTCAACGTCCGCTCGCTGCTCAGCGACAAGGCGGTCGTCGCCATGCTGTCGCTCGCGGCCACCGTGCCGATGATGACCGGCAAGATCGACCTCACCGTCGGCTACGGCGTCGTGCTCTGGCACATCCTGGCGATCTCGCTGCAGCTCGACGGCCTGCCCTGGCCGATCGCCGTCCTGCTCGTGCTGGCACTCGGCACCGGGTTCGGGCTGCTCAACGGCGTGCTGGTCGAGATCGCCCAGATCGACAGCTTCATCGCCACCCTCGGCACCGGCACCGTCACCTATGCCGTCGCCCTCTGGTGGACCGGCGGCCGGCAGGTCATCGGCCGTCTGCCGCCATCCTTCTTCACGCTCGACACCGCCTCCATCCTCGGCATTCCGATCCCCGCCCTCTATGTCGCCGCCCTCGCCTTCCTGCTCTGGATTATGTCGGTCTACACGCCGCTCGGCCGCTATTTCTACGCCATCGGCGCCAATCCGCGCGCGGCCGAACTCAACGGCATCCCGACCCGCCGCTACGTCATGCTCGCCTTCATGATGTCGGGCCTGATCACCGCCATCGCCGGCGTGGTGCTCGCCGCCCGCCTGCGCGTCGGCCAGGCCAGCGTCGGCCTCGAGTTCCTGCTCCCGGCGCTCGTCGGCGCCTTCCTGGGCTCGACCACCATCACCCCCGGCCGCGTCAATGTCTGGGGCACGGTCGTGGGCGTCGTCATCCTCGCCATCGGTATCTCCGGCATCGAGCAGCTCGGTGGCGCCTTCTGGGTCGAGCCCGCCTTCAACGGGGCCACCCTTCTCGTCGCGATCGGCCTCGCCGGATGGACCGGCCGCCGACGCCCAACAACAAAATAAGGAACTCCCGCATGACCCGTTCGGCACTTCTCGCGGCCGCCCTGCTCGCGACACCCGCGATCGCGCACGCCGACGCCGTGCTCGACGGGGCCAAACAGGCGGTCGCGGCCGCGACCGCTCCCGCCTCCCGTTGGGACGGCCCGACCACCGGCCCAAAGGCCGTTGCCGGCAAGACGATCGTCTATGTCGCGGGCGACCTGCGCAACGGCGGCATCCAGGAGGTCTCCGATGGCGTGCAGCAGGCCGGCAAGCGCATCGGCTGGACCGTCCGCGTTCTGGACGGCCAGGGCAGCGTGTCCGGCATCCAGTCAGCCTTCGGCCAGGCGGTGGCACTCAAGCCCGACGGCATCATCGTCGGCGGCTACGACATCGTCCAGAACGAGCCCGACATCGAGCGCGCGTCGGCCGCCGGCATCAGGATCGTCGCCTGGCACGGCGCGCCGAGCCCCGGTCCGATGGCCGCCCAGCACGTCATCACCAACATCGGCAGCGATCTCGCACGCGTCGCCGCCATCGCCGCCGACTACGCCCTAGCCCAGAGCGACGGAAAGGCAGGCGTCGTCGTCTTCACCGACAGCGCCTACGCCATCGCCTTGTCGAAAGCCAAGATGATGCGCGACCAGATCGAGAAGGAACCCACCGCCACCGTCCTCTCCTTCGAGGACACGCCGCTCGCCGAAACCAGCTCGCGCATGCCCCAGCTCACCACATCGCTGCTCGAGCGGTTCGGCAGCAAATGGACCTACTCGCTCGCCATCAACGACCTCTACTACGACTTCATGGGACCCTCGCTGACCTCGGCCGGCCGCAATCCCGGCGGCCCGCCGGTCAACATCAGCGCCGGCGACGGCAGCAAGTCCGCCTACGAGCGCATACGCGCCGGCGAGTTCCAGGCCGCCACCGTCCCCGAGCCGCTGCTGCTGCAGGGCTGGCAACTCGTCGACGAACTCAACCGCGCCTTTGCCGGATCGCCGCCATCCGGCTACGTCGCCCCGGTTCACCTGGTCACGGCGAAGAACGTCGACCTGGACGGCGGCAAGCAGGACAATTACGACCCGGCCAACGGCTACCGCGACGTCTACGCCCGGATCTGGGGCAAATAGCGCCGGCGGGCGGTTGTGACCCGGGCCGGACACGCGCAGGATCGTCTTGCATGACGTCCATGCTTTCTCTGCTCGCGACGTCCGCCGAAACTTTGACCGCGTGCGGCCTCTTCGCAGTCGTTGCGGGCGCGCTCGCCGTGCGCCGCTTCGCAGGCCGCCAGGCGCCCACCCTCGTCATGCCCGCCGTCACCGTTCTCAAGCCGCTCTGCGGCGACGAGCCACGCCTGGAGGAGGCGCTCGCCACCATCTGCGACCAGGACTACCCGTCCTTTCAGATCGTGTTCGGCGTGACGGATGCCGACGACCCCGCGCTCGAGATCGTCCGGCGCATACAGACCCGCAACGCCACCCATGACATCGCGGTCGTCGTCGACGCCGCCGCGCACGGCACCAACCGCAAGATCGCCAACCTGCTCAACATGATGCGTGCCGCCAAGCACGACACCCTCGTCTTCTCCGACAGCGACCTCCACGTTCCCGTCGACTATCTCCGGCAGGTGGTCGGCACCCTGCAGCAGCCGCGCACCGGCCTCGTCACCACCGCCTGCGTCGGCCTGCCAACCGCGAGCGGCCCGATCGCGCGTCTCGGCGCCACCGCGATCACCCACTCCTTCCTCCCGAGCGTGCTTCTCTCCCGCGCGCTCGGTCGCGCCGACTGCCTCGGCACCACCATGGCGCTGCGGCGGGACACGCTGGCCCGCATCGGCGGCCTGCACGTCCTCGCGGGCCATGTCGGCGACGACAACATCCTCGGCCGCCGCGTGCGCCGCCTCGGCCTCAAGGTCGGCCTGGCACGCAGCGTCCCGATGACCGCCGTCCCGGAGACCTCGCTGCCCGATCTCTGGCAGCACGAACTGCGCTGGGCCCGCACCATCCGCGCGCTGGAGCCGTTCCTGTTCGCAACCTCGATCATCCAATATCCGCTGTTCTGGGCGGCCCTCGCGATCGGACTGACCGGCGCGTCTGCGATCGCCTGCGCGTTGTTCGCCGCCGCCTGGCTCATCCGCGCGCTCGCCGCCCTCTCGGTCGACCGTTCGCTGCGCCCAACAGCCACGTTCCCGTTCTGGCTGCTCCCGCTGCGCGACATCATGTCCGCCAGCATCGTGCTGGCAAGCTACACCGGCGCCCGCGTCGTCTGGCGCGGACATGTGCTTCGTGTTGCGGGAGAAGAACAGATTGGGGCTTTGCCCCAAACCCCACCAAAGGCCTTGCCTTTGGAAACCTTTCCTTGAGGAAACGGGACTTTTCAATTCCGGCAGAAGAAATGATTGCGAATGACGGCGAGCAGCAGTGGAAATCTGGTTAGGCGACTGGCGCGAGACGTTGCAGAGGCTCGGTGTCGCGGGGTTGGCGGCGGTTCTCGCCTGTGACGCCCTGTCTGCCTTGCACCTCATGGCGACTTCGACTGCGGATCGCATGTTCCAAACTTATCCGCTCTTCATGACATTGACCGTTCTGACGGTGCTGCCGCGGCGCTGAAGAGAGAAAAGCATAGCCGACATGGTGGTCGTGTTGGCTATCCTCTTCCTCCTCTCGGTCGCCGTCGACCTCCTGTCGGTCTGGTTTGCCGTGATGGAGGATGTGCCGGCCCACAGACTGACCAGGTTCAAACTCATTGAGGATTTTGGCCTGGCTATGGCGGTAGCGTGCTGGTGCTGGGGGTGGGTCAGGGAAAAGCGGCTCGGGTCGCCGTAGTTTCAGGCGCGAAGCGCCTTGCCCGGCGGGCGACTCCGGCCACCACGCCGTCGGCTTCACTTGTCACCTCCGGATTTGACAATCGTGACATGCGTCGCCGCCTCTCCGGGGATGCTGCTGGAGCATCGATAGCCGAGGCTGGGAAGGTCGATCCCCTGAAGCAGGTTTTCGCCGCGCCCGAAAAGCACGGGAGCGACGGCAAGATGCATTTCGTCGACCAGGCGTGCCGAGAGATACTGGCGCACAGTGTCGACGCCCCCGCCGAGCCGGATCCTGTTTTCGCCGGCGGCCTCGGTCGCGAGCCGCAGGGCTTCGCGAAAGCCTTCGGTCACGAACTGGAACGTCGTGCCGCCGCGCATGGTCAACGTCGGCCGCGCGTGGTGGGTCAGCACGAAGACTGGCGTGTGAAAAGGCGGCTCGTCACCCCACCAGCCGGTCCAGGCGTGGTCCGGCCACGGACCCCGCACGGGGCCGAACATGTTCCGACCGATGATCCAGGCGCCCACGTCCTGAAAACCCGCGGCCGCGAAGCGGTCGTCGATCCCGATGGTTCCTCCATCCCGGCCGGTCATGCGATGATAGGTCCGGGTCACGAAGAACCATTCGTGGGACGCGGATCCGCCAACCCCGAGCGGGTTGCTCAGGTCCTGGCTCTCGCTCGCGCCGTAAAGGTCCAGCGAAAC